>NZ_LT629772.1:5814789-6120830 GCF_900105385.1 Microlunatus soli | reverse complement strand
CCGGCGAGCTGGATCTGCGGCGTGCCCTCACCCGCCTCGATGGGCTGCTGGTGATGTCCATGGCGATGATGCAACGTCACGACGTGGACGAGGTCATCAACGTCCTGAAGCGTGAGGTCGAGTCGGTGACCGGCTGCCAGTTGGTTCACGTCACCTTCCAGCGGGACCGGGAGTGGATCACCCTGCCCCCCGGGGAGCCAACGAAGCCGGCGGAACCGAGCCCCTCAACCGGTGAACGGGTATTCGTGCAGGGCAACGGGGACTCCTGGACGTCGACGACGGCTGTGGCGGTCTTGAACGGCGCCCCGGGCCGACTGGTCCTTCGCAGCTTCGCCCGGCCCGACCCCGAACAACTGTTCGTCATCGAACGGTTGGGCGATCTCCTCGGGACGGCGCTCGCGGACGCGCAGGTGCACGAGCGCCACCGCCGACGCGCCCACGAACTCGATGCAGCCAATAACGAGATGGCGCGCACCGTCGCGGCGCTGCAGCACCGTGAGGGGGTGCTTGAGGAGTTCGCCCGACTATCCACGACCGGGACTGAGCTCGACGTGGCCACCTCACTCAGCCGGCTCACTGGCTCCGCTGTCGTGCTGCGGGACAGATTCGGGCACGAGACGACCCGGATCACGGTCGCCGGTCGGTACCAACCGCTCCTCGAGCGAACCTCGCTCGAGGAGGTCATCGGCGGACGCCCCGAACTCGGCACGATCGAACTCGAGGTGCCACCGGACAAAGACCGAGACGACGCATCATTCGCTCTGCGGTACGCGGGCGTCGCACTGGGGCTGCTGAGGGCTAAGGCCGCGGCGATGAATGAACTGGAGAACCGACTGAGTCGAGACCTCCTCGACGACCTTCTTGAAGGGCTCCCGGCCGACGTTGCCGTGGACCGGGCATCCGCTCAGGGCCACGACCTTGGCGTTCCGCACGACCTGATTGTGTGCGCATGGTCCTCCGAGCGGGGTCACCGCGGGCACGACCGCGACGTCGATCACCTCCGGATGGCCATGGCTCGTCAGCGACTGCCCTGCTTGGTCGTCCGGAACCGGGGACTGGTCGTCGCCCTCGCCCATCGAGGTGTCGACATGGGCCGCTTGTTCAACGACTTGTCGCGCGCCTACGGCGACACCAACGGTGTGATCGCCAAGGGGGAGCCGGCCAACTCGCCGGAACAGATCCCACGTGCGTATGAGCAAGCCCAACGAGCACTCAGGGCTCGTCAGCAGTCCCACGATCCGTATGGCTTCATCGCCTACGCCGACTTGGGAGTAGACCGGCTGCTCGCCCTCGACGGCAACGCTGAGGAAGTCGAGCGCCTCATCAGGGACTGGCTCGGCGACCTATTGAGCTACGACCGTCGCCACGGCACCGAGCTCGTCCCCACGCTAGCGGCCTACCTTGACCACGGGGGCAAGTACGCCGACACGTCAACGACGCTCACCATCCACCGCAACACACTGCGCTACCGAATCAGCCGCATCACCGAGATCTCGGGCCACGACCTCAACGACGTCGAGGCACAACTCAACCTCCACCTGGCGACACGCGCGTGGCGACTGCGCCGTGCCTCCGTCGGCGAGCCCCTGCGAAACGCCGTGCGGTGAGGTAGTCCCAAGCCGTAGTTGCGAGAGCCTGCGCGGCGATGGCACTGGACGATCAGGAGTCGTCGACCGGGCCGATCGCCGGGTGGTGCCAGAGTTCCCAGCTGGTGTGCAGCAAGCAGACGAGGGTTAGCCCGGCGAGCGCCGCCGAAGCAGGCGCCACCACCGCGACCGGGATCAGCGAAGCAGCCCCCACTGCGGCCACCAGGCGACCGGTGGCGAGCTGGTGGTGGTCGCGCCATCGGTAGGCGACGTCGCCGACGTAGAACATCGCGACGCCACCGGCCAGGGCGACGGCCGGCAACAAGGGGAGTGGTTCCCCCGGTGCCGCGACTGCTTCGTGCACCCCGAGAGCGAAGAACACCAACCCGGCCACGAGCGGCAGATGAAGGTAGCTGTAGGAGTCGCGCGCGAGCCTTGACCGCTCCCGATCAGTGGTGCCGCGCAGCCGTCGTTCGGCACCGCCGCGCAGATATCCGAAGTAGGACCACCACAGACCGGCCGCGATCAGCACGGCGAGGAGGACGGCCGTCACAACACTCGGGCGCGGAAGAGCGGCTTCGGCGCCAGCGCCTACCCCGACGATCGCCTCACCCAGCGCGATGATGATGATCAGCCCGTGCCGCTCCACGAAGTAGGCAGGTGTCACGCTCCAACCGGTGGTCCCGACCAGGACCGGCCCCGACAGATCCATCACCGCGGCCACGATCCACAGCAACTCTCGTTCTGGCGCGTCGAAGAACGCCGCCGGCCACCAGCACTGCCGGGCCGGCGAGCAGGGTGGGGACTAGTCGCAGCGCGGCCGAACCCACGTCCGCCTCGCCCCGCACGTCAAGAGCCAGCAGCACGACGTGGATCAGTCGGACCGCCAGGAATGCAAGCGCAAAGACCAGCGCCCGCGCGCCGAACGCCTGCGGCAGCGCGACCGCGGCCATCAGCATGGCCGCCATCGCGAGAAAGAGCAGCAGGCGAGGCCCGGGTCCGTCGTGGTCGGAAGTGTTCGTCAGCCAGGCGTAGCAGGCCCACGCCCACCACACAGCAGCGAGCGCCAGAATCCCGCGGCCGCCCCCCGCCCCCCCAGGAGATGTCCGCGAGCATCAGGACAGTGACCTGCGACATCGCGTAGACGAAGACCAGGTCGAAGAACAACTCCAGCGTTCCGACCGACCGATCTGCTGTGTCTTCGGCTGCTTGCTCATCCGCATTGCCGAGATCATCGTCACACATACGGTGCTCCTCACCCACTCGCCGACCTTGATGCTTGCGTACACCAACTCACAGTGGGCTTCGGAGGGCGGGCCCGTTTCGCTGTGGGAGTCTCAAGCACTCTTCGGGGAACGCGATACTTTGCTGTAGAGCAAACCGAGAGCGACCGACGGGGGCAGCACGTGACCACCGATGCGACCGATGGCTTTGTGCGTGTCCGCGGTGCCAATGAGAACAACCTGCGCAACATTGACGTGGACATTCCTCGCAACGTGATGGTGGCGTTCACCGGGATCTCTGGGTCGGGGAAGTCGTCGCTGGCCTTCGGAACGCTGTACGCCGAGGCGCAGCGCCGCTACTTCGAGTCGGTCGCGCCCTACGCGCGCCGGCTGCTGCAGCAGGTCGGTGCCCCGCACGTCCAGGAGATCACCGGCCTGCCGCCTGCGGTCGCGCTTCAGCAGCGCCGGGGCGCGGCCACCTCACGCTCGTCGGTCGGCACCATCACCACGCTGTCCAACCTGCTGCGGATCCTCTACTCGCGGGCCGGCGATTACCCGGCTGGTGCCGATCACCTCGCGGCCGAGGCGTTCTCGCCCAACACCAGCGCGGGCGCGTGCGCGCGCTGCCACGGCCTGGGCGTCGTCCACGACGTCACCGAGGAGCTGCTTGTCCCGGACCCGTCACTGAGCATCCGTGAAGGGGCGATCGCCGCCTGGCCGGGCGCGTGGCAGGGCGCCAACCTGCGCAGCATCGTGATGGGGCTCGGCATCGACGTCGACAAGTCGTGGCACAGTCTCAGGAAGCGGGACCGCGACTGGCTGCTGTTCACCGACGAGCAGCCCTCGGTGCTCATCGAGCCGGAACCAGGTCGCGTCGACCACGGCTACTACGGGAAGTTCTGGAGCGCGCGCAGCCACGTCATGCACGTGCTGGCCGACTCCACGAGCGAGCGGATGCGCAAGCGGGCCATGCGGTTCGTGGAGGAAGCGCCCTGCCCGGATTGCCAGGGCAGTGGACTACGGCCCGAGGCCCTCGCGGTGACCTTTCTCGGGCGTTCGATCGCCGAGGTCAACAACCTGCCCTTCACAGCGCTGGTGGCTCTGCTGCGCCCGGTCGCTGAGCGGCCCGCGGGTGCCGAAGCGGTCGCGGCGCGGATCTGCACTGACCTGGTCGCGCGCGTCGAGGTGCTCCTCGATCTGGGCCTGGGTTATCTCAGCCTGGGACGGAGCTCGACGACGCTGTCGCCCGGAGAGGCGCAGCGCCTGCGGATCGCCACCCAGCTGCGTTCGGGTCTGTTCGGAGTCGTCTACGTCCTGGACGAGCCCTTCGCCGGCCTGCACCCGGCCGACGCGGAGCCGCTGCTGGATGTCCTGGACCGCCTCAAGGCGTCCGGCAACACACTGTTCGTCGTGGAGCACGACCTCGACGTCGTACGACGAGCAGATTGGGTCGTCGATATCGGCCCGGGTGCGGGCGAGGCCGGAGGTCGAGTGCTTCACAGCGGCCCTGTCGCGGGCCTGGAGGACGTGACTGAGTCGGTCACGAGCGCCTACCTGTTCGGTCGCGCTGAGCGGCTCGTGCACGATGCGCGGGCCCCGCAGGGCTGGCTGCGACTGACCGGCGTACATCGCCACAACCTGCGCGACCTGTCCGTCGATATCCCGCTGTGCGTGCTGACCGCCGTCACCGGGGTGTCCGGGTCCGGCAAGTCGACCCTGGTCACCCAGGTCCTGGCCGAGGACCCGACTGCTCGTGAGTCGTTCGACCGACTGGTATTGGTCGATCAGCGCCCGATCGGCCGGACGCCGCGGTCCAACCTCGCGACCTACACGGGGATGTTCGATGCCGTGCGGAAGTTGTACGCCGCCACGGACGCGGCCCGGGCCCGCGGCTACGGCGCCGGCCGCTTCTCCTTCAACGTCGCCGGGGGCCGCTGCGAGACCTGTCAGGGCGAGGGATTCGTCTCCGTCGAGCTACTGTTTCTGCCTGGCACCTACGCTCCCTGCCCGACGTGCCACGGCGATCGCTACAACCCCGAGACGCTCCAGATCACCTACCGCGGCAAGAGCATCGCGGAGGTCCTCGACCTGTCCGTCGACGACGCCGCCACGTTCCTGGCCGACGTACCGGCCGCCGCACGCAGCCTCCAGACGCTTCGCGAGGTGGGTCTGGGCTATTTGCGACTTGGACAGCCGGCGACCGAGCTCAGCGGCGGGGAGGCACAGCGCATCAAGCTCGCCGCCGAGCTCCAGCGCGCTCACCGCGGCCATGCCCTCTACCTGCTCGACGAGCCGACCTCCGGACTCCACCCCGCAGACATCGCTCTGCTGCTGCGCCAGCTGCACCGGCTCGTCGACGCCGGCAACACGGTGGTCCTCGTCGAGCACGACCTCGACGCGATCGCCACCGCGGACTGGGTCATCGATCTCGGTCCGGGCGGAGGAGATGCCGGCGGTCGGGTTGTCGCGACCGGCACGCCGGCCGACATCGCGAGGGCCGAGGGCAGCGCGACCGCGCCCTACCTCTCGCGGCGGCTCGAGCGGACATGAGCTGGGTGCGGGCGGCCGGTGTGCCGTCAGGCTGCCGCGCGGGCTCGGAGGCATCACGCCAAGAAGAATCCGTACATGTCATGAAAGATGAAGGCATGACTGTGTATCTCGCTTGGACCTCGGAGGACCTGCCTGACCTGGAGGGGCCGTGGCACGAGGCTCGGCTTGTGGCGCCCGGCTGGTCGCCGTGGACAGCACCGAATCGCTGTCAGCGGTCTATCACGCCATCAAGTGGTCCCTGGAGGGTGAGGCTTCGCTGATCGTGGTCCCCGTGCACCAGACGCCCAAGTCGCGGGGCATGGCTGCTGGCACCACTAGGTGGTTGCGTGAGCGGACTGCAAGGCAACCGCCCGGTGCGAACATCCGGGGCCTCACGTCATCCGATTGAGCTGTCCGGGCTCCCAGACCACGAGGGCTGCCAGGTTGGTTCTCCCACCTCAGGGAACGAGGATTCACGTAGGTGGGTGATGGACACGGGAAGATTGAGACCGGGGAGCGGCGCCCGCAACCGGGAAGGCCCCGCGCGGACTCCCCTGCCCCGGGGACGCCGCCCGATCAGCGTTCGTCCTGAGGCCGCGTCGTGGGCTGCCCGGACACGCTCGTTGCCGGTCACACGTCCGGGCAGCTTCAACGGGCACGACCCGGTCACACGGCAACGACGGGCCCGGAACCAGGGTCCGGCTTCTCAGCGGCTACCCAGTCGCGATCAGCCGCCGCTGCTCCGGCGCCTTTCGCCAGGGCACGCTGCTGTGCCCGATATACCGTCGACCGCGCAACACCGAACAACTCCGCCACTTCACCGGTGCTGTACCGGCCCGAGTTCATCAACTCGACCAGATGAGCTTCCTGCCGAACACTCAACTTCGGCAACTTCCCCCGCAGATGCCCCTTCGCCTTCGCGACCCGCATCCCTTCCACGGTCCGCATCCGGATCAGATCGGCTTCAAACTCAGCGACCATAGCCAACACGTTGAACAACAGCCGACCGATCGCGTCGTTGGGGTCATAGACCGAGCCACCCAGACTCAACCGGACCCCAGCCGTCGTCAACTCCTCCCCGATCGCCCGCGCATCCGGCACCGACCTGGCCAACCGGTCCAGCTTCGTCACCACCAACGTGTCACCAGATCGACACGCCGCCATCGCCTGCCGCAACCCCGGACGATCCCGACTCGTACCAGTCAAACCATGATCAACATAGACCCGATCCACACCGACACCCAGACGTTGCAACGCCTCACGCTGAACCGTCAGATCCTGATCCTCGGTCGACACCCGTGCATAGCCGACCAGCAATTCCGTCATCACTCAGCCCTCCTGAGCAAACCCCGGCACTCAGACCGGGGAGCAACACGATGCTGCTCACCCCATCGATAACCCCAACGGGCGTGAGCGCGGCGGTATCTCAGACGGGATCGCCCGGCCGGGCTCGCGCTACTTCGAGTGTCGATCGGAGGGTGGCTGACTGTCTGAACGTGGTTGCCTGTCCATGCCCAATCGCCCACGGCGGTTGCCACTGACTACGTAGATGGAGTTCGTGATGACGACTGCTGCCGCCACTATCGAGATGACGACCTTACGGACGTCTCGATAGTCGAGGATGACCTGTAGGCACGCGACAACCAGTGCAGCCGCTGACGCAACGATGATGACAACAACCCACACCGAGGGGATGTGTCCGCCGCGATGTCGACCAAGCTCGCTCAACAGCAACCCGAAGGCGCACACGACGAGTCCGGACCCGAGGGTGACAGTGGAGAGATCACCATCGTCCTCGATCAAGCTGCTGACGACCCCGACACCCAGGGCAGTCACGATGAACACCAGCATGATGGTGAAGAACAGCAATCGCCCCCGCATGCGACCTTCTTACACCGCTAGCCATCGAGCTCGAGCGGACTCTGATCGAATTTCGTCCTTGTCTGTTCGCTGAATTCCAGCAACCGTCAACAGGTCCCGTCCGCAAGCGGTTCTCTGGCAGGCGCCAGCGGGCGCCGCCCGCAAGCGGACCGTGCCGGGCAGACCCTCCGGGCAACCTGACCGGGCACGCCGGTCAGCGCCGAATCGCTGTGTCACAGACGATCCATCACCGGGCGCCCCTGGGGCAATTCAAGTGCACGCGCAGGACAGACCGACCTAGGCTCAGCGGATGACCAGGACCGGCGTCGTACTGGAGATGACCGACTCCAGCCAGCTCATTGAAAGCCACCGTCAGGCCGACCTGACGATCACCGAGGTTCCTGCTCGCAACGGCGGCTTGATCGGCGATCTCTATCGACAAATCTGGGATCCGATCGGTGGAGGCGGTCGAAACAGTTGGACCGATCAAGAATGGATCGATGAGCTCGATCAACCAGGCGTGGGCGCCTGGGTCGCACGGCTAGACGGTCAAAACGTCGGCATGGCCGAGACCGGACAGCCGGGCGACGGTGACGCAGGCTTCGTCGTCATCGGCGTATTGCCGCAGCTCCAAGGTCGCGGGATCGGCGGCGATCTCCTCAGCCGTCTGACACGGCGACTCTGGGAGACGACAGCGCCCAATGGTCGCGCCACGACACGGGTCTGGATCTGGACCATCCCCGATGAACACACCCACACCATCCCCAACTACCTCGCGCGCGGATTCCGCTACGCAAAGGACGACGCAGACGGGACTGCTGCACGAGTAGGTGACATCTGATCTGTGATGTCTGTGGGCATCACTGGAAGGATGTTGATCGTGCCCAAACCCCATCCACGAGAGTTCCGCGATGATGTCGTGGCCGTCGCCCGCAAGGGTGATGCTCCGATCAGTCAGGTCGCGAAGGACTTCGGCATCAGTGATTCCTGCCTGCGGAACTGGCTGGCCAAAGCCGATATCGAGGACGGCCGCCGGCCCGGGACGAGTTCGGCGGAGTCATCTGAGTTGAAGGAGTTGCGGCGTCGGAATCGGCTGCTGGAGCAGGAGAACGAGGTGTTGCGTCGGGCCGCGGCGTATCTGTCCCAGGCGAACCTGCCGGGGAAATGATGTACCCGCTCGTCCGCGAGTTGGCCGTCGACGGCATCCCCGTCACGGTGACGTGCCGGGTCCTCAAGATCGCCCGCCAGCCCTATTACCGGTGGCTGGCCGATCCGATCACCGACCAAGAACTGTCCCGGGCCTATCTGGCCGACGCCGTTTTCGATGCTCACCGAGACGACCCGGAGTTCGGGCATCGCCTGTTGGCCGACGAAGCCCGCGCCGTCGGACAAGCCGGTTGTGACCGGACGGTGTGGCGGATCTGTCGAGATCAGCAGTGGTGGTCGGTGTTCGGTAAGAAACGCGGCAAGAACGGCAAGAAGCCTGGCCCACCGGTCCACGACGACCTGGTCCACCGCGACTTCACCGCTGCCGGGCCGAACCAGTTGTGGTTGACCGATATCACCGAACATCCCACCGGTGAGGGCAAGGTGTATCTGTGCGCGGTCAAGGACGTCTACTCCAACCGGATCGTCGGCTATTCCATCAGCGACCGGATGAGGTCCCGGCTAGCCATTCAGGCGCTGGAGTCAGCGGTCCGACGACGCCAACGTGACGGCCACGACGTGGCCGGCTGCGTTCTGCATTCGGACCGAGGATCGCAATTCCGTAGCCGGAAGTTCGTTCGAGCGTTGCGCCGTCATGACCTGGCCGGATCGATGGGTCAGGTCGGAGCCGCCGGCGACAACGCGGCGATGGAATCGTTCTTCGCCCTGCTGCAAAAGAACGTCCTGGACCGCCACATCTGGACAAGCCGTGTCCAGTTGCGGATCGCGATCATCACCTGGATCGAACGCACCTACCACCGCCGACGACGCCAAGACCGACTCCACGGGTTGACACCCATCGAACGCGAGCTGATCATGAACACACCCGCCACACAGGCGGCCTAACCCAACTGTCACCAGTTCGTGCAGCAGTCCCCGTGGCTGGCGGCCGGTGGTTCAGTATCCGATCGATGTAGCCAGCGGAGCCGTCGAGGCCCTGGAACTCGAAACGATCCAGGCTCGGCTCCATGCACTTGATCACCCAATCCGGCTGCGGATCCTACGAAGCCTGCTCCGGGGCGCGCAGACGACAGGCGAACTCGGCGACAGTTGGCAGCTCACGGCACCGGAGATTTCGCGACATCTGGCCGTCATGCGCGCCGCCAAACTGGTCACGACACAACGCCGTGGTCGATACGTTGAGTATCAGCTGGAGGTAGATCCGATCGGCCGGTTGGGTACAGATCTCGTCGAGGCACTGCTGCGCTAAACTGGCTCTTCACATTCCAGGGTGTGGGAGTGGTCTGAATCCGCCGGTTTCGAGCAGGCTCTGGCGATGTAGTTGGTGAGGTTGCGGAAGCCGAGGGCTGAGCCGCGGCGTTGGCAAGACATCTCGGGGTATTGCCGCTCTTCGAGATCAGCGCCATAAACCTCAAGTAGTCTCGCCGTGGCAGCTCCACGCGCCCGTAGCGGGTTCCCCGGCCGAGGCCAGCGGCAGCCGTCCGCAAGTGGACCGTGCCGGGCAGGCAGCCCGGGCAACGTCACCGGGCATGCCGGTCAGCGTGGAATCATTGTGTCACTGGGGATCGCCGACCGGGCATCCGGTCCTGGCGCTCGGGTCGACTTCAGGGTGCAGTCAGACCGCTGAGGTGGCCGGCGAGCTGCTGAACATCATCGATCCCATCTGGAATACCCCGCTCCTTGATCGTTGCTGTCAACCCGTCGAAGTCGTGTACGAGGCCCCATCCGAGTAGCCGCAGCGCGAGCGGCTCGGGCTTAAGCAGATCCGCTCCGTAGCCCCTGAGCAGCTGGCAGATCAGGCCGGGTCGACCTCGCAGAAGACGAAAGGCGGCATCCGCCAGGTCGTACCAGGGATCGCCCACTCTCATCTCGTTCAGATCGATGATCGACGTCAGCTCCCCGGTGGCAGGCTCGATGAAGACATTGTCACCATGCACATCCCCATGCAGGATCGTCGAGACTGTGCCGGTGTCGATCGTCCCGTACGTCGACCGAGCAAGCTCAAGCAGACCCGGCAGAAAGCGATCAGGAAACAGGGCCAATCGACCGTCGTTCTGACCAAGCTCCTTGACCTCGTCCTCGATCAACTCGTCGAAGCTCGCCCAATCAAGGTTCAATATCCGGCCAGCCGCGTGTGGGGTCCGGTGGAGACTGCGCAACGCAGAGCCGACGGCCTCCGCAGCACGGGAAGCCTTGGCGGGAGCCAGCTCGGCCCGCGCACGATTCCACGGAATCCCGGCCGCCACGGACTCAATCAACCATTGCCAGATGGGCTCCTTTGGCTGCGTTGGAAAGGTGCCCGCAGCAACGAGGCTGGGGATCGGCAGATCACTGGCAGAAAGCAAGGTGTGCGCCTCGCGTTCCAGGTCAAACACGAACGACGCGTCGGGATAGATCGTGACGATCACGTCCCCGCAGCGCGCCGTCGGATACTGCGACGGCTTCAGGATTGCGACATCATCAGCGGCGACTTCGGCCAGCTCCAGCGCCCACCGAATCCACGGGGTCCAAAGCTCCTCGTCGTGCCGAACAGCCCAGTATTCATCCCAGGGGACGAAGGGCGTCGGCGTCAGCTCGTCATGGGCGGTCACGGCGACGAAGCTATGTGACAGACGCTCGATCCGCCACCAAGTTCCGCCCGCAAGCCGTTCCCAGGTCGACGCTGCAGCCCGCCGCCCGATAGCCGGCCGTCGCCAGGCAGATTATCGGGCAGCCTCACCGGGCACCGAGCTAAGCGGGTGATCAGGTGCCCGAATCCGATCGATCAGCGGGCAGCGCCGGCTTAGAGCCAGAGGTGGGCGACCGCGAGAAGGCCAGCACCGATAACCAGGACGAGTACGCAGTCGCGAAGCGCCGTTACGAGGGTGGCGATGGTTTCAGCACCGACCCTGCGTGTACTCGCGTACCCGTTAGCGATCGCACGGCGGAGTTCGTCGGCGTCGTTGTCCGGCAGTGCAGAGAGATTCACCGTGCCGATGTCTGAGCGCGCCGAAATCATGCCGCCTGCGGCCAGCCCAGCCAGGGTCGTGCAGAGTCCCGCGAGGCCGTAAACGAGCCGGCCGAGCCAGTGCAAATCGCACTTGCTGCCATAGGAGGCGATGATCGCACCTCCCAAGACGATGGCGGTTGTGAGCATGACCTGTGCCCGCGCTCGGATGTCCCGCTTCTCGGCAAGTTGATTAGCGGAGTCGAGCCGTGCTTCATCGATGTAGAGCTGGTAGCCGTCCCCCCACCCGTCTGGAAGCGGATCGGGTTGCCCCTGCTCGTGTTGCGGATGTGCCGGCGGTGCCGCGCCAGGTCGGAACGTGATGGTGACGTAGGCGAGGAATAGCCATGCCTCGGACTTGCGCAGCCCCAGAGTAACTTGGCGGAAACGGTGGCAGAGCCCCTTCATCGGTGGTTGTCCAGGAAGGCTGCGATCGCCGCAGTAACCGGCTCAGCGACCTCAGGCGGTAGAAACAACCACTGTCCTGCGGGGTTGAGGTCGACGAACCACCAACTCCCGGAGGTGTCCCGGATCCAATCTTGTGCGGTGAAACCGACACCATTGCTGCGGGCCGCCTCGCGAGCCAGGTCGTGTACGTGGTCTGGGGTAGGCACTCGGGTGAATGCGCGATGGCTCTCCGACGAGAGCCTCCAGTCGAGTGGGAGATTCTCCGCAGGGAGGGTTGCGGACCACACATTGTCACCGACCGTGACGACACGAGCGTGAATGGTCGCCGGGATGAGCTGCTGAATGATGAACGGAGCGGCAGCAATAACGTTCGGGTCGGTGATATCGACAAGTCTGGTCGGGACGATGCGCCCAAGGCCCGTGCCGTCGATAAACGAACCGGGGCCTAGTGGCTTCACTACCCAGGTGCCAGTGCTGGGGACTGAGTTCGGATCGGTCGTGATGAGCCATTTCGGTACCGGAACGCCAGCAGCAGATGCTTGGCGATATTGCACGGCCTTGTTCTCAGATTTGCCGAACTGGTCTAGCGCTGTCAACCACGTGAACCGAGGGTCGCGAATGATAGCGGCAAGGGCAGCTATCGCGGCGGCATGGGAGGCTTGGTCCGCACCTGGTGCATCGATTGCGCTCGCCCACACGGCAGGTGCGAGCCTGCGCAGCCATGCGTGCGTCGCCTGCAGCTCGATACCGGCGACGTCAACATAATTTGCGCTAATTGTTACGGCCGACTCGAGGATGCTTGCCGCGTCGACCATTAGCGGTTTGGAGTGCATCGCATCCACAACCGCTGCCACATGTGGATCGGCGGGATCTCCGATGATGAGTGGCACCGTCAGCGCACGACGCCAGCGGAAAGAAGCAACGTGGCTCGATCGTTGTCGATCGTCTCCACAGCGGCCGTGTACACGGTGCCTGGGTTGGGCCGTGGATCGGGACGCGGGTCGGGAGAAGGATCTGGTCGCGGATCGGGCGACACTTGCTTAGCTGGGATGGCCAGGTCGTAGAGCGACGGTTTTCTCATTGTGTTACACACTCCTTTGCCTTGCGAGCAACCCGCAGCATCAGTCTGCTCGATTCGAGTGCGTCGCGGGACAGTATGCGCATTTCGGGACAGCTTTTCCGACGGCTAATCGATTGTTCGAGCGGGCGAGGTCTCCTGGCAACCTCCAGGACTCTCAGCGCATGGTTACCTGTCCGGTCACGATCGTCGACCAAGTACTCGCACCCCCAACCGAGCGCTGCCCAACCCGGCGTGCCACCGACCATGGCCGAGCTTTTGAGTCGAAACTTGCAACATGCCCATGCCCTGGACTGACGCGCCGATCACGGCCAAGAGCGAGGACGAGCTCGGTCGTACTGACTACGCCGTCCACGCCGCCAGTTTGATTGCGAACAGCCACTCTTGGGAGGACTCGATCGTCTTCGGGCTCACCGGCCCCTGGGGTAGCGGGAAGAGCTCAATGCTGGGCATGATCTCCGAGGAACTCGACGCAACTTGCCCACGTTGGCAGGTCGCCCGGTTCACACCATGGGCGACCGGCGACGTTACCGGGCTGCTCAGCGACTTCTACGCATCGTTGAGCGAATCGCTCCCGGGCCGGTCCAAGCAGATTCGTAATGCACTCGGCACGCTCGTGCAGGTCGCGGCGCCAGCGGCGAACGCCATCCCGTGGGTCGGCGGCGCAGCAGCATCAGCGGCGAGCTCCCTTGGAGCAGCACTGAAGAAGCAGACTCCGTGGGACAAGGCGTTCAACACAGCCGCAGACGAGTTGAAAAAGCTGGGCACGCCGGTCCTGATGATCGCCGACGACATCGATCGATTGCAGACCGAGGAGCTGCTCGCGCTTCTCAAAGTCGTCCGGCTTCTTGGTCGGTTCCCTGGGGTGCACTACCTGCTCGCCTACGACGAGGGAACATTGTTCCAGGCTCTCTCCGAGGCGAACCTTGTCGGCGAGGACGACGGTGCCGCGGCCCGCTTCATGGAAAAGATCGTCCAGTACCCGCTCGTGGTGCCCCCGTTGCTGTCCACACAGCTGCTGGCCCGGCTCGACGCAGGTCTTTCCGCGACGCTTGCCGACGCGGGACGACCGCAACCGAACGGCGAGCGACTTGGGCATCTCGTCGAGGTGTACCGGTCTGTGCTCGGTACTCCCCGTGCCATCGACCGCTATCTCGCGCAGCTGCGACACCACATACCCCTAGTCCAGCCAGAGGAAATCGATGATGAGGACGTCATCGTCCTCACTCTGCTTCGCACAGCGTTCCCGACCCTGTACCAGCAACTTCCGCGATGGCGCGATCAGCTGATTTCCGGGCACACTGACAAACTCAAACACAGCACAAGCGGCATTGAATACGAGCCGTTCGACATCGAACCTCTGCTCGAGACGGTGCCAACTCGCTCACGGGCTGACGCCCGAACGCTACTAACTGACCTGTTCCCAAAGCTGCGTTCTCGCGGCGTGAGTTACGCCTCTTCAGACCGTCGCATCAGCGACGCCCGGTACTTCGACCGGTACTTCGCAATGGGGATCCCGTCCCACGATGTCTCCGACCTCGAGGTGGCGAAGGCGACAGACGAGGTCGGGCGTGGACAGCCAGCGGCGCTCACAGCGCTACTCAGCCAGGCGAACCCGGACCGCGTCGTCCTCGTCGTCGACAAGAGTCGGCGATTCGCAGAGAGTCTACCCAAGGACGACGCCGGCGACGCGCTCCGCCTCGCGCTCGTGAAGCTGCTGGTCGCAGTCCTCGACGACGTGCACGACAAGCCGAGCTTCTTCATGAGCCCGCGCGAGCGGGTAGTCGCTTGGGCTAGCCAAGTCGTAACGCATCTGACCGACATGGCGCCGGCTGACGCACTGCTCGACGCTCTCACCGCCACCGCCGACTTGGCGACGAGGATCGAGGTTATCTACCGTGCCGACCTCGATGAAGGACCCCGTCCTGCCTGCCTCGACCAAGTCATCGCAGAGTTGAGCGCTCAGGCCACCAAGGAGATAGTCGTCCATCTCGAAGCTCAAGACTCCGCTCCCGAGAACACCCAGCCGGGAACGATCATCCACTTCGTGCTGAGCACCGCCCAAGCCGCCCCGCTGGCTACCGCGGTCGCCGCTGGCCTCGCATCGGGCGCGTTCGGAATCGCGGATGTCGCGGCCCGGGTGATCCCGATTCGGATCCTCTACGGGGTCGGGAGCCAATACGAGCTGAGTGACTTCGACCAAGAGACCTTCAACGCCCTGGTTCCACCCGCTCCCGATCCCTGGTATCAATCAACGAAGATCGAGGTCGACAAGCACGACTTAAGCTGGGCCAACCGACGGGAGTACGCGGCCGGCCGGGCGAAGCAGCCTCCAGCTTGATCAACTCTGTCGACCGCCAGAGGCGATGGTCAAATGTACGCACGGGATCCCCGACCAGGCGGCAGCGAGCTCTACCCGATCGATCGATGATCACGGATGCTGGATCGGGTGACTTCGCGGCGCCGATCCCCAGATCGGCACACTAGGAGCCCAGCTCACTGCCACACTTCCGTTGTGCCCACGATCAACGATCGCGCAGCAACGGCCAGCAATCCAAGTACCCCGGTGCCAGTCCTGCGCCAGATGGCCTCGGACGCCGCCCCGAAGGTCCGCACAGCAGTCGCGGGAAACCCATCCACACCGATCGACCTGCTCAAGACCCTCGCCGAGGACGAACTTCCTCGTCCGCTTTGCCGTCGCCGAAAGTCCAAATCCGGACGCGGCCGTGGTCGCTTTACAGTCATCGAGACCCGACACCCGGGCCCAAGCTGCGACACGCGACGATCTCGACGATCCAACTCGTTGGTCACTTCTGCAGGATCCTGCGCACGAAGTGCGCGAACACCTGGCCGACACCTGTTCGGACGTCGAGCTCCTGATCGCGTTGACGCACGATCCACACCCGATGGTCCGAGGATCCGCGGCACTGAACGGGCACCTTCCGCTGGTCGAGCTGGAGAAACTCGCCAAGGACCCCTTAGCCCCGGTGCGAGCCGCAACAGTCGCGACCCGCCGGCTCAGCGCCACCACTCTCACCCGACTGGCAAACGACCGGTCCGCCGAGGTCCGATGGGAAATCCTCACCTCGCACCCAGAACGCCTGGATCTCGTCAAGAAGCTCGCCGGCGACTCTGATGAGATCGTCGCTGGCCAGGCTCGCTCCCAGCTTGAGTGACCGCCTGCCCGCAGGACGTTCCACCACCGGGCGGCAGCTGGCCGGCACCCGTAGGCGGTGCCGTGTGTGCCCGCAGCACCCGCCCGGCTCTCCTGCCCGCTCAACGGGCGCCATACGCAACACGATCCGGGTTCTCCGGTGACTCGCTGATCATGATCATTCGGCGGAAGCGTCGACCGAGTAATCAGCGCAGGTAGCAGCAGACTGGCAGCCCCCGCGCTCGGAGAGGTTTGACGAGGCACACCGTCGACGACCAGCCAGTCGACAGCAATCTCAGGCGTCCTCGCCGATTCGGGCAACCTCGGAGGCGGCGTCCGGTCCAGCGTTCAGCAACACCTCGAACCCTTCGGCGTCCAGGACCGGCACCTTCAGCGAGACGGCCTTGTCGTACTTGGATCCGGGCGACTCCCCGACCACCACGTACGCCGTCTTCTTCGACACCGACCCCGACACCTTGCCGCCGCGGCTGGTGATGGCTTCGGCGGCGCTGTCCCGGGTGTAGCCGGAGATGGTGCCGGTGACCACGAAGGTCAACCCGGCCAAGGTCTGCTCGCCGAGCTCACGCTCCTCGGCGACCATCTGGACGCCGGCGGCCTTCCATTTCGTGACGATGTCGCGATGCCAGTCGACGGCGAACCAGTCGACGATGGCCTGGGCCAGGGTCGGGCCGACCCCCTCGACCTCGGTGAGTGCCTCGACGTCGGCGGCGGCGATCTTGTCGATGTCGCCGAAGGCGTCGGCGAGATCGGGAGCGACCCCCGGGCCGAGGTGCCGGATCGACAGCGCGATCAGGAATCGGTCCAGCGGCCGCTGTTTCGCCTCGTCCAGGTTGTCCAGCAGCTTGCGGGCATTCGCGGTCAGGTTGCCGGCCTTGGTCCGGAACAGCTCTGCCTGCACCAGCTTGTCGGCGTCGAGATCGAAAAGGTCGCCCTCGTCGGTCAACAGTTCGTTGTCCAGCAGCGCCCCGGCGGCCTGGCCACCGAGCATCTCGATGTCCAGCGCGGACCGGCCCGCCAGGTGGAACAGCCGCTCCCGCAACTGCGCCGGGCAGGACCGGGTGTTCGGACAGCGGATGTCGGCGTCGCCCTCCTGCTCCGGCCGCAGCTCGGTCCCGCAGGCCGGGCAGTGGGTCGGCATCTCGAACTCGGTCTCGCTGCCGTCCCGCAACTCGACCACCGGCCCGACGATCTCGGGGATCACGTCACCGGCCTTGCGGAGCACGATCGTGTCGCCGATCAACACGCCCTTGCGTTTGACCTCACTGGCGTTGTGCAGCGTCGCAAAACCCACCGTCGAGCCGGCGACGACCACCGGCTCCATCTCCCCGTACGGCGTGACCCGGCCGGTGCGGCCGACGTTGACCTTGATGTCCAGCAGCTTGGTGTTGACCTCTTCGGGCGGGTACTTGTAGGCGATCGCCCAGCGCGGCGCCCGTGAGGTCGATCCGAGTTGATCTTGCACGGTGCGCTGGTCGAGCTTGATCACCACACCGTCCAGCTCGTGCTCCACCGAATGTCGATGCTCGCCGAAGTAGCCGATGTAGTCCCAGACCTCGTCCAGCGTCGTACACAGCTTGGTATGACTGCTGACCGGCAATCCCCAACGGGCCAGCCCGTCGTAGACCTGGGACAGCCGATCGGCCTCGAACCCCTCGACAGCCCCGATGCCGTGCGCGATGAACCCGAGGTTGCGGCTGGCAGTGATCCGCGGATCCTTCTGCCGCAGCGAGCCGGCCGCCGAGTTGCGCGGATTGGCGAACGGCGCCTTGCCGTCGGCGACCAGCGACTCGTTGAGCTTTTCGAAGGACTCCACCGACAAGAACACCTCACCGCGCACCTCGAGCAGCGCGGGGAGATCATCGCCGGTCAGCCACTGCGGGATCGGCTTGATCGTCTTGACGTTGTCGGTGACGTCCTCCCCCACCCGGCCGTCGCCGCGGGTCGCCGCCCGGACCAGCTTGCCGCCCTCGTAAACCAGGTCGATCGCCAGTCCGTCGATCTTGAGCTCGCAGAGGAAGCCGGACTTTTCGATCTGTTGCTGTCCGAGCTCACGGATCGCGCGCTGCGCCCATCGGTCGAGCTCCTCGGCGCTGAACGCGTTGTCCAGGCTGAGCAGTCGCTGCGGATGCTGCACGGCCGCAAAGGTCGACGACGGCGGCGGGCCGACCTTCTGCGTCGGCGAATCCGGTGTCCGCAGTCCCGGGAACTCCGCCTCCAGGCTCTCCAACTCGCGCAGGGTCTTGTCGAACTCGGCGTCGGACATCGTCGGTTGGTCGAGCACGTAGTAACGCCAGCGGGCCTGATCGATCGCCTCGCTCAGCTCGGCATGCCGCTGCCTGGCCTCGGCCGTCGGTTCGGCACCGGCGGCAGCACGAGCGGTTTCCTCGGACAGTTCGGGCGTCTGATCGGGCGTCTGACTCACACCCGAAATCTAGCGTGTGGCACCGACATCTTGGGTCGATCGGTGGCCCCGGGCCGGCTGTCTCCGGAGCTGAACGAGACGGTGAATAGTCGGGCGATCGAAAACCGATCGGAACTGTCGGCGGCCCGCACTAAGCTGCCCGAGCGGTCACAGGGTGGTGATGGATGGTGGTGGGGGTGATGGATGTTCGGGATCCTGCGGTTCGGCCTACGGGTCGCCCGGAAGTCGACGGTCATCGCGGTGGCGGCGGCCTTGCTCGGAGCGGCGACCGCGATCGTCATCCCGGTGCTCACCGGCCGGGCGATCGGCGGCGCCCTGGGGGTGATCCGCAACGGCTTGGACCGGCCGTACGTCGTCGTCCTGATCGTCCTGTTGCTCGCGCTGGCGATCAGCAACGTGACCTCGGTGCTCGGCCAGACCGGCTTCGAGTTGGCCGACGGCCCGATCCGTCGGGAGGTGACGCTGCGGATCGGCTGGGCGCTGTCGCACGACCCTGATCTGACCGAGATGGAGGATCCGGCGACCGCGGCGCTGGTGCAGAAGGTCCGGTCCCGGGAGTGGGAGATCTCGATGGGCTATCAGCTGCTCACCGGGGTCGCCACCCGACAGATCCCGGCGCTGATCGGCACCGCGGTCACCCTGGGCATCGTGCTCACCTGGTGGGCGCCGCTGCCGATCATGATCCTGATCTTGATCAACGCGGAGTATCTACGCCGGGTGATCACCACCCAGATGGACGTCTGGTCCGGCCAGACCGAAGGACAAAAGCATGCCGCGTACGCCTTCGAGCAGGCGATGGGCAAAGCTGCGAAGGAGATCCGGATCTTCGGCCTCGCCGACTACCTGCGGCGCCGAATGATGGGCTACGCGTTGGAGGGCTACCGGCCCTACTGGGCGCGACGGTGGCGGGACGCCGGGCTGAGTGTGGTGCTCGGCGTCGCGAAGGTGATCGCCACGCTGGCGGTGATCTGTTACGCCGCCTGGCAGGCCGCCACCGGCAGGATCGATCTGACCACCATCGCCACCGCGATCCCGTTGATCATGGCGATGGCCGACACCGATCTGTGGATGATCGGCCAGCTGCAGCGAGCCGGGACCACCTACGGCTGGCTGGAACAACTCGCTCCGACCAAGCAGTACGCCCAGGACCAGACCGAAGGAGCGGCCAAGGTCGCAGCAGCGGCCAGGACCACCAAGATCGCTACGCCGGCCGAGCTGACCTCGGCCGACACGATCATCCGGCCAGCCGACGCCGACACGGCAGACAGCATCGAGACGCCAGCTTCGACCGCGATGGTCGTCGGAGACCGTCGGCGGCCGGACGAGCCGGCCACATCTCCTCCGCCGGGCATCGTCTTCGACGAGGTCAGCTTCGGTTATCCGGGCAGCGATCGGCTGATCCTGGACGGGCTGAGCCTGGAGCTTCCGGCCGGTGATGCGGTTGCTCTGGTGGGGGTCAACGGGGCCGGCAAGTCGACCCTGGTGAAGCTGCTGGTGGCCGGCTACCTGCCGACCCGCGGTCGGGTGCTGGTCGACGGTGTTGATCTTGCGTCACTGGACGTGGACCAGCGGCGCGCCTGGCAGCGCCGGGTCTCCCCGATCACCCAGGAATTCCTCCGGCTGCCGTTGCCGGCCGGCGACAACGTCGAGCTCGGCTCCGGGGCGGTCTGGGCCGGTCGGCTGGATCCGGATCCGGTGCCGGACACCGCGGTGTTGGACGACATCGCGCAGCGGGCCGGGATCACCGATCTGGTGCAGCGGTTGCCGGCCGGATGGCTGACCTCCTTGGACAAGACCATGCCGGGCGGCACCGATCTTTCCGGCGGTGAGTGGCAGCGGATCGGTCTGGCACGGGCGCTGCGAGCCGTCTCGTCCGGCGCGCAGGTGCTGGTGTTGGACGAGCCCGCGGCGGCACTGGACGTGCAGTCCGAGGCCCGGCTGGTCGACGGTTACCTCGACCTGGCCCGGTCGGTGACGTCCTTGATCATCTCGCACCGGTTCTCGGTGGTCCGGCCGGTGCCGTCGATCTGTGTGCTGGAGCACGGCCGGATCGTCGAGCACGGAGCGCACGAGGAGTTGATGGACATCGCAGACGGTCGGTATCGGGCGATGTTCCGGATGCAGGCCAGTCGGTACGCCGAGGCAGATGCCGAGGTCGAGGCCGAGTTGCGGGCAGCGGAGGTGGAAGCATGATCGAGCAGCTGCGCCGGGCGTTCAGCACCATCAGGCTCTGGATCACCACGGCGTTCAAGGCATCGCCGGGACTGGCCGTGCTGATGTGCATCAGCGTCGTGCTGTCCTCGGTGCTCAGCCCGTTGCAGGTGTACGCGATCAAGCTCGTCGTCGACGCCCTCAGTGGGCACACCCCGATCGATCCGTCCGCCGTGCTGCCGGGGGTGGTGCTGCTCGGCGTCTGCCTGTTGGTGACCGCGGTCTCGGGCAGTTTCGCCGGTCCGACCGGCGACACGCTGGACGAGAAGGTCTACTGGTATGTGCACGACGACCTGCTCAAACTGACCGCCGGCATCCCGTCGATCGGCCACCACGAGGACCGTCGACTGGCCGACCGGCTGGCGCTGATCGAGCAGGACCGGCATCAGTTGGCCGGCGTCTATCGGATGCTGTCGGTGGTCGGTGGCGTCACCGGGACGATCACCGTGGTGGCGATGCTGTGGTCGGTGTCGCCGACGCTGATCCTGCTGTTGTTGTTGGCCACCGCCGTCGCCGGGATCCAGGCCCGCGGCTGGCAGCAGCAGCGCAAGCTGATCAGGACCCATGAGCATCTGCGTCGTCTCGGGACCAAGATCACCGACTCGCTGACCGAGGCGCCGACCGGTGTCGAGGTGCGGTGTTTCGGGCTGGGACACACTCTGGTCAAGGTCGCCGCCGACATCATCAGCCTGCGGCACAACCGGTACGCCCGGATCACCACCCGCTTCGCCCGCCGGGTCTCGGTCGGCTGGGTCGTCTACGGCATCGGCTACGCGGTGGCGGTGTTCTGGCTGCTCGGGCAGGTCCGGGCCGGTGCGGCCTCGATCGGCGATCTGACCCTGTTGTTGCTGGTCGGTCCGCAGATCAACACCACCGCGCAGGGCATGACCAACAACATCCGGATGGTGGTCGGCGCCCTGGACTCGTTCGGTCGCTATCAGTGGCTGCACGACTACGCCGACGCCAACACCTGGCAGCAGAGCACGGCCCGACCGCCTGCGGTGCTGACCGACGGCATTCGGTTCGACCGCGTGTCCTTCGGCTATCCGTCCGCGCAGCCCGACGGAGTGCCCGGTGGTCTCGACCGGCCGGCCGACGCATCCTCCGAGCGGGCAGCACCGACCAGCCCCGCTCGGACCGGCGAACTGCAGCCGAGTACGGCACTCGCGTTGGACGATGTCGATCTGTTCCTGCCGGCCGGCACCACGGTTGCGTTCGTCGGTGAGAACGGCGCCGGCAAGTCCACCCTGGTCAAGCTGCTCGCCCGGCTCTACGACCCGACCGCGGGCAGCGTCCGGATCGACGGCGTACCGCTCGCCGACATTGACCCTGCTGCCTGGCGGGATCGGATCTCGGCCGGCTTCCAGGACTTCGCCCGGTTGGAGTTCCTGGCCGCCGATTCGGTCGGGGTGGGTGATCTGGAGGTCCGTGACGACCGCGGTCTGATCGGTTCGGCGGTCGCGGCAGGCCAGGCCGATCCGGTGATCGGTTCGCTGACCGACGGATTGGACACCCAGCTGGGCCGACGGTTCACCGGCGGCGTCGGATTGTCGGGCGGTCAGTGGCAGCGACTGGCGCTGGCCCGGGCGTTCATGCGGCGCCGCCCGCTGCTGATGCTGCTGGACGAACCGACCGCTGCGCTGGATCCGGAGGCCGAACAGGCGATCTACCAGCAGTACGGCGAGACGGCGCGCCGGTTGGCAGCCGAGACCGGCGCGGTCACGGTGCTGGTGTCGCATCGGTTCTCCACCGTCCGGATGGCCGATCTGATCGTGGTCGTCGCCGACGGCGGCATCGCCGAGATCGGCTCGCATGCGGAGTTGATGCTGGCCGGCGGCCGATATGCCGAACTGTTCGAGTTGCAGGCCCACGCCTACCGCTGATCGCGGGCCCATCGCTGAACGCGTGCCCCGCACTGCTCGCGGCTGGGACTTCCCGCGCGCCCGGTCGATCGTAGGCTCAGGCCATGAAACGCAGCCCACGGCTGACCCGGTCGGTCGCCCAATCGGAGTTGGCGGCCGCACTGGCCACGCTACGGCACGACCTGGAGGTGCCGGCCGAGTTCCCGGCGGCGGTGCAGCAGGAAGCAGCCGCCGCCGCGGAGAAGCAGTTGGACGACGCCGTGCAGGATTTCCGCGAGATCGACTTCTGCACCATCGATCCGGCCGGTTCGACCGACCTGGACCAGGCACTGCACCTGACGCGGGACAAGGACGGTCTGGTGGTGCGCTATGCGATCGCCGATGTGCCCTGGTTCGTCCGCCCGGAGGGCGCGATCGACACCGAGGCCAGACGCCGCGGGCAGACGTTGTATGCCCCCGACGAGCGGTCGCCGCTGCATCCGACCGTGTTGTCGGAGGGTGCGGCATCGCTGCTGCCCGATCGGGATCGACTCGCGTTCGTGTGGGAACTGCGTCTGGACTCGTCCACGGAGCTGAAGCAGACCCGGCTCAGCCGGGCCGTGATCCGGTCCCGCCGCCAGTGGAGTTATCCCGACGCACAGCGGGCGATCGATTCGGGCAGCGCACCCGAGTCGCTGCAACTGCTGCCCGAGTTCGGGGCCGGACGACAGGCACTGGAGTCCGCACGGGGTGGCGCCAGTCTCAACCTGCCCGACGGCGAGGTGGTCCTGACCGAACGCGGATACGCCATCGAGCGCCGGCTGCCGCTGCCGATCGAGGATGCCGGAGCCCAGCTGTCGCTGCTGACCGGGATGGCTGCCGCCGAGCTGATGCTGGCGGGCAACGTCGGCATCCTGCGGACCATGCCGGCCGCCGAGACGTCGGCCGTCGAACAGTTCCGCCGGCAGACCGAGGCGCTCGGCCTGCCCTGGTCGGCCGAGGTCTCGTACGGCGACTACCTGCGGGATCTGGACCGGTCCCGGCCGGCAGCATTGGCGGTGCTGCACGCCGCGACGGCACTCTTCCGCGGCGCCGGTTACGAGGCGTTCGACGGATCGGCGCCGCGGCAGCCCCTGCAGGCCGCGATCGCCGCGCCGTACGCACACGTCACCGCACCGCTGCGCCGGCTCGTCGACCGGTTCGGTCTGGTGGTCTGCGCCGCGGTCCAGTCCGACACACCGGTGCCCGGCTGGGTCCGGGAGGCGATACCGCAGCTGCCCAAGATCATGGCGACCAGCGATGATCTTGCGTCCCGGCTCGACTCCGGGGCGCTGAACAGAGTGGAGGCCGCGTTGTTGAAGGACCGGGCCGACGAGACCTTCGATGCAGTGGTGCTGTCCCGCAAGGATGAACACCGCCGGATCCAGCTGGTCGATCCAGTGGTGGTTGCCAGCCTGAACGGCTCCGGCGAGCCTGGTGATCAACTGAGAGTCCGGCTGGTGTCGGCCGACGTGGCCACCGGAGAAGTCGCCTTCGCGGTCGCCTGAGGTCTGCGGGCGCCGGGTCAGTCGGCAAGCTGGTCGGTGACGATGTCCGCCGCCTTGCCGACCGCCCGCAGCGCGTTCACCGCGGAGCGTTGATCAAATCGGGCCAGCCCGCAGGCCGGAGTGATGATCATCCTGCCGGCGACGTCGGGTTCCAGTCCGAGGCTCCGGGTCGACCGCAGGATGCGTTGGGCGATCTCGTCGGCCGACCAGTGCCGTCCGGTCGCCGCACCGGTGCTGGTGGACACGGCTCCGGCGCCCAGCCACAGCCCGTCCGCCATCGCCTGACCGAGCCGATCCCAGTCCGGCGTACCGAGTTGATCAAGGTCGACGGCGATGCCGCCGATACCCGCATCCTTGATCAGCCGGACCGGCACGTCGGGAGCGCAGCAGTGCAACCAGATCTGCGGCAGCCCGCTCCGGGCCTCGGCCGGCGGTCGGTCGACCGCAGCCACGACGACACCGAGTGCTTCCCGGACCTCTGCCAGATCGACCTTGCGATGTTGGGAAAATCCGCTCGCGGTCGGGACTCGGCCGGCGATCACCGCCGGCAGCAGCGGCTCGTCGAGTTGCAGGATCAGCTCGAGGTCCGGCAGCCGACGTCCGAGGTCGGCCAGCAGCTGGCCGGCCCCCTCGGCCAACGATCCGGCGATCTCCCGACGGGCGCCGTGGTCGGCCAGCGCCCGGTCGCCACGGGGGCGCTCGATCGAAGCAGCCAACGTCCACGGCCCGGCGATCGCGACCTTGAACGGGCCTCGATAACCCTGCGCCGCCTCCTCGAGTCGATCAAGGTCATCGCGCAGCGTCGCCCGAGCTCGGAGTTGATCACGTCCCGGCGCGCCGGTCAATCGCCAGCCGGCCGGCTGGAGGTCGACCGACAACTCGGCCAGGACGGCAGCACCCCGGCCGATCAGAGCGGCGCCGGCGCCGCGATCCGGCAGCTCCGGCAGGTAGGGCAGCTCCGGGCACTCGGCAAAGGTGATCTTCAGTGCTTCGGCCAGGTCGGTGCCGGGCCAGGACCCGATCCCGCTGCTCCTGATCGGGGCGAAGTCGTCGGTCATTCAGGGCCTGGCCGCGGAGATCGTGGCGCTGCCGACGACCCGGGTGCCGTCGTAGTAGACGACGGCCTGGCCCGGGGCGACCCCGGTCAACGGTTCGGTCAACGCGACCGACACCGCGTCGGCGCCGACCGTGACCTCCCCGGGCACCGGTGCTCCATGGGCGCGGACCTGGACCTGCGCGGGCCAGTTGCCGTCCGCAACGGCGCCGGTCCAGGTCGGTCGGATCCCTTCCAGATTGGTCACGTCCAGGGCCTCCCGCGGACCGACCGTGACGGTGTTGTTCACCGGGGAGATGTCCAGCACGTAGCGCGGCTTGCCGTCGTCGGCCGGCACACCGAGCCGCAGCCCGTGCCGCTGTCCGATGGTGAATCGATGACTGCCGCCATGCTCGCCGACGGTCCGCCCTTGCTGGTCGACGATCTCGCCCGGCGCCGAGCCCAGCTGCCTGTCCAGGAACCCGGCCGTGTCGCCGTCGGCGATGAAGCAGATGTCGTGGCTGTCCGGCTTGTCGGCGACCGCCAGCCCGCGCCGTTCGGCCTCGGCCCGGACGTCGCTCTTCAGCGAATGTCCCAGCGGGAAGTAGGAGCGTTGCAGTTGTCGCTGATCCAGCACCGCCAGCACGTAGGACTGGTCCTTGCCCTCGTCGACCGCCCGATGCAGCTGAACACCGTCGTCGTCGCGGATGAGCTGTGCGTAATGCCCGGTGCAGACGGCGTCGAAGCCGAGCGCGATCCCCCGTTCCAGGACGGCTGCGAACTTGATCTTCTCGTTGCACCGGACGCAGGGGTTCGGCGTCCGGCCGGCGGCGTACTCGGCGACGAAGTCGTCGACCACGTCCTCCTTGAACTGGTCGGACAGGTCCCAGACGTAGAACGGGATCCCCAGCACGTCGGCGGCCCGCCGTGCGTCGTGGGCGTCCTCCTTGGAGCAGCAGCCGCGGGCGCCGCTGCGGAAGGACAGCGGATTCTTCGATAGGGCGAGATGGACACCGGTGACGTCGTGGCCGGCGTCGACCGCGCGCGCCGCGGCCACTGCCGAATCGACACCGCCCGACATTGCCGCCAGCACCTTCATCGTCCGAACCTCTTCCTCGTCGTGTCCCGGTGGATCACCCCGGTGGCTGCCGATGATTGCTACCCCGGACGTGGTCCGGGTGCCATTGTCGTCGTCGGATCGACAGAGTCCAAAGCGGTTGCCGGTCAGCCGGCGCGGCGGGCGCGTTCGACCGCTTCCGGCAGCACCCGCAGCAGATGGTCCACGTCGGCCTCGGTCGAGGTGTGACCGAGGGAGAACCGGACCGAGGACCTGGCCTGCTCGACACTGTGCCCCATCGCCATCAGCACGTGGCTCGGCTCGGAGACCCCGGCCGTACAGGCCGAGCCCGCGGAACTGTCGATGCCGGCCTGGTCCAGCAGCAGGAGCAGGTTGTCGGCCTGGCATCCGGCGAACGAGACGTTGGCGATGCCCGGCAGCGAATGCTCCGGACTGCGACTGCCGTTCAGACTGCTCCCGTCGATTCCGGTCGCGCCCTGGGTGCCGAGCACGCCGTCGACCAATCGCGACCGCAGGGCGCGCAGCCGGGCCGTTTCGGCCGACATCTGCTGTCGGGCGACCGCGATCGCTGCGGCGAAGCCGGCGATTCCGGCGACGTCGAGGGTGCCCGAGCGCAGGTCTCGTTCCTGACCGCCGCCGTGTTGGATCGGCGCCAGCTTCAGCTCCTTGCGGGCCAGCAGTGCACCGACACCGACCGGTCCGCCGAGTTTGTGGGCCGTCACCGACAATGCATCGGGGCCGTCGGCGGCGAAGTCGATCGGGATCGCCCCTGCCGCCTGGACGGCGTCGGTGTGGAACAGCACGCCGGACCGCCGAGCGAGCTCGGCGAACTCGCGGATCGGCTGCACAACTCCGGTCTCGTTGTTGGCCCACATGATCGACACCACCGCGATCGTCTCCGGGCGATCGGCCAGCAGCGCCGCCAGTTGCTCGGCATCGACCATCCCCTGCCGGTCGACGTCGAGCAGTTCCGGTACCGCGCCTTCGGTCGTCAAGGACTCCACAGAATCCAGCACGGCGTGATGCTCGCTGCGCGGTATCAGCAGCCGGGACGGCTCGGATCGGGCCCGGAACGCACCCTTCAGGATCAGGTTGTCCGCCTCGGTCGCACCGGAGGTGAAGATCACCTCCGACGGAGCGGCGCCCAGTGCTGCGGCAATCACCTCACGGGATTCCTCGACGACCCGCCGGGCGGCCCGACCCGAGGTGTGCAGCGACGACGGGTTGCCGACTCGGGTCAACTCCGCGGTCATCGCCGCGACCGCTTCGGGACGAAGCGGTGCGCTGGCCGCGTGATCGAGATAGGTCCGCTGCTGCACCCGACCAGCATAAGGAAAGGACTGATCTCTTCGGGCGGGCGAGGACCCGCGATGCCCGTCCGCATCCCGTGGCGCACGAGTGCAGCCGAGCCTGCTCGTCAAACAAGTGCAACGCGGCGAACGGGCGGCGTTCAGCGTGGCGCGCAGGAGCCCGGATACATCAGTTGCTGCTCGAATACGGCGCACTCCGACGGTCCATCGAGCACGCCCGGACCTCGAATTCTGCAGTGCCATTGCCGATATCCGGCCGGGTCGGTCTGCGCGGTGTGTGTCGCCGGCAGCACGATCCCCGCCACTCGCCAAGCCGAATCGTGTGCAGTAGTCTGCCGAGGAATTGTGACGTTCAAGTCCCTCGGGGGGACTTCGGCTTGACGTGACAGTGGCATGCGCCCATTGGCGCCTGCCGCAGGACAAGTCAAGACTCTTTTCAAGACTCTTTCCCCCGGGAGTTCGAGCAGTGCCAAGTATCAGACCCGTCCTGGAGTTGTCCGGGATCAACAAGCGCTTCGGCGCAGTCCAAGCGCTGACCGATGTCCACCTGACCGTCGCCCCCGGCGAGGTGGTCGGACTGATCGGCGACAACGGTGCCGGCAAATCCACCCTGATCAAGATCATCGCCGGCGTGCATCAGGCCGATCAGGGCGAGGTACGGGTCTCCGGCAGACGAGCCGACTACAACACTCCGCAGGGCGCCCAGAGTGCAGGCATCGCCACCGTCTTCCAGGACCTGGCGCTGTGCGACAACCTCGGCGTCGTCCCCAATCTCTTCCTCGGTCAGGAACTGCTGCACCGTGGCGCGCTGGACAAGATCGAGATGGAACGCCGAGCCTGGGATCTGCTGCGCTCGTTGTCGGCGCGG
Organism: Microlunatus soli; assembly: GCF_900105385.1. Classification (NCBI taxonomy): domain Bacteria; kingdom Bacillati; phylum Actinomycetota; class Actinomycetes; order Propionibacteriales; family Propionibacteriaceae; genus Microlunatus; species Microlunatus soli. The sequence goes on along the minus strand of NZ_LT629772.1, from coordinate 6,092,508 downwards.
ATCCCCAACGTCCGGGTGCCGGTGTCGGCTCTGTCCGGCGGTCAGCGGCAGACCGTGGCGATCGCCCGTTCGCTGCTCGGCGACCCGGTGCTGGTGATGTTGGACGAGCCGACCGCAGCACTCGGCGTCGCCCAGACCGCGGAGGTCCTCAACCTGATCGAGTTGCTCCGGGACCGCGGCCTCGGCGTGCTGCTGGTCAGCCACAACATGGGTGACATCCAGGCCGTCTGCGACAGCATCCATGTGCTTCGACTCGGCAGGGACGCCGGTGACTTCCCCGGGACCGCGAGCACCGAGCAACTGGTTTCGGCGATCACCGGGGCGTCGGACAACGTCGTCAGCCGCCGCGCGGCGCGTGTCGCCGCCCGCTGAGAGGTGTGATTTTCATGTCCGCACAGACCGCACAGACCGGCATGCAGCCGTCGATCATCGATGAACGCTACCTTCCGCTGAGTCCGCTGCAGGTGCTCACCCGTCGGGCGCGTGAAGGGCAGCTGGGCGTCATCCCGGTGATCGTTGCCCTGGTCGTCATCGTGATCACGTTCCAGAGCATCAATCCCAACTTCATCTCGCCGTCCAACCTGGTCAATCTGTCCACTCAGGTCGCCTACGTCGGGCTGCTGGCGATGGGCATCAACCTGGTCCTGTTGCTCGGTCAGATCGACCTGTCATTGGCCCAGATCGGTGGGCTGACGGCCTCGTTGTTCGGTGTACTGATGATGCGCGAGGGTCTCAACCCGCTGCTCAGCGTGATCGTCATGTTCGCCATCGGCATCACGTTGGGGCTGATTCAGGGCTGGTTCTTCGCAGCGGTGGGGATCCCTGCTTTCGTTGTCACGTTGGCCGGCCTGCTGGCGTTCTCGGGTCTGACGTTGATCACCCTGGGCAGTCAGAAGAACCTGTCGGTCACCGACTCCTTCGTGTTCAGCCTGGCGAACTTCTACTTCCCGGCAGTCGTCGCGTACGCGTTCGGCGCGCTGCTGATCGGTGTGTTCGTGGTCGGCCAGGTCCGGGACGCGATCTTGCGCCGCCGCGCCGGTCTGGCTGCGACGTCGTTCGTGTTGATCGGGATCCGTGGTGTGCTGCTGGCCGCCGTCGTCTTCGGGTTCCTGATCGCGATCAACTACGACTTCGGGTTGAGCCTGCCGTTCTTCGTCTTCGGAGTGATCGCGATCGGCATCGACCTGATGCTCCGCAAGACCCGCTACGGGCAGAACGTCTACGCCGTCGGCGGCAATCTGGAGGCTGCCCGCCGGTCCGGCATCCACGTCACCTGGATCCGGATCTCGGTCTTCATGATCGCGGCCGGGCTGGCGACCCTGTTCGGGCTGATGAAGGCAGGGGTCACCACCAACGCCGGCTCGACCCTGGTCGGCACCCAGGATCTGCTGACCGCGATCGCCGCCGCGGTGATCGGCGGCACCTCGCTGTTCGGCGGCCGGGGCACGGCGTGGGCGCCGGTGCTCGGTGCGCTCGTGGTGGCCTCGATCAACAACGGCCTGTACCTGATCGGCTTCAACTCCGATGCCCAGCAGATCATCACCGCCCTGGTGCTGCTCGCCGCCGTCGTGCTGGATGCGACCGCACAACGCGGTCAGCGGGTGATCGACGCCCTCCCCCGGCACGGCCGCCCGCGGGCTCTGCTGGCCGCGATCATGCGGACCAGCCAGCACACGCCGGAGGCTGATCCGGAGCCGTCGGCACGCCGTCGCGAGGAACTCACAGCCGTCGCCGGCACCGTCACCGGCCGCAGCGTCAACGGCGACTCCGGCCGCAAACCTGCTCCCACCTCGAGCAAGCCGGCCCGTGCCCAGGAGAACAGCCGGCAGTCCGCCAAATCCCGCCGGCAGCAGGCCAAGGGAACCAACGGGTCCGCCCGCCCGGACAGCACCGCCCGTCCGATCGGGACCGTCCGACTGGATCCCGACCAGGAGCGTCCCACCAGCGCCGGCGGATCCAGCAAGATCAACGGAAATGGTTCCGGTGCTCCCACATCCAACGGTCACCGGGCTAACGGCAACGGAGTCGGTCGCAACGGAACCAACGGCAGCGATGGCTCCAAGATCAACGGGAGGTCGACCAAGATCAACGGGGCCGGGGGCAAGAACGGCTCCAAGATCAACGGTGACTCCACGAAGGTCAACGGCTCGAGCAGCAACGGCACCAAGCGCAACGGCAACAGCCCCAAGACCAACGGATCCAACGGATCCAACGGCAAGGCCGTCAAGGGTCAGCAGCCGGAAACGGTAGGCCAGTCGCGCAAGTAGGGCCATCGCGCAAATAGTCCCGTCGAGACTTCCCGGCGTCGGTCGAATCGATCCGACCGCGTTCGACGCACTGGCAGCGGGACGATCCCGCGGCGCGGCGAACCGGTGGACAGCGCCGGGCGCTGCGATCAGGACGCTCGGGAAGGCTTGATCATGACGTTGGTCTACTCACACCTGTCTGCCTCGGTCGACGGCTACATCTCCGGCCGTGGCGCGCGGGCCGGCCTCGGGCTCGGTGACGGGTTCCGGATCTTCGACTGGCTCTCCGATCGGAGCGCGCCGAATCGGGCGGTCGCCGAGTACGGCGGCACTCGTACCGGTGCCGTGGTCTCCGGCCGGAACACCTACGAGCACGCCGACCGCTGGGGCGGCGACAGCATGCAGCACGGCGCACCGCTGTTCGTGGTCAGCCGCGACCCGATCCCGGACGCGGCTCCCGGCCAGACCGTCGTCACCGACGGCCTGGAATCTGCGATCGAGCAGGCCGTCGCGGTTGCCTCCGAATCAGGCAAGGACGTCAAGCTGGCCGCCGGCGCGATCACCACCCAGGCCCTGAGACTGGGACTGGTCGACGAGATCATGATCAGCCTGGTCCCGGTGCTGCTCGGCGGCGGGATCCCGTTCTTCTCCGACCTGCCGGCAGCGATCGAACTCGACTGCACCTCGGTGGTCGCCAACCAGGGCGTCACCCACCTGACGTACCGCGTGATCAGATGATCGATCGCCCGGCCGAGCCGGGCATTGACCGACGGGGTGCGGACGTCGGGATCGGTGCCGGAGCATGATCGATCACCGGGCACCGTGTCCGCCCGCAGCGGATTTCGTTGCCAGCGAGGGCCGATAGCGGTTTGCTGGAGCGGGTGAGAGCCCAGTGGCGTGTTCTGGTCGACGTCCCCGACTTCCGCCGGCTGTTCGGCGGCAGCACGGTGTCCATCCTGGGATCGAGCGTGACCACCGTCGCGCTGCCGTTGACGGCCGTCCTGGTGCTCGGCGCATCGCCGGTGCAGATGGGATTGCTCGGGGCGGCGTCGTTCCTTCCTCATCTCGTCCTGGGACTGCCGGCCGGCGTGTGGGTGGACCGGCTGTCCTACCGCAGCGTCATCGTCGGTGCCGATCTGTTGGCCGCTGCGGCGCTGGGATCCGTTCCGATCCTGGCGGTGACCGATCTGCTGCAGATGTGGCAGCTGTACCTGGTCGTCGTGATCACCGGGGGATGCAGCATGTTCTCGATGATCGCGTCCCAGTCGTTCGCGCCGATCTTGGTCCCCCGTCGACAACTGCTGGCGGCGAACAGCGCCTTTGCGCTCAGCAATTCCGTCGTTGCGACCAGCGGAAACGCGCTCGGCGGCGTGCTCGTGCAGCTGCTCACCGCACCGATCGCGATCGCCGTCGATGCCGTCTCGTTCCTGATCTCCGCCGTCGCCAACGCGCGGATCTCGGTCAGCGGTCGGACGCCGGCCGCCGAGCGTCACCAGGAGTCGCTGCTCCGGGGCATCCGGGGCGGATTACGTGCGGTGGTGGAACATCCGGCGCTGCGGGCCACCACGATCGCGGCCACCGTCGGCGCCCTGGCCGGTCAGATGCAGGGAGTGATCGTCGTGCTGTTCCTGGTGCGCGATCTCGGCCTGTCGGCGGGTTGGGTCGGCGTGATCATCGCCGTCGCCGGCGTGGCCGGCATCATCGGAGCCGGCGTCGGCGTCCAGCTCACGGCCCAACTCGGCAACGGTCCGGCCTTCATCCTCGGCATGACCCTGTCCAGTCTGGCCGGGCTGGTGATGGCCGCTGCCGGCGGACCGGCGGTGCTGATGATGGCGATCCTGATCATGTCCCAACTCCTCCGCGGCTGGGGGCCGACGCTGTACGGGATCAATCAGCAGACCATCCGCCAGGTCCTGATCCCACCCGAACTGCTGGCCCGCACTCAAGCCACCTGGCGATTCCTGGTCCACGGGATGCAGCCGATCGGCGCGCTCCTCGGCGGCACCCTCGGCGCCCTGATCGGCTTCCGCCCGACCTTGATCGTGAGCAGTGTGATCATGCTCATCGGCACCACGCTCGCGCTGCTCAGTCCGCTGCGGACGTTGCGTCGGCTACCCGGAACCGAACCCGAGCACAGTCGCCCCTGAGGTCCCGCAGCGGACCCCGTCCCGGGATATCCAGGTGCAGACCGATCACGGGCAGGTCCCCGCCGACTGCGCGGCTTCGATTTCGCCAATTCGCCGGCCGAGGTCGCGGCCGCGGATCTGCGCGGGCGACGATTGGTGCTGCGGACCTTCGCGGGCACCCGCGGTGCCGTCGCCGCGACCTCGGCGACCCGGCTGTGGTGCGCCGGCCTGGCCAACGCGTCGGCCACGGCCCTGGCGGTGCAGGACAGCGGACTCGGGACACCCTCGTACGTGATCACCGGTCAGCATCCCGATGATCCCGAGCGTGGAGCGGACGACCGCGAGACGGCTGCCTACATCGAAGCCGTACGGACCGGACGACCCGTCGATCCGGACCGGACCGGACACCGGATCGCCCACAGCACCGAAGCAGCCAGGACGCGGTCGCTGGGCATCGAGCACGTCCATCCCCGCGACATCGAGCTGGCCACCCACGCCGACGTCTTCGACTTCGCCATGGAGGCACACCGGACCGACGGCGCCCTCGTCCTGCACCGGCGCCCAGTACGATCCCGACCATGACCCGGCTCTGACCTCTCACCGGCACGAACTTCCACGTCACGTCAAGGGTCATTCATGCCAAAAAGCACTCTCATCGGCGACCTCGCCGACCTCGTTCTACTCGCGCCGCCGAACGCCGATCAGCCGATCGACTACGTCCTGCTCGACCGCGATCACCGCGAAGACGTAGCTGACCTCTACCTCGCCAGTTATCCCCCGCACGTGGGTGCAGCCGATCTCAACGACGCTCTCGCGGAGATGGACTCGACCTACGCCGGAGACTTCGGGACACTCATCCCCGAGGCCTCCTTGCTGGCACTGCGTGGTGGGCGCGCTGCGGGATCGATCCAAGTTGTTCACCGATCACCCTGGGACGCCGACCTCGACTGTCCCTTCATCATTGAGCTCTTCGTCCATCCCGCGGCACGCGATCACGGCCTCGGCCGTTCGCTCCTCACCCGTGCGGCGGTGGCGTGCCAGCGGCTCGGTGAGACGCAGATCGCGCTACGCACCAGCGATGAAGGTGGAACGTCTCCGGCCGCGTTCCACCTCTACCAGCTCGCAGGAATGCGTCCGTACAGGAAGTCGGTGCAGAGTTCCGGGTCCGACGGCTCGACGGTCGGGCGAGGGGCAGACCGAGCCGGGATCCCCTCCTCGGCCGATCCCCTGATCACCATCGAACGCCGACGGGACCCGCGCGCCACGGAGGAGATTCTGCGCGCGCTCCCGGACTGGTTCGGCATCGAGGACGCCATCCTGGGCTATGTCGAGGATGCCAGGTCGAAGACCAGCTACCTCGCGATCGACGACGGACGCACGGTCGGCGTGGCACTGCTGGAATCGCACTTCCCGCAGTCGGTCGAGCTCCACCTGATCGCGGTCCACCCCAACTACCGGCGACAGGGCATCGGCAAGCAACTGCTCGCACAGATCGAGGACGACCTGCGCGAGCAGTCGGTGTCGCTGTTCCAGGTCAAGACCGTCGGCGCATCGTTCGACCATGCCGGCTATGCCGAGACACGCGCGTTCTATCGGTCCCGCGGCTTCCTTGCCCTGGAAGAAATGAACGGGATCAGCTGGGACGGGCCGACGGTGATCATGGTCAAACCGTTGCGGTCGTAGTCCCGCTCCGACTCAGCCCTTCTGTGCTTTGACTGCGGCGGTCACGGCCGGCAGCACCGTATGCAGGTCGCCGACGATTCCCAGATCGGCGAGCGCGAAGATCGGCGCCTCCGGATCCTTGTTCACCGCGACGATCGCCTTGGAGGTCTGCATGCCGGCCCGATGCTGAATGGCACCGGAGATGCCCGCAGCGATGTACAGCTGCGGGGACACGGTCTTGCCGGTCTGGCCCACCTGGTAGCTGTGCGGATACCAACCGGAGTCGACGGCCGCCCGGGATGCGCCGACGGCCGCTCCGAGAGAGTCCGCCAACTCCTCCACGGGTCCGAAATCGCCGCCGGTGCCGCGGCCGCCGGAGACGACGATCGCCGCCTCCGTCAGTTCCGGGCGACCGCTGGCCTGCTTCGGCTCGGACTTGGTGATCCGGGCCCCTTTCGAACTGTCCGCGACGGTGAAGGTCAACGCCTCGACGGTCGGCGTGGCCGGGGCAGGCTCCGGTGCGGCAGCGTTCGCCTTGACGGTGATCACCGGTGTGCCGTGACCGACGGTCGACCGGACGGTCCAGTTGCCGGCGAACACCGACTGGGTGGTGACCGGTCCCTCATCGCCCGGCTGGACGTCGACGGCGTCGGTGATCAGCCCGGAGCCGATTCGGACCGCCAGTCGGGCAGCGACTTCCTTGCCTTCCAGGCTGGACCCGAAGATGACGGCTGCCGGCTGCACCGACTCGACGGCGGCGGCGACCGCGTCCACCTTCGGCGACACCAGGAACTCCCCCAGTGCCGGGTCGTCAGCGGTGAGCACCTTGACCGCGCCGTACTCGCCCAACGCTGCGGCGGCATCTTCGCCGCCCGCACCGAGCACCACGGCGACCGGTTCGCCCAACCGCCGGGCGATCGTCACCAGCTCCAGCGCCGGCTTGGCGACCGCGCCGTCGACAACAACCAAGATCTGCGACATTGCCAATTCCTATCTGACTCGTCAGAAGCGTAGTTCCGCTATCGCCCGACCACGTTCTGACAACTCGGAGGTTGTGGGTTCAGAGGTACTTTCCGGCGCTGAGGAAGTCGGTCAGGGCGGCGGCGCCGGAGCCGTCGGAGTCGGTGACCTGCTTGCCGGCTTCCTTCGGCGGCTTGGGTGCGGTCTCCTGCACGGTGGTCCAGGCCGCCGACAGGCCGACCTCGCCGTCCACCTCGAGGTCGTCCAGCTCCCATTCCTCGACCGACTTCTTCTTCGCCGCCAGGATGCCCTTCATCGACGGGTAGCGGGCCTCGCCCGACTGGTCGGTGACGCTGACGACCGCCGGCAGTGAGACCTCGACGGTCTGGCTGGCGACGTCACCGTCGCGTCGAATGGTCGCCGTGCTGCCGTCGACAGCGAGGGTGGCGCCGAAGGTCGCGGCCGGCCAGCCGAGCCGTTCACTGATCATGGCCGGTACGACGCCCATCGTGCCGTCGGTCGACGCCATCCCGGCGATCACCAGATCGGGACCGATCTTGGTGATGGCTGCGGCCAGGATCGCGCTGGTGGCCAGCGCGTCGGAGCCGTGCACCGCCTCGTCGTTGATGTGTACACCGGAGTCGGCGCCCATCTGCAGCGCCCGCTTGACCGCGATCTCGGCGTCGTCGGGCCCGAGGGTCAGGGCGACCACCTCGACGTCGTCGCCGTCGTCGGCGATCTGCAGGGCCTGCTCGACCGCATACTCGTCGAGTTCGGACAGCACACCGTCGGTGTCCTCGCGATCGACTGTGCCGTCATCGGCGAAGCCGCGATCGCCGGTGGCGTCGGGAACGTACTTGATCAGCGTGACGATCTTCATATCTCTCGCTCTTCTCCCTCGACTCGCGAGCTGCTCTGAGGACGTATATTACTCGCCAGTAACATACACCCCGTACCGGCCGTCAGCCTACGGGGCCGCGGCCGCCCGGCGCAGCGGCTGGACCGCGTCGTTTCCACATACACTGTCCTCCCGCATGTTGCATCAGCAGAGAGGACGTCCATGACATCGACGCCCCCGGCCGGCCGGTCACGCAGGGCGCCATGGGTCACCGGAATCGGTTACCTGATCTTCCTCAGCCGTTGGCTGCAGGCCCCGCTCTACATCGGTCTGATCGTTGCCCAGCTCGTCTACGTGATCGTCTTCATGGTCGAGCTGTGGCATCTGTGGCAGGAGGTCGTCCACGACCTGGCTCACATCGACGAGGTCACGATCATGCTGAGCGTGCTCGGTCTGATCGACGTGGTGATGATCGCCAATCTGCTGATCATGGTGATCATCGGTGGCTACGAGACGTTCGTGTCCCGGATCAACATCGACGGACACCCGGACCAGCCGGAGTGGCTGTCCCATGTCAATGCCAACGTGCTCAAGGTCAAGCTGGCGATGGCGATCGTCGGCATCTCCTCGGTGCATCTGTTGCGGACCTTCATCGAGGTCAGCGATCTGGGTGCGGTCAATCCGCGTAGCACCAGCGGGCAGGAATACACCAGCGAAGGCGTGCTGTGGCAGGTGCTCATCCATTGTGTGTTCATCCTGTCGGCCATCGCGCTGGCCGTGATCGACAAGATGTCCCGCTCGGGAGCTCGGCCTGCCGCAGAAGTCGCCCACTGAGTCGAGCCAATAGTTTCGTAGCTCTGGACTGCCTACCCGGCGGGTTTGAATCGATCAGGCAGTGATTCAGCGCTACAAAATCGTCGCGCCCCTTTGCGTTGACGGCGGAGCTGGCCGCGGTCACGTTTGGATGTCGTTGCTGCGCGGTCAGCGCGCGACGCCTGCCGACGGGCGCAAGCTTCCCTCGTGGACTGTGGCCTCCGTCGCCTACTCGGCGCCGCGATCGTGCTCACCCTGATCGCGGCGATCAGCGCATGCGCCGAACCGCAAGTCGTCAGAGGCCCCGCTCACCTGTGGCACCTGACCCATCGGATCGACCTCCCCTCCGGCTGGCGGGTTGATCAGCGAAACGTCGGTCCCACCGAGAGTTCAACCTCGATCAGTGACCGCGGAGGTGCCGGATGCCTGATCTCCAGCTCGGTGGCGAAGCCACCGCGTGCTCTGCGGCCCGTACACGCGGCGGTCGTGACCGTGCAGGGGGGCGACGCCAGGTACGGCGACCTCGCCCCTGACTTCGGCCCCTATCCGCGGGCGGTCCTCTGGCGGGGCTCCCGAGATCACTGGTTCCGGGTGAGTTGCAATCTCGACCGAGTCGGCATTCTGCGTATCGCCGAGACGGTCCATCCCGGCACCCATACCGTCAGGGTTCCGTTCCGGGTCACCGAACTGCCCGATGGGATCTCCTTGGAACAGGTGATCGAGACGTCGGCCGACGGTGCAGGCAGGGTGACCGCGGCATTCGAGATGCCAGCCTCCGGCCACCCGTTGATCATGGAGGTCGGCACCCCGACCGGGCGCTGGTACAAACGCGGGGCCGTCCAACGACGCATGCTGCACGGCCGAACCATCGAGATCCGCAACGCGACCCAGACGATCTGTCTCGCCACGAGATCTGAACCCGTCTGTATTTCCGGACCCAGCTACGAGCCAAGCAAGGACTGGTCCCCACAAGCCCGAAGGGTCGCCTTCCGAACGGCCGACGTGCTCATCCCTGTCGCTGACCCTGCCGACGAATCGACCTGGATCGACGCCGATCGAGCATTCCCCGAGTAGGCAGGCTCCGCGGACAACTCGATACCGAGGACGAGTTGCAAAGGGTCAAAGGGTCTGCGTCGAGCGCCGTCGCTATCGGCCGCGCCGTGGATTCAGCAACTCCTTGACACCGAGCAATCGCCGACGGCAGGATGCAGGAGCTGCCGAATGAGGGCGCGCCGGCACTTGCCGAAGGGGCCATGCCCACCTCGCAACTATCCAGAAGTGCGCCCATGACAAATCTTGAGAATCTGCGGAAGCAGGCACGGCAGCTACTGCGCTGGCACCAGGAGCGGAACTATGCCGTCGCCGAGCGGATCCGGCTCGCCGTGCCGGACTACCGGGGTCTGAGTGACAAAGAGATCCTCGCGCAGCGCTTCGTGCTCGCCGACGCACAACTCGTGTTGGCACGCGAAGCCGGATACCGGTCGTGGGCCTTGTTGAAGGCAGGAGTAGCCCAGATGCCCGAGTCGGCCGCACCCCCCGACCACGACGGGCCACCGGCCCTCACCCGGGCCGAACCACAACTGTTCGTCTCCGACATCAGCGCCGCCTGCGCGTTCTTCGAACAGGAGTTGGGTTTCACCGTCGTCTTCACCCACGGCGACCCACCGTTCTACGGACAGGTACGCCGCGACGAGGTGTATCTCAACCTCCGTCATGTTTGCGATCCTGTGTACTACGGCACCGTTCGTGAAGATGATCAACTACTCGCGGCGTCGATCACCGTCGACAACGTGAAAGCCCTCTACCGCGAATACTCCGCCGCCGACGTGGAGTTCCAGCAGAGGCTGATGCGTCAACCCTGGGGTGCGCATCAATTCGTCGTTCGTGATCGCGATGGCAACCTGATCCTCTTCAGCGGCGCCTGACCGACCGTCGGCTGGCTGACCGCCCCGTCCCTGGCTCGGCAGTGCTGGTCAGCGGACGGTCGTGACGGCGACCGGCGTGTCCAGCACCCGGCCGTCTCCGACCTCGCGTACGGCGCCGGTGATCATCAACTCGGCCTGCAGCGGCCGGTCCTCGCTGGATCGTCCGATCGACAGCTCGATCACACCGGGGTCGACGATCCGGCGGTAGTCGGGGCCGACCGGTCCCGGTCCGAGATAGCTGAATCGATCGGCGTCCACGGTGAATCGCACCCGAGCCGCTTCACCCGGCTGCAGGGCGACCTTGGCGAATCCGATCAGTTGTTTCAGGGGCCGGGCGACGCGGGCGACCGGGTCGCCGGCGTAGAGCTGGACGACCTCGGCACCGGCTCGGTCGCCGGAGTTGATCACGGTCGCCGACACCTCGACCGCACCGTCGGTGTTGATTTGTTCGGTGCTGAGTTCAAGATCAACAAGGTCGAAGCTGGTGTAGCTCAGCCCGTGTCCGAAGGGGTACAGCGGACGCGGATCGAGGTTGGACACACCGTCGCTGTACCAGCCCAGGGGCGGCGCGAGGTAGCTGCCCGGCTGGCCGCCGGGATGGTCCGGGATGCCGATCGGCAGCCGACCGCTCGGGTTGATCCGGCCGGAGAGCACGCCGGCGATCGCCGAGCCTCCTTCGACGCCCGGCATGAAGGCCTGCACCACTGCCGCACAGCGTTCGGCGAGACCGCCCAACGCGTACGGCCGTCCCGAGACCACGACCAAGATCACCGCCGATCCGGCAGCCTCGGCGGCATCCAGTACGGCCTCGGCAAGCCGGCCCTGCAGCCCCGGCAGCGACAGGTCGACCGAGTCGCAGCCCTCGCCGGAGGTACCGGTACCGAACATGCCGGCCCGATCACCGACCGCCAGCACCACCAGATCACTGTCTCCGACCAGCCGGGTCGCCTCGTCGATGCCGGTCGAGTCGGCTTCCAGAATCGGCACGCCCTGCGCGTGCCGGACCTGAGCATCGACGAACTCTGCGGTCATCGCCCCGACCAGGTCGTCGGCCGGCAGTCCGATGTCGGTGCTGCCCGCCCGCGACAGCACGTGATTGGGGAAGGAGTAGCACCCGAAGAAGGTCCGGACGTCGTCGGCGACCGGCCCGATCACGGCGATCGTGGAGCCGTGATCAGGCCGCACCGGCAGCACACCGTCGTTGGCCAGCAGGGTGATCGACTCCTCCGCCACCCGGCGGGCCAGCCCACGGTTGTGATCACTGTCCAGGTCGATCCCGTCGCCGTCGGCCACCGGCTGCCAGTCCGGGTCCAGCAGGCCGAGTTCGATCTTGTGGGTGAGCACCCGGCGGACAGCGGTGTCGACGGTCTGTTCGGTGATCAGCCCGGAGCCGATCGCCTTGGCCAGATCGGCGTAGGCACTGGTCTCCGGCAGTTCGACGTCCAGTCCGGCCGCCAACGCGAGCCCGCCGGCCTCGGTCGAGTCCGCGGCCACCCGGTGCATCGTCTGCAGGAACGGGATCGACCAGTAGTCCGACACCACCGTCCCGCTGAAACCCCAGTGATCGCGGAGCGTTCGGGTCAGCAGATCGTGGTCGGCGGCCACCGGAACGCCGTCGACGTCGGAGTAGGAGTTCATCACCGACCGGACACCGCCGAGCCGGACCGCCATCTCGAAGCTGGGCAACAGCACGTCGCCGAACTCGCGCCGTCCCATCGGGACCGGCGCATGGTTCCGGCCGGCGCGCGATGCCGAGTAGCCGCAGAAGTGCTTCAAGGTCGCGATCACGCCCGCGCTCTGCAGCCCCTTCACGTACGCCGTGCCGAGCGTTCCGACCAGGTACGGGTCCTCGCCGATGGTCTCCTCGACCCGACCCCAGCGATAGTCCCGCACGACGTCCAGCAACGGCGACAGCCCCTGATGCACGCCGACCGCGGCCAGGTCGCTGCCGATCGCCGCAGCCATCTGCTCGATCAGCTCCGGATCGAAGGTGGCGCCCCAAGCGATGGCGGCCGGGTAGACCGTCGCCCCGAGCGTGGTGAAGCCGGTCAGGCATTCCTCGTGCGCGATCGCCGGAATGCCGAGCCGGGACCGTGCGGTCACCTGCTGTTGCAGGTCGGCCAACCGCCGTACACCGTCGGCCGCGGTGACCGGCGCCGTCCCGAACACCCGGGTCAGCTGCCCCAGCCCGTGCTCGGCGGTCTTGTCCAGACCCTTGCGGGCCGCGTCGAAGACGGCCTGCATCGGGGCGACCTCGTCGCCGGCGCCGGGCCGATCGCCGGTCGGCTCGGCTGGTTCCTCGGACGCGACCTGGGAGGCGACCGGATCCGTACCGGACCCACCCCCGTGGGATCCGGTACGGGACCAGTAGCTCCCGAGCTGGCCGATCTTCTCCTCCAGCGTCAGCTCGGCGAGCAGGGCGTCCACCCGCTCGGCGACGGTGTGTCCGGGATCGTTCCAAGGATGCATGAGATGACCGTTCTCGGGCTGACGCTGTCGGTTGACCGTTGCCGCGTTGACGGTTGTCGTGCGGGTCCGGTGCACCCACCGGCACGACACCCCGAAACTTTCGCGACGTTATCGAAAGTCGACTCTAGGCCAGCCACCGTCCGCTCGTCAACGGACCCGAGCCGTCGGTGGATCGCCTCGGTGGCTTCAGATCGCCGCCGTGCTGTGCCGCACCACCAATCGCACGGCAAGGTCGATCCGATGGCTGATCGGCTGCTCACCGCGGGACAGTCCCAGCACCAATTGGGTCGCCGCAACGGCCATCTCGTACAGCGGCTGGTCGATCGTGGTCAGCGTCGGCCAGACCCAGTCGGTCAGCGGCAGATTGTCGTAGCCGACAACGGACAGGTCGTCCGGCACCTCCAGCCCGCGTTCCCGCGCGGCCCGCAGCACACCGAGCGCCATCAGGTCGCTGCTGGCGAAGATCGCGGTCGGCCGATCGGCCAGCTGCAACAACTGCACCGCCGCCGCGTAACCGCCCTCGACGCTGAAGTCGGCCTCCCGGGTCAGTTCCGGATCCTCGATGATCCCGGACCGGCGCAGCGCATCGGCGTAACCGTCCATCCGGGCTCGGGCGCAGATCGTCTCCGCCGGTCCGCTGATCGCCCCGATCCGGCGATGCCCGAGATCGATCAGGTGCCGGGTGGCCTGCCGGCCACCGTTCCAGTTGTTGGAGCCGACCGACGCCAACGTGTCGTCGTCCTCACCGACCGGATCCACCACCACGTACGGGATCCGGCGAGCATCCAGTTGCGCCCGCTGGTCGGGAACCAGATCGGAGAACACCATGATGATGCCGGCCGGCTGCCGGTGGACGACCGAATCGATCCACTCCTGCCGCGGTCGACGATGATCGCCGCACTCGGACAGCACGATCTCCACGCCGGCCTCACGTGCCGCATCCTCGACACCACGGATCAGTTCCATCGCCCACGGACTGTCCAGGGCCGGAAAGACCAGATCGATCATCGGCACCGCTCCGGGAGCAGCCGATCGTCGGCGCTGGTAGCCCGCCTGCTGAAGTAGCCTCTCCACCCTGGCACGGGTAGTGGCCGACACGTCGTTGCGACCGTTCAGCACCTTGGACACGGTCGGCACGGAGACCCCGGCCCGTTCGGCGATGGCCGCAATCGTCACCCGGGCGTCCTTGCCGCCCTCCGGTCGCCCCGCCATTGCACTCCCCGTCCGACCTTCACTCCACCGACTGACCGACATCCTCGTTCAGCCCAGCCTGCTGCGCCACCAGTCCAGGATGATCTCGAAGCGCTGCTGCCGATGCCGCGGCCGCCCTGACCGGCTGAGCTCGTGGTTCTCACCCGGGAAGATCACCAATTCGGTGTCAACACCCTGACGTTTCAGGGTCGCATAGTAACGCTCGGCCTGGCTCAAGGGGCACCGTAGATCATGTTCGGAATGCAGCACCAGTGTCGGCGTGCTGACGTCGCCGGCCTTGGCCTGCGGGCTCTGCTCCCGGATCCGCCCCCGGTCCTCGCCGACGTACTCCACCCCGAAGAACGACCCGATATCGCTGGTTCCCTGGAACAGTTCCGGATCCAGGAAACCCCGCTCGACGATCGCACCGGCCCAACGATGATCATGGGCGATGGTCCAGGCGGTCAGATAGCCGCCGTAGGAACCTCCCAGGATCCCGGTCCGAGAGGCGTCCAGTCGATCGTCGGAGCGCAGCGCGCCGTCGAAGAAGTCCACCACGTCGGCATGATCGACGGTGCCCATCTGCCGCCGGATCGCTCGGCCGTGATGCTCACCGCAGCCGCGGGATCCCCGCGGGTTGCAGAAGGCGACCGCGTAGCCGGCATCGACCAGCACCTGGACCTCGTCGAAGGCGCCGACGCCGTAGCCGGCGAACGGGCCGCCGTGGATCATCAACAGCGCCGGGAAGGGGCCCGGCCCGTCCGGGACGGCGAGCCAGCCGTGCACCGGGTAACCGTCCCGCCCGGTGATGATCAGCTCCTTCGGAGTCACCAGTCCCTGCCGGCGGACAGCCGCGGAGAAGTCGGTCAGTCGCCGTATCCCACCGTCGCCGGACGGCAGGCCGAGGTCGCCGAAGCTGTCAGGATCGCTGTAGCTGATCACGATCGGACCGGTGCTGCCGTCCGGCGACCCGGCCGCCGCGATCCCGGTGACCGCAACGGGGCCGTCGGTCAGCCGCTGCTGTTCGGTCTCGGAGACCCGCAGCAACTGGTGACTCCCCCGGTCACCGAGGACGACCAGTGCGGTGCCGTCGGCGCCGGGCACGATCGTGCTGCACTGCTCGCCGACGTCGGAGGCCTTCGGGTCGGTGATCATCACCGGCGGCTGGTCGTCCCCGGTGATCAGATACACCGCGCCGTTGCGTCCGACGAAGTCCACACCGTCCGGGCCGAGATCGACGGCCTCGAACCACAGCCGCCCGTCCGGTCCGTAGGCGATCGAGTTGATCATGAACGGACCGTGGTCGGCCGTGATCACCGATGTCTCGTACTGGACGCCCGAGTCGTCCTGCTCCTCCGAGACGTCCTGATCAGCGTCCTCGTCGAACCGGTCGTCGTCGATCGCGATGATCACGATGTCGTTCCGCCGGTCGAGGTCGCGACCGGGATGCACGGCGGCGATGGTCGCCACACTGTTGCCGTCCGGAGCGAAGCTCAGCCCGTGGTGATCGGTGTCTGTCGTCGAGCTGATCAAGGTCGGCTCGGCAACCACCGGCAGCGGGTCCGCCGGCCCGTCGGCCGTCGGTGCGGGCTGCGCCACCGGCTCGGCGTACACGTCGGGGGTGTCGACGAGGTAGACCAGGGCCGGTCGGTCGTGGTCGTAACCCAGTCCGTTCTGTTGGTAGAGCACCGTAGTGATCCGGCGGGCCGGTTCCGCCCCGGCCGCCAGACCCTCGACGCTGCCGTAGCGGCCCGGCTCCGGTTCGCGACTGATGAAGGCGAGCCGGTTGCCGTCCGGGGACCAGGCGAACTCCTGGACACCCAGCTTGCGGTCGGTCACCTGCACCGGTTCGCCGCCGGCGGCGTCCACCACGTACAACTGGGGTGCTGCACCGGGTTCGGAGCGGAGGAAGGCGATCAGTCCACCGATCGGTGAGAACCGCGGTGCGCTGTCCCGGAAGCCGCGGGTCAACCGGCGGGGTTCCCGGTCGTGGTCGGCGAGCCCGTTGTCGGTGTCCGGCAGCGGGACCCGCCAGAGTTGGCCGACGTAGCTGTCGGCTGCCGGATCGGCGCGGGTCACCGCGCAGACCGCGTACCGCCCGTCCGGGTGCACGGTCGGCTCCGAGACCGTATTGATCAACGGGAGATCCGTGATCTGCATGCAGCTGAACCTTTCTGTCCGGGTCGATCGGTTTGGGGGCGATCGGTTTGGGGTCGGATCGGTCGGACCTGGCAGCGGCCGGGTCAGTCCGAGGACAACCCGTACGGTGTCAGGTCGACCCAGTGCCGCTGCTGCGGGTCCGCCGGGTCGATCAGCACCTCCAGGGTTTGTGCCCCGGCCAGGACCGGTGTCGGGTCGGACATCAGATTGTCACTGGCGAATTCGTACGCCGCGCCGCTGGCCGGGTCACGCCAGCCGACATGCACCCGCCAGGGGTGCACATTGTTGATCCGCAGGTGCCGATTGCGCTGGACGCCGAGGATCTGGCCCTGCACTCGCCGTCCCGAGTCCTGCAACCAGGCCAGCTTCCGTCGTCCCTTCAGATACACGGCGAGCATGATCACGCCGGCCAGGGTGAACGGGATCCCGATCCCTCCGAAGACGATCGGCAGCACCCAGACGGCGACGCCGGCGACCCGGGCGCGCTGCGGATCGTCAGGCGGATACAACACCTCGACGGAATCGCCGGGCCGCGGCGGCTGACTACCCGACACATTCGACTCGAAGGTGATCTTCTTGCCGTCGGCGGTGCTGAACTCGATCGTCGAGTCGTAGACGGTGTGGCATTCGCGGACCCGACGGCCGTCGCTGCGACGATCGGTGTCACATTCCTCATGGGAGTCGACGGCGACCACCCGGCCGGTGGCCTTCTCGGCGGTGGCCTGGAAGCGTTGTGAACTCACTGCCGTGGCACCAGCGGCGATCAGCATGCCGACACCGATCAGCCCGAAGCACAGTCCGAGAACGAGAAGCAGCCGAGAGACTCTGAATCGCACCGGCGTCTTCACCGTCCCCGGAATTCGGCTTTGCCGGGCCCGTGTTCGATGAAGGATCGCATCCCGATCGCGCGGTCCTCGGTCCCGAACAGGGCGGCGAACTGCTGCCGTTCGATCTCCAGGCCGGTGGCCAGATCGACCTCGCTACCGAGGTCGATCGCCTCCTTGGCCGCGCGCAGCGCCAGCGCGGCGCCGCCGACGAACTGGCGCGCCCAGGCCGTCGCGGTGTCCAGCACGTCGGACGGCGGCACCACCTGATTGACCAACCCGATCGCCAGCGCCTCCTCGGCGGAGACGAACCGGCCGCTGAAGATCAACTCCTTGGCCCGGCTCGGGCCGATCAACCGGGCCAGCCGCTGGGTGCCGCCGAGGCCGGGGATGACGCCGAGCTTGACCTCGGGTTGGCCCAGCGTCGCATCCTCCGCGGCAATCCTGATGTCGGCGCAGAGGGCCAGCTCACAGCCACCGCCGAGGGCGTAGCCGTTGATCGCGGCAACGGTCGGTTTGCCGATCGTGGCGACGGCGGCGAAGCTGTCCACCAGGTGCTTGGAGCGGCGCAGCATGTCGGCATGATCGAGGGCGGCCATCTCCTTGATGTCGGCGCCGGCGGCGAACACCTTCGGTCCGCCGGTGATCACCACCGCCGCGATGTCGTCTCGCGCCGACGCCTCCCGGGCCGCTGCTCCGATCCTGTCCTGCAGGTCGAAGTCGAGAGCGTTCACCTTCGGTCGGTCGATCCGCAGGGTCGCCACACCGTCGGAAACTTCCAGCCGTACCGGGTCCTCAGTCATGAAGGAACCTTAATGGTGCGGCATGCCACACCGGGCCGGACCGGCGGCGTTTGCCTGTCCGGTGCGGCGCCGATGCCTGTCCCGCGCGGTCCCTGGACATTCGTCAGGCACAATGGAGACCGTTTTGCGCCGCCCCCGGCGGCCCGCAGGTGAGTGAGAAGAGAGCCCGTAGATGACCCAGATCGACCTCCCGACGCCAGCTGACGGCACCCTCCTGGGCGCCCACATCCGCGACGACGGGACCTCCTTCGGCCTCTGGGCTCCGCGCGCGACACGAGTCGAGCTGGCATTGGTCGACGAGGATCGGACCCAGCACAATCACGACATGACCGCCGGCGAGGACGGCGTCTGGAGCGTGCACGTGCCCGGCGTCGGCGCCGAACAGCGTTACGGCTTCCGGGTGCACGGCGAGTGGGCCCCGGAGGACGGTCGCCGGTTCAACCCCGCCAAACTGCTGCTCGATCCGTATGCCCGGGCCATCACCGGCGGTGTCGACTACAGCGGCCCGATCTCCGACCACACTCCGGATTCGGACTTCACCCCGGATCCGACCGACTCCTTCGCTGCCGTGCCGCTCAGTGTGGTGGTCGAGGACAGCCCACCACCGGAGCCGATCGCCGAGCGCCGCAACCTGGCCGATTCGGTGATCTACGAGACCCACGTGAAGGGCTACACCCGGCTGCACCCGCAGGTCCCGGAGCATTTGCGCGGAACCTTCGCCGGACTCGCCTACCCGGCGGTGATCGAGCACCTGGTCGAGCTCGGCGTGACGGCGGTCGAACTGCTGCCGATCCATCAGTTCGTGTCCGAGCCGTTCCTGATCGGCCGCGGGCTGCGCAACTACTGGGGCTACAACACGCTCGGCTTCTTCGCACCGCACGCCTCCTACTGCTCGGTCGGCACCATGGGCTCCCAGGTCCGCGAGTTCAAGGAGATGGTGACCGCCCTGCACCAGGCCGGCCTGGAGGTCATCCTGGACGTCGTCTTCAACCACACCGGCGAGGGCGGTCACGAGGGACCGACGCTGTGCTACCGGGGCATCGACCACGCCGGCTACTACCGGCTGACCCAGGATCAACGCAACGACTATGACGTCACCGGTACCGGTAACTCGGTCGACACCTCCAATCCCGGCGTACAGAAGATGATCATCGACTCGTTGCGCTACTGGGTGACCGAGATGGGTGTCGACGGCTTCCGATTCGACCTCGCCACCACCCTGCTGCGGGACGGCCAGCATCACGTCCGTCAAGATCATCCGCTGAAGGCGGCGATCGCCGAGGATCCGCTGCTGGCCGACATCAAGATGATCGCCGAGCCGTGGGATGTCGGCCCGTACGGCTATCAGGTGGGGGGCTTCGGCAGCCGATGGAGCGAGTGGAACGACCGCTTCCGCGGATTCGTCCGGGACTTCTGGCGCGGCAACATCGGCGGCGTCCAGGAGCTGTCGGCGCGGCTGGCCGGCTCTCCCGACATCTTTGATCATGATGACCGGCAGGCCGACGCGAGCATCAACTTCGTCACTGCTCATGACGGCTTCACCCTCCGTGACCTGGTCACCTATGACCTCAAACACAACGGAGCCAACGGCGAGTCCAACCGGGACGGCTCCGACGACAACCGATCCTGGAACTGCGGCTACGAGGGCGAGACCGACAATCCCGAGATCAACGCCTTGCGGCACCGTCAGACGAAGAACCTGATCGCCACCACGATCCTGTCCAGCGGCGTGCCGATGATCACCGCCGCGGACGAGATCGGACGGACCCAGGAGGGCAACAACAACGCCTACTGTCAGGACGGCCCGATCTCCTGGGTGAACTGGGACAGCGCGGAGCCGTGGGCGGACCTGAAGGACCTGACCGGAGCCCTGCTCAAGCTCCGTCATGATCATCCGGTGTTGCGCAGCAGTCGCTTCCGGCACGGCGATCAGGTGACCTTGCTGGACGGCAGTCCGTCGGGTCGCAAGAATCTGGCCTGGTTCGGCGGCTACCCGCACGACAACCTGGTCGAGTTGGCCGATCAGGAATGGCAGGACGGCGAGCGTCGGACGCTGGGCATGTTCCTCACCGACGACCGCGACGATCGCACCGAGGAGGACGCCCTGTTGATCTGGTTCCACGGCGGTGCGGATCCGGTCGAGGTGCAACTCCCGGGCGGTCCGTGGGCGAAGGAATACACGGTGCTGGCCCATACCGGCGTCGACGGCGAGCTGCCGACCGATCCGGTGCCCGCCGACGGTCTGGTCACCATCCCTGGCCGTACCGTGGTCGTGATGCAGGCCCACTGAGTCTCACCGACGGTTCATCGTTGAGGCTTTGACCGACCATGATCATCGGTCGACGGTAGCGGCGCCGATCAGCTCAGGAGCCGGACCAGCTGGCGGGTGAGCTGGCCGTTCGACGGCAGCGATCGGGCCCGTCCACCGAATCGGCGCAGCTGGGCCCGCTGCAAGGCGGACCCGACCGCGAACGTCGCAACCACCAGCAGGTCGGCATCGGCAGCGACCCGGCCGGCGGCGCGCTCGGACCGCAGATAGTCCCGGAGCAGGCCGACGGCGCGGTGCGGACCGAGATCAAGTTCCTGGCTGCGGTCCCGGAAGGCGGCCAGCGTCTGCGGGTCGGCCTGCAGCGTCGTCATCCCGGGGAGCAGGCGTTCGAAGTAGTCCTCGAGGTAATCCAGCACCCGTCGCAGACCGACCTCGAGGTCCGGCGGTTCCGGGTCGACCATCAGGCTGTCGATCAGCTGTTTGTACCCACCGACCTCGGCGAAGATGACCTCCTGCAACAGGCCCAGCCGATCGCCGAAGTGGTAGAAGATGCTCGATTCGGCGACGCCGGCGCGGGCTGCGACCGCCTTGGTGGTGAACCCGGCGGCACCGGACTCGTCCAGCAGTGCCGATGCGGTGGCGAGCACGGATTCGCGGACGCCGGTCCTCGGACGCCCCCTCCGGCGGCTCGACCCGGCTGGGTTGTTCATCAGCTGTGTTCCCGTCCTGTATAGCGATGCCGGTGGGCTGCCCCTTGTGTTCCCGACGACCCCAGCCTACATTTATTGAGTCATCACTCGATAAATAAGGACTGCCATCATGATCTTGATCAGTGGAGCGACCGGGACGGTCGGCCGTCAGCTTGTCCACCAGCTCGCCGCCGACGACGTTCCGACCCGTGCGATCAGCCGCAAACCCGAGGACACCGACCTGCCGGTGGAGGTCGTCTTCGGTGACTTCGACCGTCCCGAGACGCTCACCGACGCCCTGCACGGCGTCGATGCGATGTTCCTGTTGCACGGCGGACAGGTTGCCGGCGACATCGACGAGGTCGCGACGGCCGCCGTCGGCGCCGGCGTCCGTCGCATCGTCTTCCTGTCCTCGCTTGCGGCCGGTACTCGACCGGACTCGGTGATCTCCCGCGACCAGGGCCCTGCCGAACGGATGCTCGCCGAGCGGTTCGACGAAGTGACCGTGCTGCGGCCGGGGCAGTTCGCGAGCAATACCCTGTGGTGGCTGGAGATGATCAAGAGCGGGACGGTGCGTGCACCGTTCGGCGACGTCGCCACGCCGCTGATCGATCCGTACGACATCGCCGCGGTCGCCAAGCTCGCACTCACCGCACCCTCCGAGGCCGGGCACGCGGGACAGGTCTACACGCTCACCGGACCCGAGCTGCTGTCGCCCCGGCAGCGGGTCGAGATCATCGCCGAGCTGCTGCAGCGGGAGATCGGATTCGTCGAGCTGCCCGTGGATCGCGCGCGCGCCGAGATGCTCCGTACGATGCCGGCCGAATACGCCGACGCGACCCTCGACCTGATCGGCCGTCCGAGCGCGCCGGAGCGTGCCGTGCTCCCGACGGTGCAGCAGCTGCTCGGCCGACCCGCGCGGAGTTTTGCCACCTGGGCGGCGGATAACAGATCGGTCTTCGGCTGATCGCCACGCGCACCGAAAGTCACCGATTATCGGTGAAGGTGTTCTAACCTGCCGCTGGCGATGCGGCTGCGGCCGTCTGCGCCACAGCCGACAGCGAGAGGCACAGATGACCGAGCGGACGACCCAGACCGAACAAGTCCCACCGACCAAGTGGAAGATCGTCGGACCGGGCCTGGTGGTGGCCGCCACCGGCGTCGGCGCCGCCGACATGGTGGCCACCCTGGTGGCGGGCAGCAAGTACGGCTACGGGCTGCTCTGGGCGGTGATCATCGGCGTGATCATGAAGATCGTGCTGGTGGAGGGCGCCGGCCGCTACACCGTGTCCACCGGGAAGACGATCTTCGAAGGTTGGCGCAGCCTGGGCCGCTGGCCGACCTGGTACTTCGGCCCGTACATCGTGATCTGGGGATTCGTCTACGGTGCGTCGGCGATGTCGTCGACGGCGCTGCCGCTGAACGCCCTGTTCGGCATCCCGATCCCGGTCGGCGCGATCATCTGCGGACTGCTCGGCTTCGCGCTCGTCTGGTTCGGTCGATACTCGGTGTTCGAGAAGATCACCGCGGCGCTGGTCGGCGTGATGTTCATCGTCGTGGTCGGACTCGCCGTGATCGCCGCGCCGAATCTCGGCGAGACGATCAAGGGTCTGATCCCGCTGATCCCCGAGGGCGGGACCTTCTACACCTTGGCCCTGGCCGGCGGCGTCGGCGGCACGATCACACTGGCCGCCTACGGCTACTGGCTGCGGGAGAAGGGTTGGGACAAGATCCCGTTCATGCGGGTGATGCGGCTGGACAACACCATGGCCTACGTGATGACCGGCATCTTCGTGGTCGCCATGTTGATCGTCGGTGCCGAGGTCGTCCGGTCCGCCGGGGTCACCTTGTCCACCGGTGACACCGGACTCGTCGACCTCAGCAGGGTGCTGCGCGCCAAGTACGGTGACGTGATCGGTGTCGGGTTCCTGATCGGCTTCTGGGCGGCGGCATTCACCTCCATCATCGGGGTCTGGAACGGCGTCTCGATGATGTTCGCCGACTTCTGGGCGAACATGCGCGGCAAGGGCTCGGACCATCCGGATGCCCAGCTCAACGGTAAGTACTTCCGGGCCTACCTGATCTGGCTGACGTTCCCGCCGATGCTGCTGCTGCTCCTCGGCAAGCCGATCCTGTTGATCTTGATCTACGGCGTGCTCGGATCGTTGTTCATGCCGTTCCTGGCGATCACTCTGCTGCCGATCCTGAACACCGACCGGGTCCCGGGCGAGTACCGCAACAAGATCTGGCACAACGTCGTGCTCGGCATCTGCGCCCTGCTGTTCATCGCCCTGGGCGGCTACCAGCTCTGGGATGCCATCGTCGAAGCGCTCGGCTGAAGTCGGTTCCTTTCCGGACGGGTTCCGGCTCAGCCGGAATCGCGCTCGGCCAGGAATTCGCGGGCGAGCCGGCAGAGTTCGTCGGGCCGGTCATAGCTGACGATGTGTCCGGCGCCCGTCATCGTGACCAGTCGGGAGGTCGGCGCTGCCTCGGCCGCCGCAGCCAGTTCAGCCGCGCCGACCAACGGATCCCGGTCACCGCGGACCCAGAGCGTCGGCACCTGCAGCCGGTCGAGCTCGGGCAGATAGTCCAGCCGCATCGCGAACGGCCCGTACGCCCGCACCATCCAGTCGTCCAGGGCCGGCTCCCGGTGGGCCGCCTTGGCCCGCGCTTCCGCGCTGACCAGTTCGACGATCGTCTCGAAGTCGCGGGTCTGTGTTCCGGCGACCAGGTTGTCGATCATGGAGGTCCGGATCGCCTTCGGCCGGGCGGCAAGGTAGCGGCTGATCAGCCTCATCAGGCCCGGCGTCCGGATGATCATCCAGGTCAGGAACTGCGCCGTGCGTCGGTTCCCCAACCCGCCGGGACCGATGGCGATCAGCCGCTCGACCCGCTCCGGGTGTTGCAGGGCGTACCCGATCGCCACTCCGGCGCCGAGTGACAAACCCATGATCGACACGCGTTCCAGGCCCAGCGTGTCCAGCAGCTCGGCCAGGAACCCGGTGAAGAAATCTGCGTCGAGCATGCCCTTCCAGGGCCGGCTTCCACCGTGTCGCGGCAGGTCGATCAGGTAGACCTGATGATCAACAGACAGCTGCGGAGCGACGTTGCGCCAGACCCCTGGGGCGGTGTCCAGCATCCCGCCGTGCAGCAACAGCAGCGGCGGGCCGGTCTCGCCGGCACGATAGACCCGGACCGGACCACCGGCAATCGTCAGGTCGGAATGCTTGTCGAAGGTGTCGATCATGACAACGTCATCCTACGGAGTCTGTCGGCACGGGACCCGACGACCGATCCGCTCCTGGGTCACCCCTCACCGCAGCCAGTCGGTGGTATCCAGACCGAGCTGGTCGCGCAGCCGCCCTGCCGTGACCTGCGCGAGGTCGGCCGGCCACTCAAGATCATGGTCGGCGAACAGCGGACGGGCACGTTCGACGATCAGCCGGGCGACGGCCAGTCCGAAGGCGATCATGTCCTCCCGGGTGGCCCGGGCAGCCGGCAGCGCCGCCACCAGCTGCCGTTGTTCCTCGGTGTAGGTGGAGTTCCACGTCTTGCCCGGTTGCTGCTCCCCCGTCTCGGCCAGGAAAACCGTGGTCAACAGCCCGATCACATGCGGGACACCGGTCAGATGTCGCAGATGCTCCTCACGCTGGATCAGACTGATGAACGGCCCGGCCAGTCCACGCAACTGCTCGGCCACGGCGTACTCCAGAGCCGCCGCGACGGTTTCGTAACGGGATGAGGCGAAACCGACCGCGTAGCCCGCCGGCGGCCGGTAGATCGGAACCTCGCCGGAGTGCACCACGACGTCCAGGGTCAGCCCCTGGTCGGTGACGGTGTTGATGATGAACGGGGCGATCGGTGTCCGGGCGAACACGGTCGGGGTGATCCGACGCAGCCAGTTCGGCCAGTCCGCGATGAAGTCCTGATGGTGCTCGGGCTCGGTGGCGATCGCGAGGTCCAGATCGCTCCAGCGATCCGCCGTGCCCGCACCCACCGATCCGCCGGGACCGACCGACCGCACCCGATGATCATCGCCGAGCACCTGCTGCGCTCGCGCGAACACTGCTGTGTAACGAGGATCGATGACGTCGATGCCACCCATGATGCTCCTTGTGATCGCATTCACAATGTGGGTTCACGGTAGCACCATCCGGACCGAGAGCCCCAGGCCTCAGCCCGGCCATTTCGCAGCCGAGAAGGCTAGCCGCCCTGCGGAAATGCGGCCAGTCCGAGCTCGGCGTCGCTGGCCAACCGGGCGTGCCGGGGCACCACCCGGACGGTGTAGCCGATCGAGCCGGCGCGTTCGGTGTCGACCTGTCCCTGATAGCGACGCAGTCCGTCCGCGGCGTCGGCCCCGGCCGGGAACGGGATGCAGCGGACGTCGACCAGTTCGTCGTCCGGGCCGACCGTGCCGACGATCAACTGGACCTCGATCTCGTCCGGTTGCAGCTCCCCCAACCGGACCAGCGCGCTGACACCGATGGTGGTGCCGACCTCGATGGTCTCGCCGGCCAGGCTCTCCACATGATCAACTCCGACGCCCGGCCACAGGTCGCGGACCCGCCGCTTCCAGGCCGCCAGGTCGGCCGCCGTCTGCGGCGTCGATCCGACCGCCCGTGAGGCCGCGGCGGCCGGGGTGTACAGCTGCTGGGTGTAGTCCCGCACCATCCGGGAGGCCAGCACCTTGGGCCCCAGCCCGGCCACGGTGTCGATCATGGTCTGCACCCAACGCTGCGGAATGCCGAGGTTGTCGGTGTCGTAGAACCGCTCGATGATCTCGTTCTCGATGATGTCGTAGAGCGCGTGCGCCTCGAGATCGTCCCGCTGCGCCGGGTCGTCGACACCTTCGGCCGACGGGATCGCCCAGCCGTAGGCCGGGTCGTACCATTCGTCCCACCAGCCATCCCGGATGGACAGGTTGGCTGCGCCGTTCAGCGCAGCCTTCATGCCCGAGGTGCCACACGCCTCGTACGGTCGCAGCGGATTGTTCATCCAGACATCGCACCCCGGATACAACGGTCGGGCCATCGAGATGTCGTAGTCGGGCAGAAAGACGATGCGGTGCCGGACGTCGGCGGCATCGGCGAACTGGACCATCTGCTGGATCAGTGCCTTGCCGCTCTCGTCATCGGGGTGCGACTTGCCGGCGATCACGATCTGGATCGGCCGATCGGGATCGGTCAGCAACCGGCGCAGTCGTTCCGGGTCACGCAACATCAGGGTCAGTCGCTTGTACGACGGCACTCGACGGGCGAAGCCGAAGGTGATCACGTCGGGATCGAGCACCTCTGCGGTCCAGTCGGCCGGGATCCCGCGGTTGGCACTGCTCGCCGCCAGCCGGGTCCGCGCCATCTCGATCAGATCGATCCGCATCTGCCGCTTCATCGCCCAGATGGTCTGCCGATCGGTCCGCTCCAGCGCCGACCAGTCGTACCCGTCCAGCACGGTGTCGCCGTCGCCGCGCGGCGATTCCAGGAGCGCCAGCAGGGCCGGATGGATCCAGGTCTGGTGATGGACCCCGTTGGTGATCGAGGTGATCGGCACCTCGGCGGTGTCGAACAGTCGCCAGAGCCCGTGGAACATCTCCCGTGAGACCTCGCCGTGCAGCCGGGACACACCGTTGGCCCGCTGGGCCAGCCGGAAGCCCATCACCGCCATGTTGAACTTGCCGGGATCACCACCCTCGTAGTCCTCGGCACCGAGTGCCAATACGCGGTCCACCGGTACCGGGTCGAGGTGTTCGAAGTAGCGTGCGATCAGATCGCGGTCGAAGCGGTCGATGCCGGCCGGGACCGGGGTGTGGGTGGTGAAGACGGTGGCCGCTCGGGTTTCCTCCAGGGCCGCATCGAAGTCGAGTTCTCCCGCGGACAGATACTCCCGGATCCGTTCCAGGCCGAGGAATCCCGCATGGCCCTCGTTGGTGTGGAATACCTCGGGAGCCGCTGCCCCGGTGATCGCACAGTAGGCGCGGATCGCTCGGACGCCACCGATGCCGAGCAGGATCTCCTGAGCCAGTCGATGATCGGCGCCACCGCCGTACAGTCGATCGGTCACCTCGCGGTCGGTGCCCGAATTCTGCTCGACGTCCGCGTCCAGCAACAGCAGCGGCACCCGGCCGACCTCGGCCACCCAGACCTGGGCGTGCAGTGTCCTGCCGTCCAGCGGCACCTCGATGATCACCGGTCGGCCGTCGTCCGCGGTGTCCGAGGCGGAGCCGGAACGATCACGCAACAACCGCAACGGAAGGCTGTTCGGATCGATCATCGGATAGCGTTCCTGCTGCCACCCGGACAGATTCAAGGACTGGGTGAAGTAGCCATGCCGATACAGCAGTCCGACACCGATGATCGGCACACCGAGATCACTCGCCGCCTTCAGATGGTCCCCGGCCAGGATGCCCAAGCCACCGGAATACTGCGGCAACACCTCGGTGATCCCGAACTCCGGCGAGAAGTAGCCGATCGCGCGCGGCGCATCGGCCGTGCTGGCGGCATACTCCTGATACCACCGGTCCGCGGACAGGTATTCGGTCAGATCGGCTCGGGCGAGTTCGAGGTGCCGGATGAACTTCCGATCAGCGGACAGCTCGGTCAACCGTGCCGGATCGACCTCGGCCAGCAGTCGGACCGGATCGTGCGCGGTCTCGGCCCACAGCACCGGATCGACGCTCTCGAACAATTCCCGGGTGTCGGCGTCCCAGCACCACCGCAGGTTCAGGGCAAGATCGGACAGTCCGGACAGCGGCTCCGGAAGCACCGGCCGCACAGTGAATCGTCGCATCGCACGCACGCGCAAACAGTAAGCCAGGATGCACCGATTTGCACCGTCGTGCGCGACACGGGCAGGGGCGGGGAATGCGCCGAGCGTCGGGAGCCGATCAGGGAGGCGGGCCCGATGATGCCCGGGCGATCAGCCAGACCGGCCCGGCAAAAGCTGAGTCGTCGGCGGCCCCGAGCCGGGCGAAGATCTGCCGGCCCAACTCGCGACGATCGACGGCCAGCGTGCTCAGGGCGGGTTCCAGCAGTTGAGAGGTGTCCAGATCGTCGTGACCGACCACGGAGAGGTCGACCCCGATCCGCAGCCCCAGATCCCGAACCGCCAGATACACGTAGTGCGCGGACCAGTCGGAATTGGTGATCACCGCGGTCGGCGGATCCGGCTCCTGCAGTTCGGTGACGATCCGGTTGCGGATCGCCTCCCCCTGCAGGTCGCTGAAGATCGGACGTGGCTCGATCCGTCGCCGATCGCACAGCGACAGGTAGTGCTGGTAGCGGTCCTCGTCGCTCATCAGGCTGATCGGCGCGGACAGGAATCCGATCGACCGGTGGCCCAGTTGCCACAGGTGATCGAAGGCGAGACCGACGGCCTGCTGGGCGTCCGGAGCGACATGCGGCAGATCCGGATACATCTGTGGGCCGGCGTTGATCAACACCGTCCGGGCGTCCGGCCGGAGTCGTTGCCACTCCTCCAAGGATGCGGCCCGTCCGATCGGTGCGATCGCCAGTCGGTCGACCCGACGCGCGGCCAGGTGCCGGATGTGGCGTCGCTCCCGGTCCTCGGAATACTCCGAATCCATCGCGACGATGGTCACGCCCTGTTCGAACGCCGCCTGCTGCATCCCGGCCAGCAGATCGTTGAAGAACGGGTTGGACACGTTGCGGACCAGCAGTCCGATCATCGAGACGCTGCCGGTCCGCAGTTCACGGGCTACTGGATCGGGTTGATAGCCCAGATCCTCGGCGAGCTGACGGATCTCGTCCCGGCGAGCCGCCGAGACACCGGACTTGCCGTTCAGTGCCAGGCTGACCAGCGAGGTGGACACGCCGGCCGCACCGGCGATCGTCTGCAGGGTCGGCCGATCCGTCCGATCGCCTGAGCTGTCCGACTCCATGATCATCTCCGATTCATGACCTCCGCAGATAGAGTACGACGTTGCGGTCCTGCGGCGTACCTTCGGCGTCCAGACCACCGACCGAGCCGGGGTCGTTGGCGGCGACCTCCCGATGCAGGCCGGCCAGATCGTCGAGGTCGAGATCGCCGGTCGGCTCCGGAGCGACCGCGGAATCGATCATGGTCGCTCGGATCGCGATCCCCTCGTCTGTGGCGAAGACCTCCAACTCGCGCACCTGCACCGGCCACTCAGCGATCGAGCTGGTGCTGATCTCCCAGAAACCTCCGGACGGTCCGGGCCGCGGTGTGACCTTGTTGACGTGGGTGTGTCCGGACAGCCAGGCGATCACGCTGCCGTGACGATGCAGCAGTTCCTCGACCTCATCGGCCAACCGCAGCCGACCGCCCCAGGTCCCGTCACCGGTGGCGTTGGTCAGGGTGGACAGCCCGTGGTGGGAGCAGATGATCACCAGCCGCTCACCGGCCGACCCCAGTTCGCCTGCCAGCCAGCCGAACTGACGCTCGTCGACACACCCGTCGACGCCGCCGGCCGGGTTCGTGGTGTCCAGGATGATCAGGCGCAGCCCGTCGATGGCGTCGTAGCTGTAGTAGGCGGTGCCGTCGGCGGCGTTCTCCGCGGTGAATCCGTGTCCGGCCGGCTGCTGGCCCGTCTCGCGGTGCAGTCGGACGTAGGTCGCCTTGTCGATCATCCGCCGCTCGGGCAGTGCCTCGATGTCGTGCGGCGCCGCGGTGGAGAAGATCAACGGATCGTCACAGTAGGCGTCGAGGGTGTCCGGGCGCTGCGTCGACTGTGGGTCGCTCGGATCCCGGTCCAGCGGCCGGTCGCTCGGCTTGCTGCCGCCGGTCAGGAAGTCGTCGTAGCCCGGGGGTGCCGGAGCACGCCCCTGGACCAGGCAGTCGTGGTTGCCGAAACAGGCGAGCCAGGGCGCACCGAGTCCCCCGGCCTCGAAGGGCCGGGCGGCCGCGGCCAGGGCACCCGGATGATTGGGCAGCCCCCGTTCGGTCTTCCAACGGTCCCGCGACGTCGGCTCCGGATTCCAGTAGTACTCGTTGCCGGACGCCGACACGGTGCTGTCCAGGCCATCGTTCGGATCGCCCGGCCTGATCGGGCCGCCGTTCATCAGGGTCAGAAAGGTCTGCAGCTCGTTCAACTGGGCTGAATCGGTGTTGTCACCGGTCGTGATCACCGCATCGAATCCCCGCCCGGGCTCTGTCGCCAACTCCCGGATCGTGCGCAGGATCGCCTCGATCGCCTGTAGGAGCAGGAATTCCTGAGGACGATAGGCCGGCAGCATCCGCCGCCAGGCCGGCACCCCGGCGAGCCGTTGCAGGAACTCCAGCCGGCTCGGCGAGACAAGGTCGGCCAGTTGGAAGTCGGTCACCTGGACCAGACGTCCGACCGGCCGGTCGGGCAGCGACCAGGCCGATCCGGTGATCAACTCCGTCCTGGCCCGATGCTGCTCCGCCGGCCCGGCCGTCAGCCGCCGGTAGCCGGTGTCCGGCTGCGGCGCCGTACGGATGATCGTGGCCTGGGTGGTGTCGCGCGGCGGTCGGGTCACGGATGGCTCTCCTGGTGGGCTGGACGGGGTTGCCCGGACGGGCGTGGTCAGACGCGGTGCAGTTCGGATTCGGCGTTGATCTGTTCCAGGCTCTGATGACGGGTCTCCGGCGCCATCGTGACACAGATGATCAAGCCTGCCGCGCCGACGGCGGCGAAGAACCACAGCGCCACGTTGCTCCCCCACAACGCCACGAAGTTGGGGAACACCAGCACCCCGAGGATCGAGCCGATCCGGCTCACCGAGGTTGCCAGCCCGGCACCGGTGGCGCGCAGCGAGGTCGGGAACAGCTCGGTCGGGTAGACGAAGTTGAGGATGCCGCCGCCGGCGTTGGAGAAGAGCACCGCAACGCTGAACAGCGCCACCAGGAAGCCCAGCGTCGGCGACGTGACCAGGGCCAGCACGATCAGCGCAACCGTCAGCCCGGCGAACGAGGTGATGATCAACGGCCGGCGTCCCCAACGGTCGACCAGATTCATCCCGACGAAGGCGCCGACCATGCCGAGCACGGCGACCAGGCCGGACCCGATGATCGTGATCACGCGATCGCCGCTGGTCAGCGGTTCCAAGATCGTCGGGGTGTACATCGAGATGCCGTAGTAGGCGGTGGCGTAGCAGAACCAGAACCCGCAGACGAACAGTGTGCGCCGCCGCATCGCGCCGGAGAACAGAAAGCGGACGGGCTGCCGGGGTGGCGTGGTCGGCAGCACCAGCTCGGCCTCGGGGTTGCCGGTGATCCTGGCGATCACCGATCGCGCTTCTTCAGGCCTGCCGCGGGAAGCGAGCCAGCGCGGCGATTCCGGCAGCTTGACGCGGAAGAAGAACACCACCAGAGCGATCGCGGCACCGACCAGCAGCAGGATCCGCCAGGACCAGTCACCCAGTGGAACCACGGCGAGCCCGACGAGGTAGGCCGCGACGGCGCCGACGAACCACATCGCGCCGAGCGACGTACTGTGCATCCCGCGCCGGGAGTTCGAGCTGAACTCCGACACCAGGGTCGCCGAGATCGGATAGTCGGCACCGATGCCGACGCCGAGCAGGAAGCGGAACAGGATCAGCTGCCACACCTCGGTGGAGAACGCGGTCAGGGCAGCGAAGATCACGAACGCCAGCAGGTCGACCACGTACATCGCCTTCCGACCGAACCGGTCGGTCAGATTGCCCAGCAGGCTGGCGCCGATGAAGGAGCCGATGATCGCACTGGAGACGATCAGGCTCTTCTCCAACGCGGTCAGTTGCCACTCGGCGTGGATCAGCGGCAGCGCCACCGCGATCACCGTCAGGTCGAACCCGTCCAGGAAGGTGCCACCGGCAGACAGCACGGTCACCTTGCGCTGGAACCGCCGGACACTCGGATTGTCCAGTCCCTCGAACGCCATCGTCGCCACCTCATCTCAATCGATTGAGAACTTAGCCGCCAACCATGGTCGTCGGCAAGTGTGCTGGCTCCGGTGGCTCCTGGAGCAGCACGTACGATGTCCCGGTGCTCGACCTGTCGACGCTGGAGAACAGCTACACCGTGATGCGGCATGCGCAGAGCAGACCGAACGTCGCCGGACTGATCGTCTGCCGTGCCCCGGCCGGGCTCGACCCGGCGAACGGGCTGACCGAGCTCGGCCGGCGCCAGGCCCGGGACAGTGCATCGTCCTGGGCCGCTCACCGGGCCGGCGACGCGACTCCCCCGGTGATCATCAGCTCGGACTTCTCCCGGACCACCGAGACCGCCGAGATCCTCCGCGAGGTCACCGGAGCCGGCCCGGTCCGACTGGACCGGCGGCTACGCGAACGCGACTTCGGCGGCTTCGACGGCGGCCCGGCCAGCGCCTACGACCAGGTCTGGGCCCGCGATGCCGAGGACGCGACCGCGCCGGGTGTCGAACCGACCGGCGCGGTGCGTGACCGGGTGCTGAGCATGATCACCGATCTGGAACGTGAGCACCGAGGTCGCGCCATCGTGCTGGTGTCGCACGGCGACACCTCCCAGATCACCCAGGCCGCATTCGCCGGGCTGCCGGTTCACACTCATCGGACCCTACCGCCGCTGGGCAACGCCGAACTGCGGGCATTGAACGTCCTCGACCCGATGATCGATCGGACCGCCGGCTGAGCTGTCGGCGGGCCCGGGATCAGCGATCGATCAGGCAGACGACGTGGCCGTCCGCGTCGCGGACGACAGCCATCCGCTCACCCCACGGTTGATCACTGGGCGGGTCGATCACCGAACCACCGGCCGCCTCCCAGGCCCGCACCACCGCGTCAAGATCGTCAACGGTGAACGCCGCCGCAACGGCCGCATCACTGGGCGTCGTCGGTCGCCGGTGCAGCATGATCGCCGACGCCGATCCGTTGCTCAGCGTCGCCACGTCACCGGTCACGTCGCCGTGGTAGCCCAACACGTCGCGATAGATCGCCAGTGCCCGCTGAAGGTCGCCGGTCGAGATGATCACCCGTGCCAACGCTGCGGCCGGCGCTCTGTCCTCAGTACTCATGGTGATCATCCTCCTCACCGAGGAACACCCGCCGACACCGGCCCACCCGATCGAAGGGCCCTGAGCCTGTCAAAGAGCTATCCGGGCCGATGCGCACGAATCGAGAACAACGCCGGCAGCTCGGGCACTCCCGCCACGTCGGCAGTCGCCGACAACGTCGTCGGCGCGTAGCCATCGTCCGGATGCTCGTGCAGGAACTCGATCACCAGACCGGCGCCGGCCAGCGCGGTGACCACCTCGCCGACCGGATGGATCCACTCCCGGGTCTCGCGATGGGTCAGCCCGACGCCACTGACCGCGTACGACGCGTCCTCCTCGGTGATCGACGGTGCTCCGCCGCCGAAGTAGGACGACGCCAACCGCAGCCCCGATCCGGTCTGCTCCACGGCCATCCCGAGCGGATGGATGTCCAGCAGGTAGAAGGTGCCTCCGGGCCGCAGCAACCGCAGGCAGTTGTCGGCCCAGCCCGCCAGATCACCGATCCACATCAGCACTCCGCGGGTGGTGAAGACGATGTCGTACTCGGTCTGCAGGGTCGCGGCGGCGGTGAGCACGTCGGATTCGACGAATCGGGCCGGTAGCCGCGTCCGTTCGCAGAGTTCGCGGGCGATCCGCAGCGAAGCCCCCGAGAAGTCCACCCCGGTCACGTCGGCTCCGAGTCGCGCCAACGACAGCGAGTCCAATCCCAGATGGCATTGCAGGTGACAGATCGATCGCCCGGCCACGTCTCCGAGTTCGGACTTCTCGATCAAGCCGAGGCTGTCCGGGGACGCCACGAAGCGCTCGATGGCGTAGTAGTCGGAGCCCGCGTGGTGCGGCGCAATCTCGTCCCAGAACTCCCGATTGACCGCACTGTTCTCATCCACCGCGTCAGCTTGACAGCAGTCGACCCGGCTCGCGACCGGATTGATCGCGGGTCGCTACAGCGGACACTTCCGGGGCTTCCTGCGCAGCTGATCGTTGCTCGCCGAAGACTACGCCCCGATCGAATCACGGGTGCGCTGAACGGGGCGCGCCCCATGATTTAACCCGTGGCCGCGATGGCTACGGTCTGCTGAGATGCCGGGCATGGGGTCGACATCGGGCTGGCCGAACAGTTACGTTCGCGGGCTGCACGCCGGTGTATCGACACCGATCGACATCCTGGACCGGTTGACCCGATGGGCCACCGGCCGACGGCTCGACGAGGTGCAGCGGATCGTCGACGGCTACGAGAACGAGGTCTACCGCGTCCGGACCACCGGCGAGCGGGACGTGCTGATCCGGATCAAACGGTTCGGTGGGGATCTCGACGAATCGCTGCGCGAGGCCCGGGCGATCGAGCAAGCGCGTTCGGTCGGCATGCCGGCACCGGAGCTGCTGCTGGTCGACACCGTGGTGATCGACGGCACCGCGTTCCCGGTGATGGTGCAACGCGCTGTCCCGGGCCGCGCCCTGGTCGAGGTGTATGACGGGCTCGGACAGCACCAGCGGCACCGGGTGCTCGTCCAGATCGGCCGGATGATCGCCGACCTCACCGGGATCGCCGTCGACGGCGACTGGACGGCTCGTACGGCGTCGGAGGTGGCGAAGCGGCGGGCCGAGCGCGACCTGGTGATCACGGCCGGCTTCTCCGATCACGAGTTCGACGAGCTGATGGCGGCGCTGGACCGCTATCCCGATCGCTTCCCGTGCCCGGACCCGGTGCTCTGTCACGGCGATCTGAGCCCGAAGCACATCTTCGTCGACGATGAGCTCCGGGTGACCGGTGTGATCGACTTCGGCGACACCCACGCCGGGTCCCCGGTCGACGATCTCGCCGTGTTGCGGGTCCGCGGACCGGCGCTCTCCCTGGACTCGCTCCTGTCCGGCTATCGACGTACCGACATCGCCGGCTTTCGGCAGCGTCTCGACCTGCACACGTTGCTGATCGCGCTCGGCTCGCTCGCCATCGGCGTCGACGAGAACGACGCTGGCTGTGTCCGTCGGGTCAGCCTGCTGATCCGAAAGATCCTGGCAGCACTCCACGACGACGGCTGTTGATCACCGACGCCGGATGCGTTCCCGACCTGCACGTGCGAGCCGCGGCAACAACTCGGCGGTCGTCTCCCAGGACAGACAGGCGTCGGTCACGCTTTGACCGTAGGTCAGCTGCCGACCGGCCGTGACGTCCAGCGGTTGCGCGCCGCCGACGATGAAGCTCTCCATCATCACCCCGCCGATGTTGTCGTCGCCGGCGCCGATCTGGTCGGCCAGTTCGTTGACGACGACGGCTTGCCGACGGTGGTCCTTGCCGGAGTTGGCATGGCTGGCGTCGACGACGACGCGCGGTCGGACGCCCGCCTGGGCGGCGCGTTCCGCCGCCATCGCAACCGGGCCGGACCCGTAGTTGGGACCGGAGCGTCCGCCGCGCAGGACGACGTGGGCGTCGGGGTTGCCGGTGGTGCGGACCAGGGCTGCCCGCCCGTTGCCGTCGATGCCGAGGAAGGACTGCGGTCGGCCGGCAGCCACCGCGCCGTCGACGGCCAGTCCGACATCACCGTCGGTGGCGTTCTTGAAACCGACCGGCATCGACAGTCCGGAGGCCAACTGGCGGTGGATCTGACTCTCGGTGGTCCGTGCGCCGATCGCGGCCCAGCTGATCAGATCGGCGACGTACTGCGGTGTGATCGGTTCCAGCAGTTCGGTTGCCGTCGGCAGGCCGAGCTCGCCGACGTCCAGCAGGAAGCGCCGCGCCAGTTCGAGCCCGGTACCGATGTCGTGGCTGCCGTCCAGATGCGGATCGTTGATCAGCCCCTTCCAGCCGACCGTTGTCCGCGGCTTCTCGAAGTAGCTGCGCATGATCACGACCAGATCGTCGGCCAAGCTGTCGGCGAGCTCGGCCAGCCGACGGGCGTAGTCCAGGCCGGCGTCGGGATCATGGACCGAGCAGGGCCCGACGATCACCAGCAGCCGGGGGTCGGCACCGGAGAGGACGCCGGCGATCTCGGCGCGGCCCCGTTCGACGACGGAGGCGACCATCGACGACGCCGGCAGGCCGCGGCACAAGGTGTCCGGTGCGGTGAGGGATTCGAACTGGCTGACGTGCAGATCTGAGGCGGCAGCCTCGGTGGTGACCGACATGCTGGTCCCTTTCTCACATTCGAGGGTGGCAGCAGGCCCTTCCGCAGAGCCCGCCTGATACGACGAAGGACCAGGATTTCTCCTGGTCCCGTTGGCTCTGAAGGATGTTGCGAGGTCGTCGTCTACCGCGACGTAGGCTCCTCCAGAGCCAACGCGAAGTAGAAATACCAACGACCGGTCATGATCGTCAGGCTAGCAGATCACTCAACCGGTCAGGAACCTCAGCACCGCGTCGTCGATCTCGGCCTGCACGGTGGCCGACGATTCGGTAGCCGTGCCGTCACCGGGTTGATCGCCGTAGGCACCGAACGAGGCGTGGTTGGCGCCGTCGATCACCACCGACTCGGCGTCGGCCGGCAACAGCGGCCGAGCGTTGTTGATCTTCGTCGGGGTGGAGAGGCCGTCCCGGCTGCCGGACACGCTGAGCACTCTGACGTCGGTGCCGGAGATGTCGCGTGCGCAGTAGCTGGCGAAGAGCACCAGGGTCTGGACGCCGCCGCCGCCGACCAGTTGACAGGCCCGGACCCCGCCCAGCGAGTGGCCACCCACTGCCCAGCGCTGCACCCAGGGCGCGAGTGCGGTGAACGCGGTCAGCCGCCGCAGATCGAAGAAGGCGAGATTCAACGTCGGTTTGGTGATGATCACCGTCACGCCTTCTCTGACCAACCCGGCGAGCATCGACGCGTAGGCCAACGGATCGACCTTCGCGCCGGGGATGAACACCAGCCCGTCGGTCGCCTGACCCTCAGCAGCTTGGCCGTCGGTCGGTGTCATCACCCAGGCACCGTCGGAGTGCACCAGATCGATCCGCGGATCGTTGCGCACCGTCGCGAGCGGCACCGACTCCGCCTGCCGCACCCCGACGTTGCCGTACACGACGATGGCGATCATCCCGAGCACGAGGAGGGTGATCAGGCCGCCTCCGATCCAGCCGAGGACCCGGCCTACGCTCCGCACCGCGTGTCCAGGGTCCACGCCGAAAAGGCTATGCCAGAAGGTCGTCGACCATCACGGTCCTGCCGGTCTCCGCGGACCGCCAGATGGCTTCGCCGGCTGCCACCGCGTAGGCGGCCTGGTCCAGGGTCGCCGCCAGACCCAGTCGCCCCGACTCCGCCGACGGTTCGCCGAACAGATCGGCCCGCATCGCCGGGTCGGCCCCGTCGTGGCCGCTACCGCCGGTCTGCACGGTGATCTGCTCCGGATCGGCGAACAACGGCTGCAGGTCGATCCGGTCGTTGCCCGGCATCGGGTTGCCGTCCAGGTCCCGGGCGTAACGCGTCACCAGCCTGCCGTGGGTACCGGTGACAGTCAGTTCGTAGCCTTCCCACGGGGACGAGAAGTCGATCGAGTACAGCAACGCCGCCCCGGATCGGTAGCCGATCAAGGCGCTGTAGTGGTCCTCGATGTCGATCGCGTCGTCGTAGATGGTCATCGGTTCCTCGACCCGATACTGCACCGTGTAGGGCACGTCGGAGCCGGAACGCTGCTCGCCGCCGGGGGCCGGCAGCACGCCGCCCGGGCCGTCCTGCCGGTAGTACGGATCATGATCGGCCAGCGCACCGCCGGTCACCGGGGCACCGTCACGATCATGGGGTCGATGGGCCCCTCGGGGCCCGTAGAAGGCGAGTGCACCGACCGCGGACACCCGGTCGGGAAGATCATCGATCAGCCAGTTCACCAGGTCGAGGTGGTGACAGCTCTTGTGCACCTGCAGTCCACCGGACCGGGCACGACGGCGATTCCAGCGCACGAAGTAGCTCGCACCGTGCCGTACGTCGACGTGGTAGCTGAGGCCTACCTGGAGCACCCTTCCGATCGCACCGTCCATGATCAGTTCCTTCATCCGGCGGTGCCGTGGGGTGTAGCGAAGGTTGTGGGTCACCCGGACCCGGCCGCCGGTCTCGGCCACTGTCTGCCGGACGGCTTCGGCCTGCGCGGCGGTCGCTGTCATCGGCTTCTCGCTGATCACCTCCAGTCCGTGTTCCAGACCGGCCCGGATGTAATCGGCATGGGCGTAGTCCGGCGTGGCCACGATCAGCACGTCAGGTCGACAGTCGATGATCATCTGTTGGACGTCGTCGGGAACGTAGGCCGGCACCGATCCGGCGGAGTCGGGCAGTGTGGACAGGAACGCGCCCACCCGCGGCTGATCGACATCGACGATCGCCACCAGTTCGGCAACCTCGGAGAAGTCGTCAGCGCCCGCGCCGTAGCCGAGCACACCGTCCTCGGCCCCTGCCGCGCCCGCGGTCGCTCCGAGGATCGGACGGATGAATGTCGCGATCGCGCGATTGGACAGACCACACACCGCGTACCGCTTCCTGGGTTTCGCCACCAGTACAGCCTGCCGACGTTCTGCAATTGCCGCAACCGCATGCAGTAAGCTGTCTCAGGTGCCGATCGCCGATGGCCCCCTGGCCTTCCACGCCAATCTCAACGGTCATCTCGACGTGTCCCTGACCTTGCAGACCGAGATCGGCAACCGGACCCGTGAACAACTCGACCATTGGAGTCGGCTCCGCTCCGGGATCACGTCCGAGGCAGCACTGCAGGCCGAGCAGCGACGGATCCGAGCCGCGGTAGACACGGCGATCGGCGGGCTGCCCCCGGCGGCCGAACTGCCCGGACCGCACTATCTGCCCGGTCGGCTGCTCGGCGACATCGAGATCCTTCCGCTGATCTTCCACAGTGCACCGCAGGTCGCGGTATCGGCCACGCTCTACCGGCCGACCGGACCGGTCCCGCAGACCGGCCGGGGCGCTGTCTTGATCACCTGCGGACACACCGACGCCGCCAAGGCCGACCCTGAATACCAGCGGCTCGCCCGTCGACTGGCGTCCACCGGACTGGTGGTGTTGATCTTCGACCCGATCGGGCAGGGCGAGCGACACAGCTACCTCTCCGACCCCTCCGACGCCGCGCTCCCGGCGGCACCGCGCCCGACGATCGCGCCGGGCACCACCGAGCACACCTACGCCGGAGTCCAGGCCTGGTGGCACGGTCAGTCAGCGGTCCGCTACTTCCTGCGCGATGCACTGGCCGCACTGGAACTGCTCCGGGCGCTCCCCGAGGTCGATCCGAGCCGTGTCGGCGTCACCGGGAACAGCGGTGGCGGATACCTGTGCTGCCTGTTGATGGCCGTCGATCCTGCGCTCGCCGCGGCCGCACCCGGCACTTTCGTCTGCGGCCGCGGGCATTACCTGGACTCGGGACAACGCCAGGACGCCGAGCAGATCCTGCTCGGCGGCACTGCCAACGGTCTTGATCATGGTGATCTGTTGATCGCCATGTCGCCCGCGCCGGTGTTGGTGCTCGCCGCCGAATACGACTTCTTCCCCTACCCGGGGACGCTCGCCGTCCTGGGCGACTGCAACGAGCTGTTGCGACGGTGCGGCCGCGAACCGATCGCGCTCGCCACGACCGCCAACGGACATCACTACGACGACCAGCTGGCGATCGCGGCGACCACCTTCTTCGCCGACCGACTCGGCGGTCGGGTCCATCTCTCCGACCCGGGGGAGCCCTTTCCCGTTGTCGACCTCCAGGTATCGCGGACCGGTCAACTCGGAGCGGACGACCGCTCCCAGAAGATGATCTTCGACGAGCTACCGGGTCCGCGATCGGGAGTCGGCGATCGGTGCCGGGATCGTGCTGCACTGGCGTGGCTGGATGCGAAGGTCCGTGGCCCCCGGGTCCTCCTCGACCGATCGGGACGTCGCTGGTTCGACCCGGTCCGGATCGGCGACGAATCCGTGGCACAGCAGGGCTTCTGGTGGACCGAACGGGGCATCGTCGTCGCCGGCGTCGTCACCCGGCCGATCGATACCGCGCCACGATTGCTGCGTGTGGTGCTGCTCGACCGAGGCATCCCGGGCCTGCGAGCCGACGATCGGCGAGCCACCCGAACCGATGCCGCAACCTTGTTCCTCGATGTCCGCGGCACCGGCACCGCACTGCCCCATGATCGGGAGCAGAAGGATTCCCGAGATCTGTCCGGTTCGTCGTACAAGCTGTTGTCGGACCTGCTCTGGCTCGACGACAGTCTGCAGGCGGGTCGTGCCTGGGATCTGCTCCGGACGATCGATCTCGTCGCCGACGGCCTGCTACCGGAGGTGTCGCCGGAGCGGTTCGAGATCATCGCCGAGCCGACCCAGGCGTTCACCGCGACGATCGCCGCTCTGCTGGACGACCGCGTGCAGCTGGAGCTGGATCAACCGATCGACGTCGACTCCATGATCAGCAACAGACTGTGGGACGACACCGACGGACGGTGGCAGTGGGTGCTGCCCGGCTGGCCCACCCGTTTCGACAGCAAGGCGGTACCCGACCTGCTCGGCCACCGCCTCCGGATCCGGCCGACCGCAGGACGCTGATCGATCACCCGCGAACGGCCGGACAGCTCAGCGTCGGGCTCGCAGAAAGAGCGGGGCGGGATGCGGACCCAGGGCTGGCAGGACGATGCGGTCGCCATCGTCACCATCCTGTACGACGGGCTGCGCCACGACGGCACCCGATCGCCGGACAAGGATCAGCCGACAGCGGCGGGTTCCTCCTCCGGCCGATAGCTGATCCGCTGCCGGTTCCCCCGCTGTGCCGGGTCGGAGATCGGCACCGCCGACAACAGTGCCTTGGTGTAACCGTGCTGCGGATCGGTGAACAGTTCGGCGGTCGGTCGGTGCTCGACGATCTTGCCGAAGTACATCACGGCGACCTCGTCGCAGCTGCGCTCGACCACCGACAGGTCGTGGGAGATGAACAGGTAGGTCAGGCCGAGCTCCTGCTGGAGATCGGCGAACAGGTCGAGCACCTGGGCCCGCACCGACACGTCGAGGGCCGAGACGGCCTCGTCGGCCACCACGATGGTCGGTTCGGTGATCAATGCCCGAGCGATGCTGATCCGTTGCCGCTGTCCGCCGGAGAAGGCATGCGGATAGCGGTGCAGCACGTCCGGCTGCAGACCGACTCGGAGCATCGCCTCGCGGGCCCGGTCTTCCAGCTCCGACCGCGCCGTACGCCCGGCCGCACGGAGCGGCTCGGTCACCACGTCGGCGACGGTCATCCGCGGGTTGAGCGAGCCATACGGATCCTGGAACACCATCCGGATCTGTTGCCGGTACGGCAGCAACTCGCGCTCACTGAGCGGAGCAAGATCGACAACGCCGTCGTCGGCCGCATAGTTGATCATGCCGGCCGTCGGCCGGTAGGCCCGCAGGATGGTCCGGCCGAGCGTTGTCTTGCCGCACCCGGACTCGCCGACAATGCCCAACGTGCGCCCCTTCGGCACCGCAAAAGAGACGCCGTCGACGGCCTTGACGACATTGCTTTCCGAACGCCGGAACCGGCGGCCGGACGCTGCCCGGAACTCCATCCGCAGATCCTCGACCGTCAAGATCGGCTCCGTCGGTGCAACAGCCGCCGGCGGCGGTGCCACCGGACGGATCCGCGACGCCGTCTCGGACGGGACGGCGATGCGTTCGGCCCGCTGGGGAAGGGAGTCCAGCAATTCCCGGGTGTAGCTGTGCTGCGGATCGGAGAAGATCTGGTCGACCGGTCCGGTCTCCTGGACTGCACCGTGCCGCATCACGACCA
Organism: Microlunatus soli; assembly: GCF_900105385.1. Lineage (NCBI taxonomy): Bacteria > Bacillati > Actinomycetota > Actinomycetes > Propionibacteriales > Propionibacteriaceae > Microlunatus > Microlunatus soli. The sequence goes on along the minus strand of NZ_LT629772.1, from coordinate 6,050,877 downwards.
CGTCGTCGGCGATCTCGGCGACCACGCCGAGATCGTGGGTGATGAACAGCAACGACATGCCGCTGTTCTCCTTCTCCTGTCGCAACAGATCGAGGATCTGGGCCTGGGTCGTGACGTCGAGCGCAGTGGTCGGCTCGTCGGCGATCAGCAGCCGCGGCCGGGTGATCATCGCCATCGCGATCATCGCCCGCTGCCGCATCCCGCCGGACAGCTGGAAGGTGTAGGCGTCGAAGCGTTCTTCCGGTCGCGGGATGCCGACCTCCTCCAGGGCGGCCACGATCCGTTCCCGACAGCGCCGGTCGCGCCAGCGAATGCCTTCATGTTGGGTGAGCAGATCGGCGATCTGTCTGCCGATCGTGTGCACCGGGCTGAGCGCGGCCATCGGTTCCTGGAAGATCATCCCGATCTCCTTGCCGCGGATCGCGCGGATCGCCCTGCCGCGCGGATCGAAGCCGGCCAGATCGATGGCAGGCTCATCGGCTGCCGGGCGGTAGTCGATCCTGCCGCCGACGATCCGACCGGGTTGATCGACGACCTGCAGGACCGATCGGGCCAGGGCCGACTTGCCCGAGCCGGACTCGCCGACGATGCATGTCGTCCTCCCCCGCCGCAACTGCAGGCTGACGCCGTCGACGGCCTTGACCTCCCCGGTGTCGGTGAAGAAGGAGGTCCGCAGGCCCCCGATGTCCAGGATCAGGTCCCGGCTCGGTTCCGATGCTGTCATCGCCATCACCCTCCGTACGGGTCGGCGGAGTCGCGGAGCCCGTCGCCGACGAAGTTGAACGCGACCACCGCAATGATCACCGCGACGCCAGGCAGCATCAGCCAGGGAGCGGTAGCGACGGTCTGGACATTCTGTGCGTCCTGCAGCAGCACGCCCCAGGAGACCGCCGGAGCACGCAGTCCCAGTCCGAGGAAGGACAGCGAGGTCTCGGCCAGGATCATTCCGGGGACCGCGAGACTGACGGTGGCGATGATGTGCGAGGTGAAGGCCGGCAGCATCTGACGCAGGATGATCCGCCGGGTCCGGACGCCGTCCAGCCGGGCCGCCAACACGTAGTCCTCGTCCCGGGTCTGCAGGAAGCGACCGCGGATCACCCGGGCCAGACCGGTCCAGCCCACCAATGACAGGATCAGCGTGATCATGAAGTAGGTCTGCATCGGACCCCACCGAGGCGGGATCGCCGCGGCAAGACCGAGCCACAGCGGCAGGGTCGGGATCGACATCACGAACTCGATCACCCGTTGGATGACGTGATCGACGACGCCGCCGAAGTAACCGGAGATGCCGCCCAGCACGATCCCGAGGATCAGTGAGACCGCGACGCCGACCAGTCCGATCGAGAGCGACACCTGTGCGCCGTAGACGATCTTGCTGAACAGATCGGCGCCGGTGCGGTCGGCTCCCAACGGATACCAGCGGGCCTGTGGATCCTTCGGGCCGAACAGGTGCGTGTCGGACGGGATCAATCCGATGATCTTGTAGTCCGGTCCGTCGACGAAGAAGCCGAGCTCGATCACCCGGCTCCGGTCCACGTCGAAGACCCGTTGCATGCTGTCGATGTCGGTCCGGCCGACGGTCGGATGGACATAGAAGCCGTGCTCGGCGGAGAGCCGGATGCCCTGCGGGGGTTGATAGGCGTGGGTCGAGCTCGTCGTGGCCGGCGTCGACGGCGCGATGAACCCGGCGAACAGGGCCCCCACATACATCGCGATCAGGACGACCAGACCGATCATCGCCATCCGGTGTCGGCGGAACCGACGCCAGATCAGCTGACGCTGCGAGGCCGTCACGATCTCCGGCCGGTCGGTCACGGTGGTTGCTGTCATCACGCCTTCCCGAACCTGACCCGCGGGTCGACGACCGCGAGCAGGATGTCCGACAGCAGGGTGCCGATCACGGTCAGTACGGCGACGATCAGGATGATCCCTCCGGCCAGATACATGTCCTGCGATTTCAGTGCGGCCAGCAACAACGGCCCGGTGGTGCCCAACGACAACACAACGGCCACGATCACCTCGCCGTCGAACAGCTGCGGCAGGCTCCACCCGACGGTCGAGACGAACGGGTTCAACGCGATCCGGACCGGGTAGCGGCGGATCACCGTCCGCTCCGGCAGGCCCTTCACCCGAGCGGTCGTGACGTAGGGCTTGTTCAACTCGTCGAGCAGATTCGCTCGCATCGTCCGAATGATCCCAGCCGTGCCGGCCAACGCCAACACCACCACCGGGATCCACAGGTGGGCCAGCAGGTCACCGATCTTGGCCAGGCTCCACGGTGCGTCGACGTAGGCGGGCGAGAACAGACCGCCGACGCTCTGCCCGAAGAACTGGAAGCCGATGAACGCCAACACCAACGCAGCCATGAAATTCGGGGTGGCGAGCGCGATGAAGCCGATCGTCGAGATCACGTAGTCGGGTGTCTTGCGTTGCTTGATCGCCGAGTAGACCCCGGCCGGCAACGCGATCAACCAGGTGACCAGCATCGTCGCCACCCCGAGGATCAGGGTCAACGGCAGCCGTTCGGCGATCAACGCACCGACCGGCCGCTGATACTGGAAGGACAACCCGAAGTCGCCGTAGAAGAGGATCCCGGTCAGCCATTTGCCGTACTGGATCCAGAACGGGTCGTCGATGCCGTAGCGCTGCCGCAACGCCTCCACCAGGGCCGGATCGGCGCTCTCCCCCTGGGCTTCCAGTGCCTGCACCCGGGTGGTCAGGAAGTCTCCGGGCGGCAGTTGGATGATGAAGAACGCGACCAGTGAGATCGCCAACAGGGTCGGGATCGCATTCAGCAGGCGGAAGCCGACGTACCTAAGCAAGAGAGATCTGCTCCGGCTTGGTGATGCCTTCCCGCCCGTAGTAGAAGGACAGTTGCGGCTTGTCGGTGCGGACGCCGATGATCTTGTTGCTGACGACCACCGGTTGGAACGGCAGTTTCATCAACCCGATCACGTAGACGTTGTCGTTGTGCTGCTGCGTGATCTTCTTGCCGGCGGCGATCCGGATCTGATCGGTCTGCGCGGTCCGTAGCTCGTCCCAGGTGTCCATCAGCTTCTTGATCTCCGCCGGCGGAGTGACGCCGTCCTTGCCTCCGGTCGCGTACCAGAGTCCGTAACCGGGACAGGAGTGGCTGCCACTGGAGGTCGGCACATACCAGACCGGTTCGAGGTCCCAGTCGTCCTCGATCATGGTGGTGCCGTCGAAGTCGAAGTCGTTACTGGCTCGGAGCTGGGCATACAGCGTGTCGTCGACCGGTCGGACGTTCATCTTCACCCCGACCGCTGCCCAATCCTTCTTCACCAGATTGAACGCATCGGCGCGGGCGATCCCTTGATCGTTGTCGGTGTAGATGACGGTGAACTCCAACGGCTTGCCTCGGTAGTAGCGCACCGACCCACGCTTCTTGGCTCCGATGCCGTCCAGCAGCTGGCCCGCCTTCTCGACGTCGTAGTCGACAGCGGTCCGGCCGCCGCCGGCGATGCCGTACGGACTGCCGTCGGTGGACATCGGTTGCCGGATGATGCCGAGCCCGCCGAGCAGGGTGTCGTTGATCTCCTTGCGGTTGATGGCATGCGACAGCGCCAGTCGGAAGTCCTTGGTCATGAACAGCGAACGCCAGACCCGATCGTTGTGCGACAGGTTGGGGCACAGCGACAGCAGGGTGCCGACCGCCTGCCAACGCTGGACGGTGAATCCCTTCGCCTTGGCGTTGCGGAGATACACCTGGGTGGAGTTGTAGCCCAGGAAGTTGCCCTGGAACTCGAGATCACCGTTGGCCGCCCGCAGGTCGAGCGCAGCCTGGTCGAGCACCTGGACCTGGATCTTGTCGATGTAGGGCAGCTGCCGGCCGTCCGGGTCGGTCTTGTAGTAGAACGGGTTGCGTTCCAGGCTGGCGGTGCCGCTCTGCGCACCCGCGGCCTTGGCGACCTGATAGGCACCCATCACCGGCCGGTCCGGATTGGTCCACGGGTTGTCCCGGTCGGCGAAATACTGGTCCCAGGAGTCGAAGCCGGCCTTCTTGGCGGCCGCGGTGACCTTCGCCTTGTCGGTGTAGGCCGGATGGTACTTCTCCAGATAATGCTTGGGCTTGATGATCTGGATGTTGATCGACGGATGACACAGATACTTCTCGAACAGCGCGAACGGCTCGCGAAACTCGATCCGTACGGTGTTCTCGTCGGTCTTGCTGACCTTCGGGAGTTGTTGATCAACGTCGGCGAACCAGACCGGCAGTGCCGGCACCAGGGTCGCGTTGCCGAGCCAGTCCTTGATGGCGAAGATCACGTCATCGGCGGTGAACGGTTTGCCGTCCGACCACTTCAGCCCCTGCCGGAGCGTGAAGGTGAAGATCGTGTTGTCATCACTGCGCTGATAGGTCTCGGCCAGGCTCGGGATCGCCTTGCTGCTGTCCCGTGACCACTCGACCAGTCCGGAGGAGGCGAACGAGGCGATCACGCCCGAGTCGGTGGCCTCGGTCTGTGCTCGATGCAGAGTGCCACCGAAGCTGCCCGGCTTCTTGATCGGCTGCACGACCATCGGCGAGGCCGGTAGTCGATCGGCCAGCTTCGGAAGATCACCGGCGGTGATCTTCTTGGTCAGGATCGGCGACTCGAGCACCTTCTTGGTGCTGTCCAGACCGGGCAACGGTTCGCGGCGATCGCTGCAGCCGACGACCAGCGCCGATGCGGCGATGCCGCTCGTCGTCAGCAGGGCCCGTCGAGAGATGGGGTGGTCGGTGATCATCACTAGTCCTCCGGTCAGCGAGCAGGGTCAACGGCTCCCGGGTTGCCCCGCGTCGAAGTAATCGATCAGCTCCGGTTCCAACGGCGGAACGTCTCGCGGTGTGTTGTTGTCACGCATCGATTCGGTGGCCAACGCAGCGGCGGCGACAGCCTGCCGGGCCGCGATCGGTGACGTCCGGGTCGGCCGCCCGGTCCGGACGAAGTCCAAGAACTCGGCGAGCAGCAGCGGGTCGGCGCCGTGATGGCCACCGGCGGCCTCCGGGATCGGGACCTCACGATCGCCGTGCTCGGTGTAGTCGGTGCGCCGGTCCCAGATCCGGACCACCCCGGACCCGTCCAGACCGAAGTTCTCCAGCCGGCCCTCGGTCCCGATCACGGTGTAGTTGCGCCAGTAGTCCGGGGTGTAATGACATTCCTGATAGCTGGCCAGCACACCGTTGTCCAACGCCAGTTGGACCATCGACAGGTCCTCGACGTCGACAACGGGGTTCAGACCGCGTTGCTCACCGGGCGGCCAGTTGTCGTGCGACCACCAATCCCTGACGACCTGATCGGAGCGGTCCATCCGATCATCGATCGCCGCATACAGGGTCTGCGCACCCATCCCGACCACCCGAGTGCTGTAGCCGCCGGCCAGCCAGTGGATCACATCAAGATCATGGGACGCCTTCTGCAGCAGCAGCGAGTTGACCCGGCGGCGGTCGGCGTGCCAGTCCTTGAAGAACCGGTCGCCCCCGTCGCCGACGAAGTAGCGACACCAGATGGCCTTCACCTCACCGATCGCACCGTCGGCGATCAATCGATGCATGGTGGTGATCACCGGCATGTGCCGCATGTTGTGTCCGACATACAGCTTGGTGCCGGTCGCCATCGCCGTCCGCAGGATCCGATCGGCATCGGGGAGCGTGATCGCCAACGGCTTGTCGACGAAGACCGCGATCCCGTTCTCGAGCAACGTCACCGCCTGATCGGCGTGCAGGTGGTCCGGTGAGGTGACGAAGACCGCGTCCAGGTCGTCGTCCAGGATCTGCTGGACCCGGTCGACCCGACGGACCCCACTCAGTTCGCGAGCGGCCCGCCGCTGTCCGGCGGGATGTGGTTCGACAACGGCGACGACCTGCGCCGCCCCGTCTGCCTCGGCAGCGCGCGGTGCGATCACACCCCGGTTGCCGTAGCCGATGACTCCCAAGCGAAGCTTCGCCACGCCGCCCCCTCCTCGTTGATGACCACACGCTAGAGGATGCAATCGCTTGCTGCAATGTCAGCCATCTGTTTGTCTCATGCTGCAACACGCCTGCAACAATCTCGTGGCGAGACCCGAATCACGGCCCCGATCGGACTAGGGTCGAACCCAGTCGCCGCGCACCGTCGGTTCGCGGCCCGATCACGTGAGGACGTATCCGATGGCAGTCACCCTTGCCGACGTCGCGGCGGCCGCCGGTCTGTCGGGATCGACGGTGTCACGCGCTCTGTCCGACCCGGACAAGGTCAACGCCGCGACCCGCGAGAAGGTCGTCCGGATCGCCGGCGAGATGGGCTACGTCCCCAATCACACGGCGCGTTCGCTCACGATCGGCCGGACCGATCTGATCGGGTTGTTGGTCCCCGACATCGCCAACCCGTTCTTCCCGCCGATCATCAAGGCGGTCCAGGCGCGTGCGTCGGCGAAGGGCCGGACGGTCGTCATCGCCGACATCGACGAACGGCCGGGCGACGAGCTCGAGCGGGCACGCCAGCTGCGGAAGCGGACCGACGGGCTGGTGATCGCTTCGCCACGAACGACCGACGCCCGCCTGGCCGAACTGTCCGAGCTGGCACCGGTGGTGTTCGTCAACCGCGAGGTGCCAGACGCGGCGAGCGTGATCATCGACTCCGGCGACGGGATGGCTCAGGCCGTGGAACACCTGGCAGCATTGGGACACCGCGTCATCGGCTACCTCAACGGGCCGCGCCGCTCGTGGTCCAACGAACAGCGTCGCCAGGCGATCGGCAGCACCGCCGATCGCCTCGGACTCACCGTGCTCGAGTACGGCCCGTACGAGCCACAGGTGCAGTCCGGCGTGCATGCCGCAGATCTCCTGCTGGCCGGCGAGGCCACCGCCGTGATCGCCTATGACGACCTGATCGCACTCGGCGTGATGGCCCGACTGACCGAGCGCGGGATCCGGACCGGGACCGACATCAGCGTGATCGGTGTCGACGACAGCCCGATGTCGGCGATGGCCTACCCCACCCTGACCACGATCCATGTGCCGGGCGCCGAAGCGGGAACGGTCGCGGTGGACAGCCTGCTGGGGTTGCTGGACGGGACGATCGAGCACCCCGAGCCGATCCGGCTGGAGACCCGATTGGTGGTCCGCAGCTCAACCGGACCGGCGCCGCGCTGACCGCCCGCCGCCAGTGCCCGGGTGTTCAGACCTCGGCGCGATCGAACACTCCGTCCAGCAACTCGGCCGACCGCGGCTCCAGGAAGAGCACCGCATTGCCGCAGGCCCGCAGGATGGTTGCCGGACACGCATTGCTGATCTCGGCCGTCAACGTCTCGTGCACCGCCTTGGCCTTGCGGGACTCGGGGGCACAGACCTGTACCCGGCCGGCCGACAACAGCGCGGGGATGGTCAGGGAGATCGCGGTCTTGGGCACCACGTCCATGCTCGCGAAGTGTCCTTCACCGACCTGCTGACGCTGCGACTCCTCGGTCAGCGTGATCACCCGAGCCCATCGCTGATCGGTGAAATCGGCCGCTCCCGGCTCGTTGAAAGCCAGGTGGCCGTTCTCCCCGATTCCCATGCAGACCAGGTCGATCGGCGCCGAGCGCAGCAACGCCTCGTACCGGTCCGCCTCGGCCTGCGGATCGCCCCGGCCGCCGATGTATTCGACCCGCGCCGGGTGGAAACGCTGCTCGATCCGTTCCCGGATCCAGCGCTGGAAGCTCGCCGGATGGTCGTCGTCGATACCGATGTATTCGTCCATGTGGAAGACCGTCACCACCGACCAGTCGATGTCCTCCTCGGCGAGCGCCTCGACGAACGCGTACTGCGAGTTGCCGGTGGCGATCACGACCCGCGCCGAGCCGTTGGCCGCGACCGCTGCACCGATGGCCTCGGCGGCGCCGCGCGCCGCCGCCGATCCGAGCGCGGGCTCGTCGGGCAACAGCCGGACCGACAGTTCGCCGACGGTGGCTTCGATGGTCGTCACAAGATCCTCCTGATGCGGGCGTCCGGCGTCGACGGATGCCCTGAACGATGACTGCAAGCGCATTCAGCATATGCAGCATGATCGATGAGCGTCCAGTCGCCAGCGTCCTGTCTCACCGATCGGGAGAGCTCGGTGGGTGTGAGCTCGCGCGGTGAACCGGGGTCCACCACTATGGTCAGTGCTGTGACGCCTCGCGACCTCGTGCCGGTGGGCACCTCCTTCCCGCGGATCCCCGTGCTGAAACCGTCGCCGGTGATCGACGACGGCACACTGCCGGCCAAGGCGGCGATCGGTGAGCTGTTCACCGTCGCTGCGACGGTGTTCCGGGAGGGGCACGACGCGGTCGGCGCGCAGGCGGTGCTGACCGATCCCGACGGTGCGAGCCGTACGGTGCCGCTGCACCCGATCCAACCGGCCGGCTTCGATCGCTGGGGAGCCGACGTGGCTCTTGACCGACTGGGCGGCTGGACCTTCCGGGTCGAGGCCTTCGACGACCCGTTCGAGACCTGGCGACACCACGCCGAGATCAAGATCCCGGCCGGCATCGACGTCCAACTGGTCTGCGCCGAGGGACGGCAGCTGTTCGAGGAGGCTGCCCAGACCGCGGCGGCGGCCGGCGACCAGGCCGCGGTCTCCGCGCTGGCGGCCGCTGCGGAGTCGTTGGCTGCGCCGGAGCAGGTCGAGGACCGATTGAGTCACGCCTTGTCCGCCGGGGTGTTGGCCGCCGCAGACAGGTTCAAACCGCGGCGGCTGCTGTCCTCGACGAGGGAGTATCCGATCTTCTGCGACCGGCGGCGGGCGCTGTTCTCGTCCTGGTACGAGTTCTTCCCTCGCTCCCAGGGCGCGGTCCGAGACGAACGCAGCGGCGCCTGGTCATCGGGAACGTTCCGTAGCTCGATCGAGCGGCTCGACGCCGCTGCCCGGATGGGCTTCGACGTGGTCTACATCCCGCCGATCCATCCGATCGGGACGAGCTTCCGCAAGGGGCCGAACAACACCCTCGAACCCGGCCCGTACGATCCCGGGTCACCGTGGGCGATCGGCAGCCCGGAGGGCGGGCACGACGCCATCCACCCTGACCTGGGCACGGTGGACGACTTCGACGACTTCGTCGCCCACGCGCGTTCACTCGGGCTCGAGATCGCGATGGATTTTGCCCTGCAGGCTTCGCCCGATCATCCCTGGGTGACCGAACATCCGGAGTGGTTCAGCACCAGGATCGACGGCAGTATCGCCTACGCGGAAAACCCGCCGAAGAAGTATCAGGACATCTATCCGATCAACTTCGACAACGACCGGGACGGCATCTACGCCGAGTGCCTGCGCTTGATCAACTTCTGGATCTCCCACGGCGTGACGATCTTCCGGGTCGACAACCCGCACACCAAGCCGGTCGACTTCTGGGCCTGGCTGCTCGCCGAGGTGCGGCGCTCCAACCCCGAGGTGATCTTCCTCGCCGAGGCGTTCACCCGGCCGGAGATGATGCACACCCTGGGCAAGGTCGGCTTCCACCAGAGCTACAGCTACTTCACCTGGCGCAACGAGAAGTCCGAGATCATCGACTACATCACCGAGCTGAGCACCGAGACCGACGCCTTCCTGCGCCCGAACTTCTTCGTCAACACCCCCGACATCCTGCCGACCTTCCTGCAGAGCGGACTCGCGTCGGCGTTCACCATCCGCGCTGTGCTGGGCGCGACGCTGTCGTCCAACTGGGGTGTCTACTCCGGCTTCGAGTTGCTCGAACACGAGCCACTGCGCCCGGGCGGCGAGGAATACCTGGACTCGGAGAAGTACCAGTACCGGCCGCGGGACTTCGCCGCCGCCGACGCCGACGGATCATCGTTGTCGTTGCTGCTCGGGGTCCTCAATCAGCTGCGCCATGATCATCCGGCACTGCAGCAACTGCGCAAGGTGCATTTCCATACCGCTCCCCATGATCAGGTCCTCGCCTACTCCAAGAAGGTCGGCGACGACGTGGTGATCGTGATCTGCAGCCTCGATCCCCATCAGACGGTGGAGACCGAGGTCACCCTGGACCTGCCCGCGATCGGGCTCGATGATCATGAGGTGTTCGGCGTCCACGACGAACTCACCGATCAGACCTGGCGGTGGGGGCAGCGCAATTACGTCCGGCTGACGCCCGACAATCCGGCGCACATCCTGACCCTGCGGCCACTGCCGACCACCCCGATCGCATCGACGGCAGAGCAAGCCCCGACCACGACCGAGCCGGCTCCATCCACAGCAGAGCAGGAGACCGCAGCGGCGAGGGCGTCGGAGCCGGCACCGAGATCAGGCGCAGCAGCCGTCCCGACCGAGGCCTCGTGACCTCGACACCGCTGCTGGACCACATCACGGCGGCTCGATGGTTCGGCGGCAAGGGGCGCCGGCCTCGTCTCGTCGGGGTCACGCCACTGCCGTGGCTGCGTCCGCCGGGTGACTGGCCCGCTGTTCGCATCGAGATCGCCGAGATCGGCTATCCCGAGGGCGACACCGAGCTGTATCAGTTGTTGATCAGCTACCGGCCCGAGCAGGATCAGCAGCAGCCACTCATCGCCGTTCAGGATCCCGATCATGGCCGGCTGGCAGGCGTGGACGGAACCGACGATCCGGTCCTGCATGCGGCATTGCTGGAGACGATCCTGAGTGGGCGACGGTCGGACGATGATTCCTCGACGGGCATCGGACCCTCGCCCGCGGTCGGTGAGCCTGGCGACGATACGCTGCTCGCAGCTCACGTCATCGGCGCCGCGCAGGACGGGGAACCGGCCGGACTCCCCTCCCGGATCTTCGCCGGCGAGCAGTCCAACACCTCGATCCTGTACGCCGACGTCGCCCTGCTGAAGATCTTCCGGCGACTGCAGCCCGGACGCAATCCCGATATCGCCATCCACGAGCAACTGACCAGGGCCGGCAACCGACGTATTGCCCGCCTTCAGGGCTGGCTGACCGCGGGCCTCCGCCACGACCGCGACCTGCCGAGCTCCGCCGAATCCGGGCCGGTCGGGACGGACCTGGCGATGCTGGTGCAGCAACTCCCGAACGCCCGCAACGGCTGGGAGCTGGCACTCACTGCGCTCGGTGACGGTCAGGACCTGAGCCGTGCGGCCGCCGACCTCGGCTCCGCACTGGCAGACATCCACCGCGATCTGCGGACCCGGTTCGGCAGTCAGCAGGCCGACGGCACGGAACTCGCCGATGCGATGGCGACCCGGGTTGCGGCCGCGGCGCTGGTGGTCCCCGAGCTCGGACCGCTGCAGGCACCGTTGTCACGGCTGCTGGATCGGCTCCGCTCCCACTCGGTCGACGTCCAGCGGGTGCACGGTGACTTCCATCTCGGTCAGGCGCTGCTGACCGACGACGGCTGGAAGATCATCGACTTCGAGGGAGAGCCGGCCAAGACACTGGCAGAGCGGCACCGACCGGACAGTGTCTGGCGCGACATCGCCGGCGCGCTCCGTTCGATCGACTACGCCGCCGCGCATCGCCGCGACGCGGTCGGCGACCGCTGGTCGGCCGACTGCCGCCAGGGCTTTCTGGACGGCTACCGTCGCAGCGCCGGATGGCAGCCGGACGACAGCCACGGCAGCAGCGACCCCGACGACCGATCCGACCCCGCCGAGCAGGAAGCTCTGCTGCCCGCCTACCTGGCCGACAAGGCGATCTACGAGGTCGTCTACGAGGCACGGAATCGGCCGGACTGGCTGCCGATCCCGCTGGCCGCGGTCACCGCGCTCGCGGACGGAGCGGCATCATGATCATCGAGCAGACCGTTCTCAACAAGCCCGGCGTGATCATCGGGCGCTCAAGGAAGGGGACCTGACATGGCAGTCGATCCGACCGGAGGACTGACCGGCTGGGACCTGACCGGCTTCGGCGAGGGGCACGACACCGAGTGCTGGAAACGACTCGGCGCGATCGAGGTCACCCTCGAGGACTCCGAACGTGGCCCGGTGTTCGGCACCAGGTTCTCGGTCTGGGCGCCGAATGCTCGTGCGGTGCGGCTGGCCGGCGGCTTCAACAACTGGGACGGTCAGCGCCATCAGCTCAGCCGGGTACCGGGCAGCGGCGTCTGGGCGACGTTCGTCGAAGGGGTCGGCACCGGAGCGCTCTACAAGTTCGAGGTCCTCGGCGCCGACGATGTCTGGCGGCTGAAGACCGACCCGATGGCACGCTTCTGCGAGGCCGCGCCGCACAATGCCTCGATCGTCTACAACAGCCAGTTCCGCTGGACCGACGACGATTGGCTGTGGTACCGGGGCGAACAACAGGCGCACCAACGCCCGATGAGCATCTACGAGGTGCACCTGGGCTCGTGGCGACGCGGACTCAGCTATCTCCAACTCGCCCGTGAGTTGGTCGAGTACGTCAGTTGGCAGGGTTACACCCACGTCGAGTTGATGCCGCTGGCCGAGCATCCGTACGAGGGGTCCTGGGGCTACCACGTGACCGGCTATTTCGCGCCGGTGTCGAGATTCGGCTCCCCCGACGAGCTGCGCTACCTGATCGACCGGCTGCACGCCGCCGGCATCGGCGTGATCATGGACTGGGTGCCCGGACATTTCGCCACCGATCCGTGGGCGCTGCAACGCTTCGACGGCACCGCCCTCTACGAACACGAGGATCCGCGCAAGGGCTGGCACCCGGACTGGGGTTCCTACATCTTCAACCTGGGCCGCAACGAGGTCCGCAGCTTCCTGATGTCGAACGCCTACTACTGGTTGGACGAGTTCCACATCGACGGACTACGGGTCGACGGTGTCGCCTCGATGCTCTACCTGGACTACTCCCGTGAGCCGGGTGAATGGGTCCCCAACATCTACGGCGGCAACGAGAATCTCGAGTCGGTGAGTTTCCTGCAGACCGTGAACAGCGACCTGTATCGACGCAAGCCCGGCATCATCACCGTCGCCGAGGAGTCCACTTCCTGGCCGGGTGTCTCTCGGGCCGTTGATCACGGCGGTCTCGGGTTCGGTTTCAAATGGAACATGGGCTGGATGAACGACTCGCTGCGTTACTACGGGCGGCAGCCGATCCACCGCCAGTACCACCATCACGAGATCACCTTCGCGATGGCCTATGCCTACTCGGAGAACTTCGTGCTGCCGATCAGCCACGACGAGGTCGTCCACGGCAAGGGATCGATGTATGAGCGTGCGCCCGAGGACGAGTGGCGCAAGTTCGCCACGATGCGAGCGTTCTACGCTTATCAGTGGTCCTATCCGGGTAAGAAGTTGATCTTCATGGGCACCGAGTTCGGCCAGCAGCACGAGTGGGCCGAGCAGCGTAGCCTGGACTGGGAGGAGAGCAGTCGTTGGGGCCACCGCGGGGTACAGCTGTTGATCAAGGACCTGAATCGGGTCTACCGCGCTCACCCGGCACTCTGGCGTCATGATCACGATCCGTCCGGCTTCCGCTGGATCGACGCCGATGATCAGGGTGGCAACACCTACTCCTACCTCAGGTTCGATCCCGCTGCCGAGGGCCGGCCCGGCCAAGCGGTGGCGGTGGTGATCAACTTCTCCGCCGAGCCTCGCCGGGACCTGCGGATCGGGCTGCCGGCCGAGGGCCGCTGGACCGAGATCCTGAACACCGACGCCGAGCTCTACAACGGTTCGGGCCAGTTCGGCAACCTCGGACAGGTCGAGGCCCGCCCGGTGCCCAGTCATGGACTGGAGTGCAGCGCCGAGGTGACGGTCCCGCCACTCGGAGCGGTCTGGTTCCGGCACGATCCGGACCATCCGGTCGAGGACTCGGGCGCGGTCCTGGACCAGATCACGGCGACACTGGGTGAGACCTCGGCGCGCCCGACCGACTAGCGGAAGGCACAATGGGCGGACGGTCCCCCGGAACTGAGGCTCAATGTGACACGTCCCCCGATCACGGTCCGCGTCGACTCCGACGGCATCGGCCGGCTCCAGCTCCCCGATCAGTGCCCGCCTGACGACACCGACCGGGAAGCGCTGACCGCCGCTGTGTCGTCGGTCGTCGCCGACGCGTTCGCCGCTGACCCGGGACCGCGTCGGATCGAGTCGGTGATCGCCGAGAACGATCACCCCGCGCGATGGGCGATGGTGCGGTCCGGCTTCCGGCTGGAGGGGCGGCGGCGCGGGGCGCGGCGCTCCGGCGTCGACGATCAGCCGGTCGACGAGTTGATCTTCGGACGATTGAGCAGCGACATCGTCGGCGGACCTGACGGGTTCTCCGCTGTCGCCAATTCGACGATGCCGCGCAAACGACTGATCGCGCACGTACTGATGCGCGACGAGAACGGTCGGATCCTGCTGTGTGAGACCAAGTTCAAGACCGATTGGGAGTTACCCGGCGGCATCGTCGAACCGAACGAGTCACCACGGCTGGGTGCGATCCGCGAGATCGGTGAGGAACTCGGTATCGAACGGGAGGTCGGCAATCTCCTGGCGGTGGACTGGATGCCGCCTTATCTCGGCTGGGACGACGCCTGCGAGTTGATCTTCGACGGCGGCACGGTGACCGAGGCCGAGATCGCCGATTACCGGCTCGATCCGCACGAGATCGCCGCCGTCAGGTTGATCGATCTGGCCGACGCCGAACCGCACCTGACGCCGCTGTCCTTCCGGCGGCTGACGGCGATCAGCACGCTGGACGTCCCGCGCACCCTGGTGATGGAGGACGGCCGCCCGCTCTGACGCGTCGACGGAACGCACTGCCTCGATTCAGACCGCTTCGATCGACAGCGACCGTGCCAACCTCGCGTCCGTCGTGATCAACTCGGCGGCCTGCTGCTCCGCCAGTTCGGCGTACAGGGCGTCGAGGACGCGGAGCGATCCACGCCGTCGCCACGCACCGGCGAGCAACCCGGCAACAGGATAGCGACGCACCGGCATCTCGGTCAGCCCGGCGATCGCACGATCAGCATCCGGTGCGCTGATGGTTCCGGCACGCTCCATCCTGGCCATGGCCGAGAGCACCTCGGCATCCAGATGTGCCGGTGCAATCAACACCTGCTCCTCGATGCGCGCCGCAACTAGGGGCGCGATCTCCGTGTCGGCCAGTAGATCGACAACGGCCGAGGCATCGATGACTACGGTGCTCACCGCAGTTCACTCGTCGGGCCGGACCCGAATTCCTCTCGTGTCTGATCAAGCGCCGACATCGCATCAACGTGTCGCGCCCGCCGGCCCCCCGGCCGGTAACGCTCCAGCCACCCGGACAGCGACCGCTGGTCCAGGGCGTCCTCGATGGCCGACCGTGCGAGCGCGGAGACGTTCAGTTCTGCTGCGCGGGCACGCTCGGCGAGGTCGTCCGGCAAGTAGACGTTGACCCGAGACATACACACATCGTACACATGCCTTGGGCAGGCTCAGCCGACTCAGAACAGCGCGGCCATCAGGTCACGGCGCGCCTTCTGCACCCGCGGGTCGGAGTTGCCGACGGTCTCGAAGAGCTCCAGCAACCGGACCCGTACGGTGTTGCGTTCGTCGCCGGCTGTCCTGCGGATCACGCCGATCAGCCGTCCGAAGGCCTGCTCCGCCTGGTTGGTCGCCAACTCGACGTCGGCCGCGGCCAGCTGCTGATCGACCGTCGCATCCGGCGCAGCGGCCGCAGCCAGCACGGCATCGGGATCGGCGTCGGCCGTCCGGCGCAGCAAGGCAGCCTGAGCCTTGCCTGCCTGGGCCTCGGCATCCTTCGGATTGGCCTGCAGCAGCTTGTCGAATTCGGCCTCGGCAGCGGCGTAGTCGCCGCTGGCGAGCGCATCGTCGGCAGCGGCGAACCGCGGATCCGGCTCGTCGTCGGCACCCTCGGTGTCGGCCGGCACGCTGGTCGGCTCGGCCCGGCCCACGACACCGTTGGAGACGGCCGCCTTGATGACCTGGTCGATCGCCGGCCGGATCTCCTCCTTGCCCAGCGCCCCCTGGAACAGCGGCGCCAGCTGGCCCTGGATCACCGCGACGACCGTGGGCACCGCCTGCAGCCCGATCGCCTGGGCGAACTGGGGCGCGGCATCGACATTCAGCCGCGCGACAGCGAACTTGCCGGCGGCCTCGGTCGCCAGCTCGGCCAGCGCTGCCGACAGCTGGTCGGCGCCCTGCGCCCGCGGCGAGTAGAACTCGACGATGATCGGATAGTTCAGCGACTGCCGCAGCACCTCGGTCTCGAAGGTCTGCTCGGTCGCCTCGAAGACGTACGACGCCCCGGCCGGCCCAGCTGCACTCCGGGATCCCGTCCCGGGCTGGGATGCGGCTCCGGCTGCACCCGGTTGTGGGTCGTTCTGTTGCGCCTTCGCAGCCAGATCTGACAGGTCGATGGCACCACGCGGGTTGGACGGAGTCGGACTCATGGGACCAATCCTGCCAAAGCCCCGGCAGCGGCGTACACCGGTCCCGCGAAACCCGCCTTGATCTTCGCTGAGAACAACCCGGGCGGCTGGCACCGCGCTCTGCCAAGCTTGCCGATCGTGAGAATCCTCTTTGCGACCGCGCCGGGCTACGGCCTCACCCTTCCGTTGATCCCGATGATGTGGGCGGCGCGAACCGCCGGGCACGAGGTGCTGCTGGCGACCACCTCGGAGATGACCGAGGCCGGTGCCCGGGCCGGCCTGGCCGTCTATGACGTGTTCCCGGCCAGGGACGTCTGGGGCGACCTGATGCGACAGGTGATGGACAAGACCGCCGATCATGGCGACGAGCCGGAGGAATACCGGCTTGCCCGCCAGAGCATGGGACCGTTCGGGCTGTTCACGGCGTCGATGACCGCCGGCACTATCGAGGCCGGTCGCGTCTTCCGCGCCGATCTCGTCGCCTACTCCTCCGACCATGCGCCGGGGATGTTGACCGCGGCGGCGCTGGGCGTTCCAGGGCTGGAGATCGGCAACCGGGTGTCCTGGTCGACCCGGGACGTGGACTGGAGCCAACGCGCCGATCGGGGCGAGGACGAGGTGACCGCGTTCATGCGGACCAAACTCGGGATCGGTGACCGGCAGGCCCGTGTGATCGCCAGGATCGATCCGCGCGCACCCAGCATGGGCGGCCTGGGCAACGACGAGCAGGCCGCCGATGCCCGGGACGGCGTGCCGTGGTGGCCGATGAGTTACGTCCCCTACAACGGCGGCGCCGTTGTACCGCCGTGGGCCCTGCAGCCAGCCGACCGGCCCCGGATCGCGGTCACGCTGGGCACTGTCGTCCCGGTGATGACCGGGGTCAGCAACCTGCGGGTGGTGATCGAGGCGCTCGGCGCGATGGAGGTGGACGTGGTGCTCGCCGCCGGCACGACCGACCTGACCGAGCTCGGCGAACTGCCCGACAACGTGTCCTCGGTAGGCTACCTGCCGCTGTCGACCTTCCTGCCCGGCTGCGCGGCGATCGTGCATCACGGCGGATCGGGGACCACTGCGGCGCCGCTGTACTACGGGATCCCGCAACTGGTCCTGCCGTCCTTCGCCGACAATCCGATGTCGGCCCAGCGGGTGGTCGACCGCGGCGTCGGCCTGTCCCACGATCCGGCGACGGTGGACGTCGACACCGTACGAGAACTGGTCGATCGGTTGCTGTCGGAGAGGTCCTTCGCCGACGCCGCCGCCGAGGTCAGCGCCGAAATGGCGGCCCAGCCGAGCCCGGCGATTGTGTTGGCCCGCGCGGTTGCCGCGCTGAACTGATCGGATCCGCGCGGCGTCGGGGCGACGCGGACGGGCCGGATGTGGGCAGAATGTGCCTATGGCTCACCCACGCGCAGGCACGCCCGCCCTCCCCCAAGACCTGATCGACGTCGACGCGGTGGTCGGCGCCTACTACGACCGGCGCCCCGATCCGGCCGACCCGGACCAGCAGGTCGTGTTCGGCACCAGCGGGCATCGCGGCTCGAGCCTGGACACCGCCTTCAACGAGGCGCACATCGCCGCCACCACTCAGGCGATCGTCGAGTACCGCGCGGGCCAGGGCATCACCGGTCCGCTCTATCTCGGTAAGGACACCCACGCCCTGTCACTGCCGGCATGGAAGACCGCGATCGAGGTGCTGCACGCCGCCGGCGTCACGGTGCTCTGCGAACAGGACGACCAGTTCACCCCGACCCCGGCGGTCTCTCGGGCGATCATCAACCACAACCGGGACGCCGCACCGGCCGAGATCGCCGACGGCATCGTGGTGACCCCGTCGCACAACCCGCCCCGGGACGGCGGTTTCAAATACAACCCGCCGCACGGTGGACCGGCCGACTCCGACGCCACGAAGGCGATCGCGGCCCGGGCCAACGAGTTGCTCGGCGATCTGTCGGCGATCAAGCGGACCGGCTTCGAGCACGCGATCACCGAGGTCACCCGCTACGACTACCTCGGCCGCTACGTCGCCGACCTGGCACTCGCTGTTGATCTCGAGGCGATCAAGAACGCCGGTGTACGGATCGGCGCCGATCCGCTGGGTGGTGCCAGTGTCGAGTACTGGGGCCGGATCGGCGACCAGTACGGTCTCGATCTCACCGTGGTGAACCCCGAGGTCGATCCACGATGGTCGTTCATGACCTTGGACACCGACGGCAAGATCAGGATGGACTGCTCCTCGCCGAACGCGATGGCGTCCTTGATCAACAAGCTCGCCGACGGCGCCGGCTACGACATCGCAACCGGCAACGACGCCGACTCCGACCGGCACGGAATCGTCACCCCCGATGCGGGTCTGATGAATCCCAACCACTACCTGGCGGTGGCGATCGGCTACCTGTACGCCCATCGCGACGGTTGGCGCGGCGACGCCGGCGTCGGCAAAACCTTGGTCAGCTCGTCCATGATCGACAAGGTGGCCGCCGACCTCGGCCGGACGCTGGTCGAGGTGCCGGTCGGTTTCAAGTGGTTCGTCGACGGACTGCGCAGCGGCGCGGTCGGTTTCGGTGGCGAGGAGTCTGCCGGTGCGTCGTTCCTGGCCCGGGACGGCAGCACCTGGACCACCGACAAGGACGGCATCCTGCTGGCCCTGCTGGCCAGTGAGATCCAGGCCGTCACCGGCAAGAGCCCGAGCCAGCACTACGCGGCGTTGGAAGCCGAGCACGGCAGTCCTGCCTACGCCCGGGTCGACGCTCCCGCCGACCGGGAGCAGAAGGCCAAGCTCGCCGCCCTGGACGCCGATGCGATCACCGCGACCGAACTGGCCGGCGACAAGATCACCGCAGTGCTCACCAAGGCCCCCGGTAACGACGCCCCGATCGGCGGTCTGAAGGTGACCACGGACAGCGCCTGGTTCGCCGCCCGTCCTTCCGGCACCGAGGACGTCTACAAGATCTACGCCGAATCGTTCCGCGGCCAGGACCATCTCGCCCAGGTCCAGGACGCCGCCCGCGAGGTCGTCAACGCAGCCCTCTGACCCTTCCTGAACGCGATATATCAAGGTTAGGCACCCTTCCAGGCCGTTGAAGGATGCGTAACCTCGTCGGATCTGGGCGAGGCGGAGCTCGAGCACAGCCACGATCCGACGAGGTTACGCACCATTTTCGCCCCAGGAAGGTGCGCAACCTTGATATATCGCGGTCAGCTGCGACGGGTGACCTTGGTCAGCAGCAGCATCCTGGCCAGTCCGGTCCGGGTCGCGGCAACTGCGAGTTGATCACCGACGGCGAGCCTCGGGTTGCCCGGCTGCCAGTCCCAGCGGTTGCCGCCCACCGGCCGATGGGCGAGCACCCGCGCCACATCGGGATCCGGAAGCTCACTGAGCCGGATCCCGGCCGCGCCGGAATCCGCCTGGACCGTCAACTCGGTGAAGATCAACACCCATCGGCCGATCGGAAAGATCAGCCGGTCGGTACGGCTCAGGGCCGCCGACGCGAAGGCCGGCGCGGCGAGCATCGACAGGCTCCGGGTCGCGCCGAGTTTCAGTCGGCGCTCGACCCGGCCGGCGAGTTCATGATCGAAAACGCGGGTCACCACCCGGACGTTCTCCTTGGCCTGCTTGGCAACCAGACCGATCTCCAGGTTGACCGAGTCGTTGTCGGTCAGTGCCAGCACCGCATGCGCGCGGGACACTCCGGCGGCAGCCAGGATCGCGTCCTCGCCGGCGGCTCCGATCAGCACCGGGATCTTCCGGGCCCTGATCCGGGAGACGCCGACAGCCCGTTCGTCCTGTTCGATCGCGACCACCGAGACGCCGCGGCTGTGCAGCCGGATCGCCACCTCGGTCCCGATCCGTCCGAGTCCGCAGACCACCACATGATCACGGGGACGGCCACGGATCCCGCCGGACAACTCCTCCAACCGAGCACTGATCAGGGCGTCGACGATCACAGCGGTGATGCCCGAGGACAGCATCAGACCGAAGAGCTGGATGATCACGGCGCCGAAGCGGAAGCCGACACCGAGGTGTTCCTCGGAGTCGCCGATCCCGGTGTCGGTCGACGCGGTGAAGGCCAGGTAGAGCGCCTCCAGCCAGTCGACGCCGACCAGCTTGAAATAGACCGTGCTCAGCAGGATCAGGATCGCCAGTCCGAGCAGCACCAGTCGTAGCCGGCGATCGATCACTCTGGTCAGCGCGCCGAACATGCCCGACTGCCGAACGGCCGGACTGCTGCGTCCGACCAGCTCGGTCCCCAACACGATGTCACCGGTGGCATCAGCCGGCAGCACCGCGCCGCTGAGCTCGGTCTGCTCGCTGTCTCCGATCACACCGAGCCGGTCTCCACCGACGCGGTCCGCGGGTCCGGCGACCACCAGCCGACCACCGATCTCGAAGGTCATCGTGTCCGTCGTCGCCAACGCGGCCGCAACGAACGACGGCGCGGCCAGCGCTGCCGGCGACAGGATCTCGCATTCGCCGAGCACCGGACGCAGCCGGGCCCCGAGCCGGGCGTCGGACAGTCCGAGCACCAGCCGGACCTCAGGATTCAGTTCCTCGACGACCAGCGCCACCCGGATCACCCAGACGTCGTCCTCGTCGATGATCACCGCTGCCTTGGCCCCCTTGATGCCGGCGGCGATCAGATCCGGTTCCCGGACCCGACCCGCGGTGACCACCTCGGCGCCGTGGGCCCGGGCGTCGCTGATCAGATCGGGATCGGCCCCGGCTCGCGCGACGATCACGGTCTGCTCGCCGGCGCGTTCGAGCTCCTCGGTCAACCGGACCACGATGCTGTCCGCGCCGACCACCACCACATGTCCGACACGGTCGACGTGGCTCGTCTCCTCGGGGGCGTCGGGCATGGCGGTCATGGTAGTGAACGCCGGGCGCGTCGGCCCTCCTCGCCGAGCGCACGGTCAGCATGCAGCAGTGCGGCGACCACCTCGGTCTTACCCGCCGTGTAGCTGCGCCGGTCGACGCCCTCGGCGGCAAGGGCGGTCTTCACCGCCTCATAGCGACGTCGAGCTCGAGGGTCACGCCGCAGCAGATCGCGAAACCGCAGATAGTTCCGCCACTGCTCGTCGCCGTGTCCGACGACATGGAGATGGGCCACCCGGTACCGCGGCCGCGTCTCCAGGACGAACAGTCGACCGCCGTCGCTACCGGCATCACCCCGATAGATCCAGCCGTCGTTCAGCAGGCGGCGCTGCACCGGCGCGAACCGCTGATCGGATCGGACACCGACGGCGAGGTCGATGATCGGTTTGGCCAGCAGCCCTGGTACTGAGGACGAGCCGACCGGTTCGACGGCGGCCACCGACCCGTCGAGCACGGCGGCCACCCGCTCGGCCAGCACCTGCCCCGCGGCCACCCAGGCCCCCGTCGTCCGGGCGAGCCGGAGCACCGAGTAGTCCAAGCCCAAGCCAGCCGTCGTCAGCGCTTCCCTGTCGACCTTCTTCTCCGGCGTCGGACCATGCACAGCGCGATCCTGGCAGATGCTCTGCGCCCGACACCGCGCGGCTGCTCGCCGACACAGCTAACGTGGCCGATGATCCGCATCGGCGGCCGAACGGAGACCACCATGACCAGCACCTTCACCGAACTCGCGATCGACTGCGCCGACCCGGTACGGCTGGCCGACTTCTGGTGCACCGTGCTCGGCTATGCGGTGCTGGAACAGGACGACGAGATCGTCAGCATCGGGCCGGCACCGGCGGACACGCCGGCCCAGCCGGCGCGATCCGGACCGATCGCGCCGACGCTGACCTTCGCCCGGGTACCCGAAGAGAAGTCGATCAAGAACAGGGTCCACCTTGACCTCAGTCCGGCCGACCGGGATCAGGACGCCGAGGTGGCCAGGTTGCTCGCGCTCGGGGCCCAGCGGGTCGATGTCGGCCAGACCGGCGAGGAGAGCTGGGTCTGCCTTGCCGACCCGGAGGGCAACGAGTTCTGCGTCCTCGCCGGTCGCGACTGATCATCGGCTGCAGGATTCGTGGCACCGCGTCGCCGAGCTCCAGGGTTACCAGCAGGCGACGGGACGGCGCTCGGCAAAGGTCGCCACGTCGGGCATCAGATGAACAATCGGTGAACACCGCACCACGTCGTTTGAACATTCAGCAACATCTCGCCGAGCAACGCTTCTCGGCTCGACGGGAACGATTTCGAGGGCGTTGACTCTGCTGTGTGGAAGCCTTATTCATCCTCGTCGTGGTGATCGTCGTCGCCTTGGCCTTCGACTTCACCAACGGATTTCACGACACCGGGAACGCGATGGCGACGTCCATCGCCACCGGCGCCCTGAAGCCCCGGACCGCCGTCGCCCTCTCGGCGGTACTGAACCTGGTCGGCGCGTTCCTGTCCATCGAGGTCGCGCTCACCGTCACCAACAAGGTCGTCGACATCCAGGGCGAGAACGGCGCCCCGTTGGCCGACCTGATGGGCGTGCCAATCCTGACCATCGTGTTCGCCGGTCTGGTCGGCGGCATCCTGTGGAACCTCACCACCTGGTTGCTCGGACTGCCCTCCAGTTCCTCCCACGCCTTGTTCGGCGGGCTGATCGGATCGGCCATCGCCGCGCTCGGCTGGGGTGGCGTCAAGTGGAGCGGCGTGGTGACCTCGATCATCCTGCCCGCCCTGTTCGCCCCGGTGATCGCCGCGCTGGTCGCCGCGATCGGCACCCGGCTGGTCTACACGATCACCGCGAAGGTGGCGCCCGGAGCTCGGGAGAAGGGTTTCCGCTGGGGCCAGATCGGTTCGGCATCGCTGGTCTCGCTGGCACACGGCACCGGCGACGCGCAGAAGACAATGGGGGTGATCACCCTGGCGCTGATCGCGTACGGATCATGGACCAACACCGAATCGATCCCGCTGTGGGTCAAGTTCGCCTGCGCGATCGCCATTGCCGCCGGAACCTACATCGGCGGCTGGCGGGTCATCCGGACACTCGGCAAGGGACTGGTGGAGATCGAGTCGCCGCAGGGGATGGCCGCCGAGACCGCTTCGGCAGCGGCGATCCTGACCTCTTCCCACCTCGGCATGGCGCTGTCCACCACTCACGTCGCGACCGGTTCGATCCTCGGTTCCGGCATCGGCAAGAAGGGGGCCGAGGTCCGCTGGAACGTCGCCGGCCGGATGGTCGCAGCCTGGCTGATCACGCTGCCCGCCGCCGGCATCGTCGGAGCACTGTGCCACCTGATCGCCAGTGCCCTCGGACCGAACGTCGGCACCGCCGTCGTGCTGGCGCTGCTGATCGCCGCGTCGGCGTCCATGTATCTGCGGTCCCGCCGGACCAAGGTCGATCCCGACAACGTCAACTCCGAGTGGCAGGGCGGCGTCGCTCCGGCCGACGAGACGATTCCGGCCGACGTGGCCAAGGCCTGAGGAGAACATCATGGGAGAGATCGTCACCGAAACCCTCAGCGCGCTGTGGAAGGTCATCGCGGTCGGCATCCTGCTGGGCGCCGGCCTGCCCGCGCTGTTCGCCCTCGGCCTGCGTTCGCTGAACGCCGGACGGACCGTGAACGCCGATGGCACCGTCACCGGTGAGACCAGTTCGTCGGGCCGAGCGTTGGCCTACGTCATCTTCGGCGTCGTGATCGCCGTTGCGCTGTTCGGTATTGTCGTGATCGTCTTCGGCAAACAACTTTTCCCGCACTGATCGTCGGTGTTCGAGCACGGAGAGGAGCCGAGATGGCCACGAACACTCCCCAGACCGACGAGCGAGGTACGTCGGTCGTCCGCCGAGTGCTCGGCTGGCTCACCGCCGGTTACCCCGACGGGATCCCGCCGACCGATCGGTTCGCCGTCGTCGCCCTGCTCAAGCGACGACTGACCGACGATCAGGTCCGCGAGATCGTCGGCGAACTCACGGCGCAGGGATCGGCGGCGTTGGCCAACGGCGTCATCGGCCAGGACGAGATCGAGGAGCTGATCCGTCGCGTCCTGGACGAACAGCCGTCCGCCTCCGACATCCAGCGGGTCTCGGCACATCTGACCGCCGGCGGCTGGCCGTTGGCCGATGAGCTCGACGTGCCGACCGAGGACTCCGCCGGCGGCGACCGGCCGTGACGCCCTCGTTCCTGGCCGCGATCATCAACTGGTTGCGGGTCGGCTATCCCGATGGAGTCCCCGAACAGGACTACGTTCCGCTGTTCGCCCTGTTGGCGCGCCGGTTGTCCTCCGAGGAGGTGCACCAGATCGCCGAGGCGATCATCCGGCGCAACCAGGGTGCGGAGATCATCGACGGTGCGACCAACGTCGACATCGGGGTGCAGATCACCAAGCTCACCGACGAGATGCCCCGTGAGGAAGACGTCGCCCGGGTGCGATCACGGCTGGCGGCGGCCGGCTGGCCGTTGGCCGACCCCAACCGCGGCTGAGACGCACACACTAGCCAGTCAGCCGCAGGATCTCCGGTACGACGATCGGCCAGACCTGTGACGGCGGCGACTGATGGCCCATGCCCTGCAGCGGCACAAGCCGCGCACCGGGGATCTCCGCCGCCAGCGCCTCGGCATGCCCGAACGGGAAGAAGGCGTCGCGGTCGCCGTGCAGCACGAGTGTCGGCCGATCGATCTGCGTCAGCGACCCCCGCACCTGATCGCCCGGCTCGCACAGCCAGTGATTGCCACTGGCAGCGGCGATGTCGCGCGTCCGGTCGACGACCCGGGCGGCGAGTCGTCGCTCCACTGCTTCGTCGAAGAAGCCGGCGCCGATGAAGGTGCGTTGCGCGTCGACCAGGTAGTCGATCACCGCTGCCCGGTCGGCCCAGTCCGGTTCCGGCGGTGGATCGGCGAAATAGGACGCGACGGGCTCGATCGATGCTGGCAGCTGCCGGTGGGTCGCAACTGCCGGGCTGGTGGCGATCAAGGTCAGTGAGCCGACCCGTTCGGGGTGCGTCAGGGCGGCTTCCTGGGTCACGCCACCACCGGCCGATACGCCGACCAGATGCGCCGTTCGGATGCCCAACGCGTCGAGCAGGCCGACCACGTCCTCGACCAACTGCCGCCCGGTGTAGTCCGGCCGCCCCGCCGGGCACGAGGTCGAACGGCCGGTGTCGCGGTGGTCGTAGCGCAACACCCGTCGTGAACCTGCCGCCAGCTGCCGACAGAAATCGTCGTCCCAGTAGTCCATCGACGACGCCAGCCCGCTGATCAACAGGATCGCCGGATCCTCCCGGGAGCCGAACGCCTGCACACACAACTCGACGGCACCGACATCGATCAGTCGTTCCGGCTCCATGATCAACTTCGAATCGTTCGAGGTCACGGTGATCAACTCCGAGGGTCGCGGGGAATGTACCGCAGATGCACGACGCCGTTGCCGAAGCGTCGCTCGTCCACCAGTTCGAGATCGAGTTCGACGTCGTCGGGGAAGAACCTCCGGCCGCCGCCGACGACCGCCGGGGCGACGAAGAGCTGGTACTCATCGACGAGTCCGGCACGGATCGCCTGCGCGGCCAGGGTCGGGCCGTCGACAGTGAGATCGCGGTCGGACTCGGCCTTGAGCCGGCCGACCTCGCCCGGGTCGAAGCTGCGCACGATCGTGGTCCGCGTACTGTCGGCGTGGTCGAGGCTGGTCGAGTAGACGATCTTGTCGGTGCCCTGCCACTGCCGGGCATAGTCCAGGATGAACGGGTCCTGCCCGGGCTCCCGGTCGGCGGTCTCCCAGTAGCTCATCGTCTCGTACATCGCCCGGCCGTAGAGGTAGGTGCCGACGCCGGCGAACTGCTCGTTCACGAATTCGTGCACCTCGCGGTCCGGGGCACCCCAACCGAAACGGCCCTCCCGATCACTCACGTAGCCGTCCAGCGAGGTGATCATCGAGTAGATCAACCGGCCCATGACTCACTCCGTCCGATACCGATTGCGAATTGCAATCACTTAGCGAGATCGTAGCCAGCCCGGTGGTAAGTTGCAAGCAGTTGGTGCTGCGAGGAGGACCATGGCCAGACAGCCACGATCGGGATGCCCGATCAATGCCGCAGTCGAAGCGTTCGGCGACAGTTGGAGTCTGCTGGTGCTGCGAGACATCATGTTCGGCAACCGGCGCTACTTCCGCGAGCTGCTGAACGGTTCGGAGGAAGGCATCGCCTCCAACATCCTGGCCGACCGGCTGAAGCGCCTGACCGCCTCCGGTCTGCTCACCCGGGAGTCGGCGGGGCACGGCAAGCGCGCCGCCTACAGCCTCACCGAGGAAGCGATCCAGCTGGTGCCGATCTTCGCCCAGCTCGGCGCCTGGGGTCGTCGACATCGGCCGACGAGTCGTCGTCTCCGAGTCCGCGCCGAAGTCCTTGAGGAGGGCGGCAGCGATCTCTGGGACGACTTCATGGACGAGTTACGCACCCTCCATCTCGGTGCCCCGGCTCGGCATCGCGACGGACCGTCAGCGATGCAGCGGCTGGCCGCGGCCTATGCCGCGGCGATCGGTGGCGACAGCGACGACCAAGATCACTTGAGCAGGATCGGCTGAGCCTGAGCGGGACTCAGAACCGGGCCGGTTCGGTGTACTCGCCCCACTCGGTCCGCAACGCATCGCAGATCTCCCCCATCGTCGCCTCGGCACGCACCGCGGCGAGCATCGGCTCGATCAGGTTGTCCGTTCCCCGCGCGGCAGCGATCATCTCAGCAAGAGCGTCATCGACCGCTTGTTGATCACGCGCACCGCGGCGCCGCTGCAGGACCGAGCGCTGCTCGGTCTCGACCTCGTGACTGACCCGCAGGATCTCCAGCTCGTCGGTGATCGACTCGGTGTGGCTGTTGACCCCGACGATCAGTTTGTCGCCCTTCTCCAGCTTGGTCTGATAGGCGAAGGACGCGTCGGCGATCTCCGAGGTGAACCAGCCGTCCTCGATGCCGCGCAGCAGTCCTGCGGTGATCGGCCCGATCGGGTGCTCGGTGGTCCGACCGATCTGGCCCATCTCCTCGATCTGGGCGAAGATCTTCTCCGCCTCGGCCTCCAGCCGATCGGTGAGCTCCTCGACGTACCAGGATCCGCCGAGCGGGTCGGCAACGTTCGCCACCCCGGTCTCCTCGCCGATCACCTGCTGGGTCCGCAACGCGATCTCCGCGGCACGCTCGGTGGGCAGGGCCAACGTCTCGTCCAAGGCGTTGGTGTGCAGGGAATTCGTGCCCCCGAGCACCGCCGCCATCGCCTCGACGGCGGTCCGGACCACGTTGTTGTACGGCTGTTGCGCGGTCAGCGAGACGCCGGCGGTCTGGGTGTGGAACCGCAGCCACTGCGCCTTGGCCGTCGTGGCGCCGTACCGATCGCGCATCCAGCGCGCCCAGATCCGGCGTGCGGCGCGGAACTTCGCGATCTCCTCGAAGAAATCGACATGGGCGTCGAAGAAGAAGCTCAGGCCGGGTGCGAACCGGTCGATGTGCAGACCTCGGGACAGCCCGAGCTCGACGTAGCCGAATCCGTCGGCCAGGGTGAAGGCGAGTTCCTGCGCTGCGGTCGAGCCGGCCTCACGGATGTGGTAGCCACTGACGCTGAGCGGCTTGTAGTCCGGCATCGTGGAGCTGGTGTACTCCATCAGGTCGCCGATCAGTCGCAGGTGCGGCTCGGGAGCGAACAGCCACTCCTTCTGGGCGATGTACTCCTTGTAGATGTCGGTCTGCAGGGTGCCGTTCAGGGTGCTGATGTCGGCACCCTGGCGCTCGGCGGCGACGACGTACATGCAGAACGCCGGAACGGCCGGACCCGAGATCGTCATCGACGTCGTGACGCCCCCGAGGTCGATGCCGTCGAACAGTGCCTCCATGTCGGCGGCCGAGTCGATCGCCACCCCACAGTGCCCGACCTCACCGAGACTGCGCGGATCGTCGGAATCCCGGCCCATCAGGGTCGGCATGTCGAAGGCGACGCTCAGCCCGCCGCCGCCGGCCTTCAAGATCATCTTGTAGCGCTCGTTGGTCTGTTGCGCGTTCCCGAAGCCGGCGAACTGCCGGATCGTCCACGACCGACCCCGATAGCCGGTCGGATACAGACCCCGGGTGTACGGGAACTCCCCCGGCCAACCGATCCGCTCCATCCGCGGATCCGCACTGCCCTCGGGCGGCCCGTAGACGGGATCGACCTCGGTCCCGGACAAGGTGCTGAAGTCCGCCTCCCGGACCCTGCCCGCAGCCTCGGCCTCGGCGTACGCCTGCGCCCATCGGCGGCGGCCCTCGGCAGCAGCGCCTGCGTCATCAGCGGTCGTCATGGGAACCACCTCCAGGACAAATACTAGGACGTCCTACTAAATCACGCCCGAAGGCCTCCCGGAGGCCGACCTGACTCAGTCTGGATCCAGCTCAGTGGATCCGCGCCAGGAAGGACTGGGTCCGCGGATGCTGCGGCGCGTCGATGACCGCCGAAGGCTGCCCCGCCTCGACCACGACACCGTCGTCCATGAAGACGACCCGGTCTGCGGCCTGCCGGGCGAAGCCGATCTCGTGGGTCACGATGATCATCGTGTAGCCCTCGTCGGCCAGCTGGCGCATCGTCGCCAGCACTTCGCCGACCAGTTCCGGGTCCAGGGCCGAGGTCGGCTCGTCGAACAGCAGCAATTCCGGCTGGATCGCCAGCGCCCGGGCGATCGCCACCCGCTGCTGCTGCCCGCCGGACAACTGCCGGGGATAGGCATCCGCACGGTCGCCCAGCCCGACCATCTCCAGCAACTCCAGGGCCCGTCCCCTGGCCGCCGCCCGCGGGACGTGGTGCAAGCCGACCGGCGCCTCGATCAGATTTTCCAGAGCTGTCATGTGGCCGAACAGGTTGAACTGCTGGAACACCATGCCGACCGTGAGCCGCTGCCGGGCGGCCAGCCGATCCGAGGCACGCACCAGTCGATCACCGTGCACCTGATAGCCGATCTGGACGCCGCCGACCGTGATCGAGCCGGCGTCCATCTCCTCCAGGTGGTTGATGCAGCGCAGGAAGGTGGACTTGCCCGAGCCGGACGGGCCGAGAATCACCACCACCTCGCCGCGCCGGACGTCCAGGTCGATGCCCTTCAACACCTCGACCCGACCGAACGACTTGTGCACGTCACGAGCGACGACGACCGGCGGTTGGTCGCCGGCTCCGGCTGTCGGCACGTCGGTTGTCGCGGTCTCGGCCTTCATCGGTCCTCCGCTGGTCGGGACTGCATTCATCCTGCCGGTCCTCCTCGTCCGGGAATCGGCTGCCGCCGCGCTCATCGCGGATCACCACCCGTCAGCTGCGCCGCCGGCCGTCGGCTGCGGAACCAGCCGGTGACCAGCGCGGCGAAGGAGGATTCTCCTGCCGCCGTGCCCCGCGAGAAATGGAACTCGATGAAGGACTGGACGATGTTCAGCACCGTCGTCACGATCAGGTACCAGACCACGGCCACCAGCAGCAGCGGAATCGTCTGAAAGGTGCGGTTGTAGACCGACTGCACCGTGTACAGCAGATCCGACATCGCGATCACCGAGACCATCGCCGTCGCCTTCACCATGTTGATCAGCTGATTGCCGGTCGGTGGGATGATCGAGCGCATCGCCTGCGGCAGTACCACCCGACGCAGCGCCCGACCACTGTTCATCCCGAACGCCTTGGCCGCCTCGCGCTGTCCCGGGTCGACCGACAGCAGCCCACCGCGGATGATCTCGGCCATGTAGGCGACCTCGTTCAGCCCCAGTCCGAGGATCGCCGCCGTCACCGGCGTGATCACCTGGTTGGTGTCCCAGGAGACCAGTTCGGGCCCGAACGGAATCGAGATCGACAGCCGCGGTAGCAGTGCGGCCAGATTGAACCAGAAGATCAACTGCACCAGCAGCGGGGTGCCGCGGAAGAACCAGACGTACACACCGGCCAATCCGCTGACCAGCCTGTTCCGCGCCATCCTGGCGACCGCGACGAGCACGCCGAAGACCAGACCGATGACCATCGAGACCGCCGACAGCCAGATCGTCGTCCACAGCGCCTTCCCGACCGACGGTGCCCGGAACCACGCCCAGACCACCGACCACTCGAACTTCTCGTTGGTGATCAGGAACTTGATCAACCCGATCGCAATCAGGACGACCGCGACCCGCGCGATCCATTGCCCCCAGCGGATCCGATGGGTCGCACCCGCTACGTCGCGGCCGGCCGCGGGAGCGACATCGTTAGCCGGAACGGCGGACATCTCAACTCACCGCCATGTTCTTGCCGGGCTTGTCGATCATGTTCGCCTCCAAGCCCCACTTCTTCATGATCGCGTCGTAGCTGCCGTTGTCGTGCAGTTTCTGCAGCGACTGTTGCAGCAGCGGGACCAGGGGCGAGTCCTTCTTGACCACTGCACCCTGGTACAGGTCCTCGAATCCGTTCTGCTGGCCGGTCCCCGCCAGCTCCAGCTTCCCGCCGGACTCCTTCACGAAGTAGGTCAACGGCGCCTGGGAGGAGAAGAACGCATCGGCCCTGCCGGACTGGACGGCCAGGATCGACGACGGCTGATCCTTGAAGCTCATCACGGTGAGCTTGGGTTTGCCCGCCGCGGCGCACTTCTTCTGCTGATCCTTGATCACCTTCTCCGCACTGCCACCCGCCTGCGCGGCGATCTTGGCCCCGCAGGCGCTTTCCAGTCCGGTGATCTTCTTGGGGTTGCCCTTCGGGACGGCAAAGACGACGAACTCCTGCACGTAGTCGACGAAGTCGTTGGACTGTTGGCGCTCCTTGAAGTCGCCCACCGGGCCGAACGCCATCTGGTAGCGGCCCGAGGAGATCCCGGTGAGCTCGCTCGGCAGACTGTCCACCGTCTTCTCGGTGATCTTGACACCCCACAGCTGCCCGAGCGCGTTCAGCAGATCCGCACTCGCGCCGGTGGTGTTGTGATCGGAACCGACGATCAGGTAGGGCGGGAAGGACCCGCTGTTCACCGACACCAACTTCCCGCTCTTCTTGATGTCGGCCGGCAGCATCGCGCGCAGCTGCGGATCGGTCTTCAACGTCGGCTGCTTCGTCGCCGCCGTGGATGTGTCGTCGTCGTTCTTCGGGCCGACCTGATCAGGATCCTGTGCACTGCAGCCGAAGGTCAGCAGTGCTGAGACCAGAGCGGTGCCGACCACGGCGGCTCGGCGACGGTTCCTCGTACGAGTCCGGGAGTTGATCATGGAACAGACCTTCCGGTTCAGATGATCATGCGGTGATCATCGGGTTCAACGGACAGCTTCTGATGACCGGTGGCGACCGAGGACCGGCGTGCCGAATCGTCGGTTCTGCAGGACCGGCAGCGAGGATCGGGCCTCTTCGATGCGTCGACGGTCGAGGGAGGCGACGAGCAGGGTCGGTTGCTCGGCACCGGCTGCGATCGTGACACCCAGCGGGTCGACGACCAGGGAGCGACCGATGTTGCGCGCGCTGATCTCGCCCACTCCGATCAGGTAGACGGTGTTCTCGACCGCACGGGCGGTCACCATCACCCGCCAGTGGTCCTCCTTCAACGGCCCACGGACCCAGGCCGCCGGCAGCAGCAGCGCATCGGCGCCGGCTACCGCCAGCGCGCGAGCCAGTTCGGGGAACCGGACGTCGTAGCAGGTCATCAGCCCGAAGGCGAAGTCGTCGATCCGTACGATCGGTGGCACCTCGTCCCCGGGAACGACATGATCGGATTCCAGCGAGGCGAAGGCGTCGTAGAGATGCAGCTTGTCGTAGCGGGCGATCAGGTCGCCCCGGTCGATCACGACGTGTGCGTTGATCGCCTTTCCCTGATCGGGAACGTGCACCGTCCCGGCGATCGCCAGCCCGTGCCGTTCGGACAGGTCGCGCAGGCCGCTGACGAAGGGCCCGTCCACCGGTTGCGCGGCACGTCGGGGCAGGTCCGGGTCGTCGGGGTCACGGGCGATGATGCCTTCGGGCAGCACGAGCAGCCGGGCCCCCTCGTCGACCGCGCGACCGGCCAGGTCACCGATCGACGCCAGATTCTGTTGCCAGTCGTCCGCCACCCGCATCTGGCCGAGGGCTATCTTCATCGTCATTTCTCCTTCAGCGGTGTGCGAACGTCGGGCGGGCGTCGTACGCCGCGGGGATGTCGATCGGGAACAGATCGGACACGGCCGGCGCCGCCGGCAGCAGTCGTTGCCGCTCGAGTTGCTCTGAGAACGCAGCGACCATCTCGCCCTGGCGATCGAGCCCTGGCTGGTCCCAACCGGCCGGCAGCACGCGGGACTCCCGGAGCAGATCGTCGATGATCCACATCGACGTCTCGGCGTAGCGCCGGCGCTTCTCGGTCCAGATCCGTCGCGACTCCACCAGGGCAGCGCTGATCTCGACGGCGATCTCCTGGTGCGACCGGAGAAAGTCACTCCGAAAGCCCAGCACATGAATGCCGGGCACGAAGTTGTGCCGGTCGGCGTAGGCCGCCTCGGCGCCCGCCAGATCGTCCAGCAACGGCCGCCACAGGCTGTCGGAGGCGAAGAAGCCGGTCGGCATGAAGGGCGTCAGCACTGCGTCCAACTCCCCCGCCGACAGCATCTCCATCAGCGGGCGTTCCCGCGGGTCCGCCTCGATGTGCCCCGGTCTGCCGAACCCGGCCAACCGATCCTGCACCGGATGGTGCGCGGTCAACCGACCGACCACCCAGCGGGCGTCGTCGATGCCGACGCCGCTCTCGGCCAGCACGGCGCGGGTCCAGGTGTTGCCGGAGTCCTGCCAACCCGTCAAGCCGATGGCGCCACCGCGCAGGTCCCGCACCGCGTGCGCCGAACTCTGGCGGGACACGATGATGCAGCGATGCCGGAACGACTGCATCATCCAGTGCGGAAGGGCCGTGACGTCGGTCGCGCCGGCCGCGATGTGCTGGGCATAGCGGCTGAGCGACGTCTCGGCGACCTCGAAGTCGGTCCCGCTCGACAGGTCGACCAACGCCGGCACGCGATGAATGTCCAGCTCGACACCATGCCGGTCCAGGGCCCGCCGATCGGTCTCACCCAACAGGAGTGGTGTCAACCAATCCCAATCACGTAAGGCCATTCGAACCGTCATGGTCATCGACGACATCCATCCTCGGAGTGCTGGGGCGACTGATTCCGATCACGATATGGCCATGACGATGATATGTACAATACCTAAACGTTACTGTACATTTCTGATCATGAACGAGGCCATCGGGACCGACTGGCTCGCCGAACGGCTCCCCAGTCCGACGGCGAAGGATCTGGCCGCGGATCTCGGCCAGTTGATCAAGCACGGCGAGATCCCACCCGGCGCCCGGCTGCCACCGGTCCGCGATCTCGCAGCGGTACTCGGCGTCAGCCCCGCGACCGTCTCGAGCGCTTGGCAGCGGCTTCGGGCCCGCGATGTGCTGGTCGGCGGCGGGCGTTCGGGTATGCAGGTCGCCGGCGCGCCGACCACGCCCCGACCGGTGCGCTACCAGAGCGAAGGCGACTTCGGCAGCGGGCTGCGCTTCGATCTCAAGCTGTCCGCACCGGATCCTGCCTTGCTCCCCGACCCGATGGCCGTGCTGGCAACGCTGCCTCGACCGGCCGACCTCAACGACTACACCCGAACCCGGATCGTCGAGACCCTGGATCGGGCGGCACGCGCCGAGTGGCCCTACCCCGCACGCTCGCTGATGACCGCCAACGGTGGCTACGAGGCGTTGATGATCACGCTGAACACCTTCATCCAGCCGGGCGACATC
This sequence comes from Microlunatus soli, assembly GCF_900105385.1. NCBI lineage: Bacteria > Bacillati > Actinomycetota > Actinomycetes > Propionibacteriales > Propionibacteriaceae > Microlunatus > Microlunatus soli. The sequence goes on along the minus strand of NZ_LT629772.1, from coordinate 6,017,011 downwards.
GTCCTGGTCGAGGACCCGTCGACGGCCCGGATGCTCGACATCATCGACCTGACCGGTGCCCGCACGGTCCATCTCGAGCGCGACGCCGAAGGAATCCTGCCCTCCGCCCTGCGGTCGGCGTTGTCCGCTCGACCGACCGCGCTGGTGCTGCAGCCGAGTCTGCACAATGCACTCGGTGTGGCAATGACGGCCGGCCGCCGTGACGCGCTGGCCGCGGTGCTGGCCGGGACGGAGATGTTGATCATCGAGGACGACGGGTTCGGGCCCCTGGTGGACGGTCCGATCCACACGCTGTCGGCGACCGCACCGGAACAGTCGGTCTACATCCGTTCCTACTCCAAGTCCCACGGACCCGATCTGCGGCTGGCGATCCTGGAAGGCCCGGCCGCAGTGATCGACAGGATCAGCGACTACCGGCAGTACGGCTCGGCCTGGTCCAGCCGCATCCTGCAGGAGTGCCTGGCCGCCATGCTGACCAGCTCGGAGATCCGCCGTGGCGTCCAGCGAGCTGCCGCCACCTACGACCGTCGACGGGCGGCCCTGGAGTCGGCACTCCGCGCCCGCGGGCTGGACGTCCCGACCGTCCGTGGCATGAACATCTGGCTGCCGGTCGTCAACGAGCGCTTTGCGATGGTCACCCTTGCTGCACACGGGATCGCCGTCATGTCGGGCTCTCGGTTCGGTGCCACTGCGGCCACCGATCACATCAGGATCTCGGCCAGCACCCTGCGCGACGCCCAGACCGCCGAGGTCGCCGACGCACTGACCCGCGCAGTAGCCGGCCCGGGCAAGCGTTGAGCCTCGGCGCGGCGAAGATGATCTTGCTCTGCCCGCAGCCGGACCGTGGCCGACGCTCACAGGCCTCCATCGGGAGGTCGGCGATGCAACCTGTGATCAGCTGTGGCAGCGTGCCCCGGTGCACCACCACCCGGGCATGATCAAAAATCACCCGCTGCCGCACGAGGTGCGGCCAGCATCGCCGTCAGCGCACGGCACTGCTCCTCATCCAACGAGCCCAGGCCGAACTGCGCATCGGTGATCACGGCGCGGGCGCGCTCGGTGATCTGCCGGCCGGCCGGGGTGATCTCGGCGAGCACGGCGCGGCCGTCCTCCGGATGCCGGTTGCGGGTCAGATAGCCGCTGGCTTCCAGCCGTTTCACCAGCGGAGTCACCGATGTCGCATGAACCTGCAGCCGCTCGCCAATCTTTCCCAACGGCAGCGAACCCCGACGGGAGAAGGCGAGCAGCACCAGCACCTCGAACCGCGCGAAGGTCAGCTCGAGCGGGCGGAGCCGTTCGTCCAACTCGGTGATCACCAGCTGGTGCACCCGCATCAGGGAGGTGACGGCCTCCATCCGGTCCCGCTCCGGCCAGCGTTGCTCCCAGGACCGAGCGGCTGCGGCGATCGGATCGAACGGCAGTCGATGCCGTTCGGGCACGCCGTGCTCCGGCGCATTGCCCGTGGCGGCGGCGCGCTGGGTCCGAGCGGCGGCGGATTGCGTTCCTGGGATGGTGATCAGCTCCTGCTTCCGGTGGTGTCATCGGGTGCCTGCTCGTCCGATTCTTCCGTACCGTTTTCGGTGTCGCTGCGTCGGGACCGTGCCCCGGTCGGCACCCGAGAGCCCGAGCGGTCGGCGTCGTCGGGGTCGGACTCACTCAACGTCACCCGGGCTGCACCCGGCAGCCGGTCCCGCAGCGATCTGTTCGGCGCCTCGGAACCGGCCACCTGCTGTCGGGCCCGCTGATGCTCGGCGCGATCCCGTACCGACCAGGCCTGGGTCCAGTGTCGGCTCTCATCGGCGCCATCCCCGGCCGTCTCGTGGGCCATCACGTCCCGGCTCGGGATCTCGGTCCCGTGCACCGGGTCCCGGGCCGGTCCGTTCCCGGCAAGCCAGGCGGCATCCTCTTCCGGCGTCGGGGTGCGACTGCCGTCGGTCGGGTCGCCGTCGTCGAGCAGGTCGAGATCGAGGTCGTCGTCATCGCCGCCACGGGCTTCCCGTCCGTCACTCAGCGGGCGCATGCTGGATCGCAGGCCCGAACGCTGGATGACCCGCTGGATGGTGAGATCTCGTTCGTCGGGCCGAGCGACGTAGCGGATGTCCCGCAGCCCCTGGTCCTGGGCCGCGGACTCGAACACGAAGTGCCCGTAGGAGAAGATCCGGCCGATCATCGGCTTGTGCACCGAGATGTCCAGGATCCGCGACATCGGCATCGTGGCGGTGTGCTGGCTGAAGATCCCGCGCACCCGGAACACCCGCATGTTGGTGATCACGAAACGATCCATGTGCGCGGCCAACATCCGATAGCCGCCGATCCCGATCACCACCAGGCCGACCACAATCGGCAGCAGTGCGATCTGCACCGGCACCACGAACGCGGTCAGGATCACCAGCAGCCCGAGTGCAATGATCAGCACCGGCAGCACGAACGCCATCGGGTGCCGACGGACCTCGTCGACGACGATCTCACCCTCGTCGGCGATCAGGTGGCTGGAGACCCGTGGATCGGCGAACTTGCGCCAGAAGCCGGCCATCGAGCCCGTTCCGCTCAAGCGGCGAGCGAGGTGAAGAAGGTCATCACCGAATCAACACCCTTGCCTACCGCTCCGAACGCCCCGCGCACCGCGTCCGCGGCATCGGTGGGCCGAGTGAACAGGTAGAAGAGCGCGAAGATCACCACCAGCGCCAGCACGATGCGCTTGATCCACTTCACGGTTGACTCCTCGTCGTATGCGTTGGGGAAGAACGCAGGCGAACTCCGAGTCTCTTTGTACCCCGTCGAGCATCAGATCGTGCGACGGCACGCCGAAGACCGGCTCAGGACCGGGTGGTCAGACCGATGCGGCGATCGCCCGGGTCAACCGGTCGGCCGCGGCGTACACGTCCAGCCCGCCGTCCCGGACGGCGGCGGCCAGCCGGTCCAGTTCGGTGCCGTCCTGCAGCCGGACCCGGCGACGCAGAGTGGCCAGCGCCAACGCCTCGATCTCGGTACGGGCCCGGTGCAGTCGGCGCTGTTGCCAACTCCCGGACGCCTCGGCCTGTGACCGGTGGTTGTCCAGCGCGCCGATCAGTTCGTCGATCCCCTCACCGGCCGAGGCGACGGTGCGGACGATCGGTGGCCGCCACTCCTCCGGTCCACGGTCGGCCAGCGAGATCATCGTCCGGATCTCCCGGATCAGCGCCTGGCTGCCGTCCCGGTCGGCCTTGTTGACCACGAAGATGTCGCCGATCTCCAGCACCCCGGCCTTGGCCGCCTGGATGCCGTCCCCCATCCCGGGAGCCAGCAGCACCAGGGTGCTGTCGGCGGTGGCCGCGATCTCCACCTCCGACTGCCCCACGCCGACCGTCTCCACCAGCACCACGTCGCAGCCGGCCGCGTCGAACACCCGGAGCGCCTGCGGCGCCGCGACCGACAGGCCACCCAGGTGTCCGCGGGAGGCCATCGACCGGATGAAGACGCCGGAGTCCAGGGCGTACTCCTGCATCCGGACCCGGTCGCCGAGCAACGCACCGCCGGTGAACGGGGACGACGGATCGAAGGCCAGCACCCCGACCCGTACGCCGCGGTCTCGGTAGGCACCGATCAGCGCCGCGGTGCTGGTCGACTTCCCCACGCCCGGCGCGCCGGTCAGCCCGATCACGTGCGCGCGCCCGGTGTCGGCGGCAAGGGCGGCCATCAACGGCCGCAGCGCGTCCGACTCGTTCTCCACCGCGGTGATCAGCCGGGCGACCGCACGCGGTCGACCCGCCCGGGCCGCCTCGATCAGTTCGTTGGCGGCCGCACTCAGTCCAGGCGGATCCGGTTCGGTATCAGAACCCGATCCCGCCGGGCTGTCGGCAGCCGTCATGCGGATCGACGCGGCGCCGAGATGATCAACGCGTCACCCTGGCCTCCGCCGCCGCACAACGCTGCGGCCGCCGTACCGCCGCCCCGCCGCTGCAGGGCGTAGGCCAGATGCAGGACCAGCCGGGCACCGGACATCCCGATCGGATGGCCGACGGCGATCGCGCCGCCGTCGACGTTGACCTTGGCGTCGGCTTCGGCCTCGCTCAGCCCCAGGGCCCGGACGCTGGCCACCCCGACGGCGGCGAAGGCCTCGTTGATCTCGATCAGGTCCAGATCGGCGACGGTGATCCCGGCCTTCTTGCAGGCGGCCTCGATCGCGTTCGCCGGCTGCAGTTGCAGCGAGGAGTCCGGCCCGGCGACCATGCCGTGCGCCCCGATCTCGGCCAGCACGGTCAATCCGAGTCGCTCGGCGGTCTGCTGGCTGGTCACCAGGACCGCTGCGGCACCGTCGGAGATCGGGCTGGACGATCCGGCCGTGATCGTCCCGTCCGGACCGAAAGCCGGCTTCAGCTTCCCCAGCGACTCCGCCGTCGAGTCCGGTCGCACTCCCTCGTCAACCGATACCACCAGGTCGTCGCCGCGGCGCTGCGGGACCCGGACCTCGACGATCTCCTGGGCCATCGTCCGGTCCTCGATCGCCCGAGCGGCACGCTGATGGGAGCGGGCGGCGAAGGCATCCTGTTCGGCGCGGCTGACCGAGCCGTCATTGTGCTGATCGGTGAGCGACCCCATCGCCTGATCGGTGAAGGCGTCCCAGAGTCCGTCGATGGCCATGTGGTCGGCCATCGTGACGTCGCCGTACTTGAAGCCGGTACGGGATTTGGGCAACAGGTGCGGCGCGTTCGTCATCGACTCCATGCCACCGGCGACGACGATGTCGCACTCTCCGGCCCGGATCAGTTGATCGGCCAGGGCGATCGCATTCAACCCGGACAGACACACCTTGTTGATCGTCAGCGCCGGCACCGCCATCGAGATCCCGGCCTTGACCGCAGCCTGCCGGGCCGGCATCTGACCGCAGCCGGCCTGCAGCACCTGCCCCATGATCACGTAGTCGACCTGATCGGGCTGAACACCGCTGCGTTCCAGCGCTGCGGAGATCGCGATGCCGCCAAGATCCGTGGCGCTCTTGTCCCGCAGACCTCCGAGCAGTTTCCCGATCGGGGTCCGGGCGCCTCCGACGATGACCGATCCCATCTCAACCTCCTGCTCAGCAACCCTGCGTGCACGCTCCGTTACCTTGCACGATAGCTCCCGACGGCGCTCCGGCGGTGCGAGCAACAGCCGGTCCCCCGACGATCGGACGCGAGGTGGTCGCCGTTGCCGAACATCACGGTCAACAGTCGAAGCGCCGGGCACTGTCCTTGCGGGACCGAATCGCTCAACAGGTGGAGACTGGGAGCATGGGTTCAGCGACATCCGAGGCCGTTCCATCCGCTCTGCGCGCCGCCGCGGTCGATCATGTCGGGATCGCCACCGCGGATCTGGACGCCACCGTGGCCTTCTATCGGGACATGTTCGGCCTGGTCGAGGTGCACCGGGAGACCAACCTGCAGCAACAGGTGATCGAGGTGATGCTCGGGCCGGCTGCCGAGCACGCGGCGACGGAACGACCGACCCAATTACAGGTGCTGGCTCCGCTGTCGGACGACTCGGCCATCGCCCGTTTCCTGGACAGATCCGGCCCGGGTCTGCAGCAGCTGGCGCTGCGGGTGGCCGACGTCGAGGCGACGAGCAGCGAGCTCCGTGGTCGAGGGCTCCGCCTGCTGTACCCCGAGGCGAGGGTCGGTACCGCAGGTTCGATGATCAACTTCGTACACCCCAAGGATGCCGGCGGCGTCCTGCTCGAGTTGGTGCAGCCCGCGGAGCCCGTTGTGCAGGACAGGGGGCGCGATTGCGACAGCTGACACGACGCGCCCGGCGAATCCCGCGCGGTAACAGTGATTGCGGGAGCGGGAGCGCTAACGTTGGGGTTACCTGAACCTTCGCAATACCTGCGCCAACGGCGCACGATCTGATAGTTGGGGACTTGATGGCTTCTTCGGACGAGACGACCGGACTCAACCTCTTCGACGAGACCGCGAGCGCGGTCGGCAATTTCCCGTCAGCATTGCGGGGTTACGACCGGACCGCCGTCGACGACTACGTACGAGGGCTGGAAGGCAGAGTCGTCCAGTCCAATCATCAGATCACCGAGCTGCAGCGCCAGTTGGCCGAGGCTCAAGATCAACTGGGCAAGGTCTCCAAGGAGTTGGAGGACCGTCCGACCGGTGAGGTCGACTACTCCTCACTGGGTGCCCGGGCCGGCGCCATCCTGCGGATGGCCGAGGAGCAGGCGAAGGAGATGTTGGACAAGGCCAACACCGACGCCAATCAGCTCCGCGATGCCGGCCGCCGCGACGCCGATCGCCTCCGGCAGCAGGCCGAGGCCGACGGCGAGCAGATCCGGGTCGGCGGCCGCGGCGAGCTGGAACAGTTGCGCGGCAAGGGCCAGCAGGAGGTGCAGGCCGAGGTCGAGCGAGCCCGGGCCGAGGCGGCCAACCTGAAGGCTGCCGCGCAACGAGAGGCCGAAGCCATCCGCCGCGAGGCGCAGCAACAGTCGGATTCGGTACGGCAGGCAGGTTATCTGGAAGGCGAGGGCTACAAGCGCGCCGCCGAGGCCGAGGCTGCCGGTATCCGTCAGCAGGTCGTCGCCGAACGCGAAGCGGCCACCACCGAACTGAAGCGGATGCACGCCGAGTCGGTGGCCGCAACCGGCAAACTGCTGTCCGAGGCGACCCAGCACCACCAGGAATCGGGCAAGCGGATGTCGGACGACATCGAGGCGTCGGCCAAGGCCCGTACCGAGGCACAGGCCGAAGCCGAGAAGCTGCGGCTGGACGCCAAGGACGAGTCCGAACGGATCCTGGCCGCGGCCAAGAAGCAGGCCGAGCGGATCACCCAGCGGACCCAGCAGGAATTCGAGTGGCGCAAGGAGCAGTTGAAGCGCGAGACCGACAATCTGCTGCAGCGCAAGCAGGCGGTCCTCAATCAGCTGCAGAGCCTGTCGGCGCTAGCCTCGCAGAGCGCGGCGGACGTGCCGGACATGCAGCCGCTCGCCGACCTGTCGGAGGATCTGGAGGAATTCAAGGACGACGGTTCGTCCGAACAGGCCACCGCCGCCGATCCCACCGCAGCCGACTCGCAGGCACCGAAGCAACAGACGGCCGGGAAGAGGCCGGCAGCCCCGACGGTGGCCACCTCGGCCAATGGTTCGGCGAAGCAGGCCACCCCGGCACCCGCTTCGCCCAAGGCGCCCGCTCCGCAGCAGGCCTCCACCGGGACCAAGGGGTCCACAGGGTCGACCACGACTCCAGGGGCGGCCGCTCGCGACGACGACGATCAGACCGTCTTGCGCCCGTTGTCGGAGATGCAGGGCCCGGGCGGGCCCACGGCGGGCTCGGATCAGAGCGCCGGCACGAGCGAAGCCGCCGATTCCGATGAGGAGAACGAGGACACCGTGACGGTGCCGGTCACGCCCGGCCAGTCGAAGGCGGACCAGAAGTCATCCTCCGGCGACCAGCGCCGCTGACCGCCGAGCTGATCGGCGACAACCGGGGCCAAGAGGTCAGAACAGGCGGTCCTCGGCGTTGTCCATGCCGCGCAGTGCGTCGTAGTCGACGGTCAGGCAGTCGATGCCTCGGTCGGTCGCCAACACCTTGGCCTGTGGCTTGATCTGCTGCGCGGCGAACACGCCACGTACCTCACCGAGCAACGGGTCTCGGCGCATCAGCTCCAGGTAGCGGGTGAGCTGCTCGACGCCGTCGATCTCGCCGCGGCGTTTGACCTCGACCGCGACGTAGCGCCCCTCGGCATCGCGGCAGAGCAGATCGACAGGACCGATCGCGGTCGGATGCTCGCGCCGGACCAACGACCAGCCCGTACCGAAGGTCTGCGGATGTTCGGCGAGCAGGGCCTGCAGATGGGCCTCGACACCGTCCTTCTGCAGGCCGGGGTCGATGCCGAGCTCGTGGCTGGAGTCGTGCAACACCTCACCGAGGGCGATCTGCAGCGTGTCGCCGTCGCGCCCCTTGACCTCCCAGAGACCCGACAGCTCGCGACCCATCTCCTCGGCCGCCGAGGCCACCTCGTCTGCCGGCAGCTCGGCCATCGTGCACGGCGGGCTCATCCAGTTCAGCGGCTTGTAGGCGCGGTCGTCGGCGTGGATCGAGACCGACCCGTCGGCCTTGACCATGATCAATCTCTGGGCGAACGGCAAATGAGCCGTCAACCGGCCCGCGTAGTCGACCTGACAATGGGCAATCACCAAACGCACGCCGGCCACCGTACCGGTTCCCGCACCGGGGACCGACCCCGGCGGCCGGCGTCGGATCCCGACGCCGATCGCCGAAAGTGATCACGAGACCGGCGACTCCGACGACCGGTCGATCCCGAGGGTCGCCAGGAGGTCCTCGTGCAGCTCGAACCACACCCGATGACAGGAATCGATGGTGGTGCCGTTGACCCATTCCTGCTGCCCGGCCCGAACCCGGTCGAGCGCACCGCCGAAGCGGGTGTCGTAGCCACCGAAGCGGGCGAGGACCCCGGCAAGCAGGGTCACCACAGCGGGCAACGCGGCCGCGACGGCGGCGAGTTCGGCGAGCACCCGTGCATCCCAGGTCGGATCGGCGTGATCGTTGGCGGCCAGTCGATCACGGACCGTCGGCCGCACCTGCCAATCGGTGCAGGCCCGCTGCAGGCGTGCGTTCCACGGCAGGAAATCGCGATACCCGGCGCGAACCGTCGCCGCACCGTCGCTGCCGTCGAGTTCGGCGGCCAGTTGCCGTTCGTTCTCCACCCGGCCCGCGTCGGTCAGCGACCACCCAGCAAGATCACCGAAGGCGGTACGGCCGACCCACCCCACGGCCTCGGCGTCGGCGAGCGCCTCCGACGTCCGGTTCGGGTCGAGACCGAACCGTGCGGCGATCACCGGGGTGTCGGCGAAGCCGAGGATCCGTACGGCGTGCAGTGCCAGCAGGTCGACGGTCGACTGCCGGCTCATCGGGAGACATTCCGTCGGGCCGCCAGCCGGTCGTAGTGCTGCTGACAGGCTTGCGGGGAGTTGAAGCCCATCGCCTCGGCGATCTGGGCCCACGTCAGCCCCGCACTGCGGGCGAGGAACAGCAGCCCGGACTCCAGCCCGTCGACCTCGGCACGCGCCGCCGGCAACAGCACCAGCGCGCTCAGTAGATCCTCCTCGGCGAGGTCGGCCGAGCGATGGACCGCGTCCTGCACCAGGTCGACCGCCGACGGCGGGATCGCGGCCGGGCGCCCCGGACGGGCAGTGATGCCGTCGACACCAGGGCGGTCCAGGAGCCGGGCACGCGCGAGCTGCTCGCGGTGGGCGCGGACCTGATCGTCGTCGGCGGACCCGAACGGATCGGTGATTGGCGGCATGGATGGCATCCTGCATCGTCAACGAAACGTTGTCAACATTCCGTTGATAGGTGGCCGAACTCGGACGGGACACGCAGTTCCTAGGCCGACGCCCCGGTGTAATGCCGCATCGCATACCTCCAGAACAGCCGGCAACCGGTGAAGAACAGCACGGCGACCAGCGCCGTCGCTCCGAGAGTGGCCAGATCCAGCCCGGTCGACAAGGCCTGGGCCGGCACCGTGACGGCAAACCCGACCGGGATCACGAAGGTCAGCACGATCCGCATCCAACTCGGGAAGATCGTGATCGGCCACCGGCCGGCCTGGCCGAACACGGACGAGAAGACGACCAGGATGTTGTCCAGTTTCACGAACCAGAAGGCGCAGGTACCCAGCAACATCAGGAACGAGTACACGATCACCACGCCGAGGACCAACGTCACGCAGAAGGCCAGCCATTGCAGCGGCGGGATCGTGGTGCCGAGCCGGACACAGGCGTAGCCGACGATGCCGAGCCCGACCAGCACATCGACCAGTCGTGCCGGCGAGACCGTCTGCACGCTGGCCAGCAGTTGGGAGTCGGCCGGTTTGGTGAGGGTGAAGTCGAAGGTGCCCAGTCGGATGCCCTCCATCAGCTGCTCCAAGGACGGCTGGATGACCAGGCCGATCACACCGGACAGGAAGAAATGCACGCCGATCAACGCCAGCAGCCCGGCCGGGGTCCATCCGTCCAGGGTGGCGGTCCGTCCGAAGATCACCGCCAGCCCGAGCAACTGGGTCACCAGCGTGATGGCGGCGTTGATCACCGCGATGAAGAACTCACCGCGATACTGCATGACGTTCAGGGCCCCCAGCCGGACGTAGGTCCGGACGATCGTCAGATTGTGCTGCAGCGTGCTGCTCACGTGCCCACCGCCGAATAGCGCCGGACGGCCCGGGACCAGACGAACCGCAACACGACCAGCATCACCACGATCCACCCGGCCTGCGCTGCATAGCCGATCAGCACGTCGGAGCCGGTGGTCTCCCCCATCACCACGTTGACCACAAAGGCCTGGGACCAGGGGAACGGCGACCAGGTCGCGATCGTCGCGACCACTCCCGGCAGCACGGACAACGGTGCGAAACCACCGCTCAGGAAGGTCCGGATCGAGAAGTAGAGGTTGTTCAACGCCGACACCTTGGTCAGCCAGAACGCGCTCAACGCGAGCACCCATTCCAGGATGAAACGGAGCACCATCGCACCGACCAGCGCCGGCACCGCGGCCAGCAATCGACCGACCGTGATGCCGCCGAGGTCGCCGCCGAAGGCGATGATCATGATCACCGCGGCGGGCAGCACCGCCGCCAATCCGACGACCTTGTACGAGGTGGTGGCGATGATGTCCTTGTGGATCGGATGGATCGGCCGGAGCAGCAGTGGCGAGAACTGCCCTTCCCGCACTCGCCACTCGAACTCCCACATCAGCCAGATGAACGTCAGGTGGTCGACCAGCATCATGATCGCGAAATAGCTGACGAAACGGTCCGCGGTGTAGCCGCCGACAACACCGGTCGGGCCGGCCACCGTACGCCAGACGATGATCAACACGATCGGCTGGATCAGCCCGGTGACCAGCCAGATGATCACCGATCCGCGATAGGCCAGATTGACCGCGGTTGCCGCCGCGAACTCGCCGCGGTAGTACTGCGCCAGGACCCGCGGGGAGAAGCGGGCGAAGTCCGGACCGTCCCGCCGGAGCAGCTGCCCACTCATCGCCGTCCCCCGGATTGATCATGCGCGCCGGCCTGATCGTGGCCGCCGGCTTCGACCGCGAACACTTTCTCGATCACGGCCTCGATCGGCTCCTCCTCGATGGTGAGGTCGGCGACCTCGAGCCCGGCCAGCAGCCGTCCGGCGACAGCGGCGGTGTGATCGGACGGCAGCCGGACCTGCCAGCCGGTCTCGGTCGGCTGCACCGCGACTCCGGGCAGCCGCTGCCCCGCCAGAGCCAGCACCTCGGCCTGGGTGGCGATAGCGCCGGCGACCAACTCGACGGTGATGGTCTTGTCCGGGGCGAACGCCCGGACCAGCTCGGTCAGGGGGCCGTCGAAGAGCAGCTCACCGTGATGGATCACGATCACCCGTTTGCACAGTGCCTCGACGTCGGCCATGTAATGGCTGGTCAAGATCACACATGCACCGGTCCGGGCGTTGTACTCCGCCACGAACGATCGGATCCTGCGCTGCATCGCCACGTCCAGGCCGATCGTCGGCTCGTCCAGGAAGAGCACCTGCGGCCGGTGCAGCAACGACCCTGCGAACTCGCACTTCATCCGCTCGCCCAGCGACAGGTTGCGCGCCGGCTTGCGGAGCAGCTCGCTGAGCTCGAGCAGCTCGGTGAGCTCTCCCAACCGAGCAGCGAAGTCGGCATCGGAGATCTGGAAGATCGCCTTGTTGAGCCGGTAGGAGTCGACGACCGGGATGTCCCACTGCAACTGGCTGCGCTGCCCCATGATCAACGTCATCCGGCCGAGGTAGTTGCGATCCCGCTGCCAGGGTGTGTAGCCGAACACCTCGGCCGCGCCGGCGCTGGGATGAAGCAATCCGGAGAGCATCTTCAGCGTCGTCGTCTTGCCGGCGCCGTTGGGTCCGAGGAAGCCGACCACCTCGCCGGCCTCGATGCCGAAGCTGATCCCCCGTACGGCATCGACCGCACGCGTCCGGCGACGAAACAGTGCCGTCACCGCGGCACGCAATCCGCCTTCTCGTTCCGGCACGAGATAGGTCTTTCCGAGTTGATCGACTCGGATCGCTGGCCCCGACATGGATCACAACCAACCACAAACCACCGACGTTTCGTCAAGAGCTTTGACCGATCGAGTTTCCCCTGGCTTCGGGTGAACGGGCGGACGTGGAAGAGTGGCCCGATGGGCTTGCGATTCGAGGAACTGGACTGGCAGCAAACGCCGCTGGGCGAGTTCACCCTCCGGCGGCGCCGTGAACTGGCCGTCGACCGGGACGTGTACGAGGTCAAGCTCAATGACGAGTTCCTGATGTCCAGCCTGTTCACCGTCGCCGAGATCGAGTTGGCCCGGCTCGCTCTCGCCGAGCTCGGCCGAGCCGACCTCCGGGTGCTGGTCGGTGGACTCGGCCTCGGATACACCGCGCAGGCCGCGTTGGCCGATCCACGGGTCGCCGAGGTCACCGTGATCGAAGCGGCCGAACCGGTCCTCGACTGGCATCGTCGCGATCTGTTCCCCGATACGATCGGGCTGGCGACCGACCCGCGCGTTCGGCTGGTCCACGACGACTTCTTCAGGCTGGTCGCCGGCGTACCGGATCGGCGCTACGACGCGATCCTGCTGGACATCGATCACACGCCAGACCATCACCTCGACCGGACCCACGGCGACTTCTACACCCCCGCCGGGCTGACCGCGATGTCTCAGCACCTGACCGCCGACGGCGTCTTCGCGCTCTGGTCCGACGACCCGCCCGACGACGACTTCCTCGCCGTCCTGCGCACCGAGTTCGCCCGGGTCCGGGGCACGGTGGTCTCCTTCGCCAATCCGATCACCGACTCCGAGTCCAGCAACTCCATCTACCTCGCTCGGTAGGACTGCATCGGCTGTGAGCGTCGCTGTTCGGAAGGAACGGATTCCGGGTTTCATCCTGCACACGTACGGCATGCAGGTCGTCGGGACGCCGGGTGATCTGTCGCAGGGTGTGCACAGCACGGCGTATCTGATCCGGACCGACGACGGCGACTGGGTCGTCAAGATCAGCAGCCCCGACAGTGATCCGCCGGACGAGTTGGCGCTGCAGTGCGCGGTGTATGACTTTCTCAACGATCAAGGCCTGCATGCTCCGGTCGTGCTCGCTGATCGGTACGGCCGTCGGGTCGGGTCGATTGAGGGATCGGATGGGGTCCACTACCCCGTCACCGTTATGCGACACCATCGGCTCCGGCGGCTCACGGCGGAGTCGATCGGCGCAGCGGACCTCCATCGGGTGGCGGGCCAGGTCGGCGGCTGCACACCGTGATGGAGACCTTCCCGGATCGTTCGGTGATCATCAACGACCGCCGGAAATCGCTGTCGGAGTGGGGAAAACAGGACTCGGGCTGCTACCCCGAACTGATCGAATCCCCGACCGCCCGCTACTTCAGCAGGGCAGAACGATCATGGATCTCATCCATCGACACGGCGCTGATCGACTACCTCGCCGGCAATTATCCCGAACCGCGATCGCTCACCTTCGCCGTCCTGCATGGCGATCTGGCATTCGAGCAGGTCCGTCTGTTGCCGGACGGCGAGGTGTACTTCTTCGATTTCGGCGACCTGTCCTGGGGACCCGTCGCCCACGAGTTGGCGCAGTTCCTGCGCGGGTTCGCCGCAGAGCCGATCCCCCGTCAACGATGGCTCGACCTCAAGGCCGGGCTGTTGGCGGGCTACCGATCGGAGCATTCCCTCTCGGTAGCGGATGAGGACGCGATCGAGGTCTTCCTGCTCAATCGGGTGCTGGCCGTCGCGCGGTACGTCCTCGAGCTCCACGGCAACAGCGCAGCGCCGGGCGGGGCTGAGGTCATCAAACAGGGTTACCGACTGGCTGCCGAAATCCTGCACGGCCCGCACCAGCCGCAGCAGATCTGAGCATGATCGCCACGCCATTCAGGGGCAAGGCTTCGGCCGAGCACCCTTAACGCTGACGGTGAGCACGATCCCCGAATGGCCGGCCACCGCCTTGTTGCCCGCGCGGCAGACCGTTGTCGCCGCATGGGACGTCTCCGCCGCCAGTTCGATCGTCGACCTCCCGGACTCCAGATCGATCGTCCGGACGGTCGCGTCGTCGGTCCGGAGTCGGGACAACCGCTGCACGAGACGTAACGCGTCAGCCGACCGGATCCAGGTCGTTCCCTGGAATGTCCAGTCGTCGGAGTCCGGTCCCTGCAGCCTGATCATGGTGAACGCCCGTCGGGTCGCCGGCTCGGCGTCGGCGACCGCCTGGAGCGTCGCAATCGAGTCGCTGAACAGATCCTCGGTCGTCACGCCGACCCGCACCGACCCGGCGGCAACGCCCGGACCGTCATCGATGTCGACCAGCATGGTGGTTACTCGACCGACGTCGGCACGACACAGGACGACCAGCGCCCCAGCGATCTGATCGGGGTCATCGCGGCGCACCGTCAGACTGCCCCGCCTGCACTGGAGATCCCACTGGGTCTGCCCCGTTCGAAGGTCGGCGAGCTCGCGATAGACCGAGCGGGCCTGGTCGATGGTGACCGACGGGGACAGTTCCACGAATTGGCTGGTCATCCGGACAACTCCCGGCATCTTCGCGATGTGCTCCTGGCGTCGCTGGTCGACCTCCTCAACCACAGCGTTACCCAGCACCGGTGCGAACGAGCCGAAGATCACCAACGCAACGGCGAGAGCCAACCAGCCGACGAGACGCGACGCCCTGATCCGTCCGTACTGAGCCCGGACGGCGACGATCAGGCTGCTGACGATGTCGCCGACCAACAGCAGATGCAGCAGCAACTGGACGATGAAGAACGGCCATCCGATAGCGCCTTCGCGGCGGAGCTGGATCAGCGAGGCCACGCCGTAGATCGAGGTCGGTAGCATCACCAGATAGATAGCGCCGATCATGAACGGGAGCATCGCCAACGTTGCGATTGCGATGACTCCACCGACCGCCATCATCGAGGCGAAAAGCATGCCGCCTGCGACGATCACCCAGATGTAGAGGGCGATCACGGCAAGCAACGGAAGGCCGGCAAGCTTCACCAGCAGCGTGTTGTGCCGGAGGGCGACCAGATCACCACGTGCGACCAACAGAGAAGCCTCGATGATCGCCAAGATCGTCACGAGCCCGTAGGCCACGAACCAGATGACGATCTTCCGCAACCAACCGGCAGTGGCGTCATCATCGGGTGGGAAGGAGACGAGCAGCAATCCGATCACCAGTACGGCGGCCAGCAACTTACTGCCCAGGTTCAGTCGACGGGACACGCAGCCTCACTCGCCTGCACGCCGAGGGATGAGTATCACGAGCCAGAAGAGTATCCGGGCCAGGGGTCGCGGCCGTCGACAACGTCGCACCGCACCAGTTGGCCGTCCCGAGGCCGGCGCCCGTGGATGAACTATCCGAACTCGTTGCCACGAGACTGTTACCGAGCTGTGTCCTGGGCGGTCGGCTGGGACGGTGTTCTGTCGGTGCTCACTTCTCGAGTGTTTTCATGATCAACACGCCGGCTGCCGACACCCCAGGGTCCGTCCCTGCCGGGCTCGATGCCGTGCAAGTCCTCCGCAACGTCGGCCTCGCCCGCCGCCAGGAACGCGCAGCCCGCACCAAAAAGTTGATCATGGCCACCTGCTGGGCCGACTGCCAACCACCCGAATCCATCGCCCCACACCAACTCGCCATTCCCGGCCGCGACCGACCCATCCACGACCGGGACGGGATCCCCGAACAGACCGGCGACGTCAAACTCGGACCACTGGCCCGACGCGAACACAACAGCATCACCCACGGACCCTGGAACCGGCGACAACCCCAGCCCGGAACACACCTGTTCCGGGCGCCGCACGGCAAGATCATTCTGGTCAACGAGACCGGCAACCACGGCCTCGGACAGGGACCATTCGCCCACCGGATCTGGCAAGCCGCCGCACCCCAAGACAACGCCACCTGAGACCCACCATCCGTACTCCACAGACGGGTCCAGGTCGGCGGGTTGCCCGTGTTGGATCACCAATCCACTGACGATCCGGCGGCATCGTGCGCAGGACAAGTTCGTCGGTCGGCGATGCTCTCGGCGGTGTGCCAGGCACGCCGCTGCGCGGTCTATACACCTCCGGTGTCACGGTTGCTCAGCCGACGGGTTCCTGAAAGCACCAGAAGTGGTGCTCATGGTCAAATGCGGTGTATTCGTGCACGCCGAACAGCGTGGCGATCGGCTTGACGATCTCGGCTCCGGCGGCGACGGCCCGATCGAAGTGGGCACTGAGGTCGGCGACGCCGACGACGGTCATCGACGACGGATCTGCTTCGGGGGCCGGCGGGCTCAGGCCGGGACGCGGGCCGTGCAGGCGGATGTTGGCCGTCGGGCCACTCACCTCGGCGTAGCCGGAGGTGCCGTCCGGACGACGGCTGATCGGTCCCGGCTCGAAACCGAACATCTCGACCAACCGGCCGTGCGCACGTTCCACGTCGGCATAAACCAAGAACACGATCGGCTGGATCGTGATACTCGGTTGCGGGATCCGACTGATCAACTCCCGGAGTCGAGTTGGCTCTCGGGCAACAGCGTCCAGAGGCTGTTGAGCCAGCCGACGACCGAACGCCCGGGTGTCGGTCAACGCCGTCTCCAGACCCCGAGCCTGTTCGTCGATCAGGGCGGCAAGATCAACTCCGTCGGGCTGATTGCTGATCGCGTCCCGGATCTCGGCGAGCGGCAGTCCGGCCCGGCGCAGCACGACGATCACGGTCAGCCTGGCCACATCGTCGGCCGAATACAGCCGATGCCCGCCGATGGTCCGCGCCGAGGGTGGCAGCAGTCCGATCTGGTCGTAGTGATGGAACGTACGCACCGACAGTCCGGTGAGCTCCGACAGCTCGCCGACCCGCCAGGTCCGCTGATCATCGGCAATCACGGCGCTCCTTCTCATCCCCAACAGGGCTTGAACCTGACGTTACGGGATGTTCTAGGTTGACGACACCCGATGAGAGAGGACGGTCGATGTCGATCCCAAGCCTGCAGACCCTGTCGCTGATCATGCAGACCAACGAGGAAGTCGATCAAGCCGCCGAACCGACTCGACCGGATGCCGTAGCCGAGGATGGAGGCTCGGCATTCGTCCAGTCGCCCGCCGGCTTCACCGTCGAACTGCTCCCGGGAGCGGAAACCGACCAGGAGCATCGGTGAACTCGATCTCCGATACCGGCCCGGTCCACGCGGGGAACGACGAGCCCTGGACCGACGACAGGATCCTGCGTGCCCTCGGCGAATGGGGCTGGGCACCCGAAGGCACGCAGACCATCAACACCGACGACTACCGACTCCTGTTGCGGCCCGCCGGTTTCGGCAACGATGCGCACGTCCCTCGGGTCGATTCCGGGCGACCGCCGGAAGAACTGGTCAGAGAGATCAACCGGACGGCTCGCGAGCGCGGCTACACCGAGGCCGTCTGGAGCATCTATCCGACCACCCGACCGCATGCGCTGGCCGACACCCTGCTCCGTCTCGGCGGACGGGTCCTGGACGAGGGCGCCTTGCTCTCCCTGGCCGTGCCGGCCGACGGCCGATTCGACGTCGGCCCGACCCCTGGGGTGCAGGTCCGACGAGTTCGTGATGCCGCCGACCTCACCGACTACCGACGGATCATCTCGACCGTCTACGACCAACCGCTCCCCAGTGCCGAGGCGATCGCCGACGAAGCAGCTGGCATCGCCACTGATCATGCCGGCTGCCGGTTCGTCGCCTACATCGACGGCAGACCGGCCGGTACCGGAGCGATCGCCGTTCGGGCCGACGGTTCGGCGTCGCTGTTCGGTGCGGCGACCTATCTCGCGTACCGACGCCGTGGCGCCTACCGGGCGATCATGGCCGAACGGGTGCGATGGGCAGCGGAGAAGCGTGTTCCGGTCCTGCTGGTCAGCGGCCGGCTCGCGACGTCGGCGCCGATCATGCTGCGGCTCGGGTTCACCGATCGCGGACGGACCCGCAACATCGGACTGCCGACCGATCCAGCCCGTACCGGTGCCGCCGACTGATCAAAAGCCTTCCCCGCCGACACGAGTCCTGGCAAACTCATAGCCGCCTGATCGATCGACCCGATCGAACACCGCGCGGCCGGCATCGGCGCCGAACTCGGAGGACGCGATGGACATCGTCTTGGTACCGGGCCTGTGGCTCGACGGATCTTCCTGGAGCAGGGTGCTGCCCCTGCTGCAGGCGGCCGGACACCGTACGCATCCGGTCACCCTGCCGGGGATGCAGGCCAAGGACGCCGATCGATCACAGGTGACGCTGTCCGACTGTGTCACAGCAGTCACCGCTGCCATCGATTCCTGCGACGACTCGGTCCTGCTGGTCGGGCATTCACTGGGCTCAGCGATCGCCACCGCTGCACTGGACGCGCGAACCGAGAAGGTCGCCGGCGTGATCATGGTCGGCGGTTTCCCCGCCGCGTCCGGTGGCCCGATCGCCGACGGGTTCGCTGTCGAGGGTGATGGCATTCCGCTACCGGCGCTGACCGAATTCGACGACGCCGACCTTCGCGACATGGATCAGGCGATCACTGCCGACTTCGTCGCCCGGGCGATCCCGTCGCCGGCCCGCCTGACCACCGATCCGTTGGAACTGACCGACGACGGCCGCTACTGGACGCCGCTGACCGCGGTCTGCACCGAATACGACGCTGCCACGCTGCGCGGCTGGATCGCCGACGACGCTGCTCCGGTCGCCGAGTTCCCGCGGTACGCCGAGGTCGGCTACGTCGATCTGCCGACCGGGCACTGGCCACAGTTCACCAAGCCCGACGAGCTGGCCGCGATCATTCTGGGCGCGATCCCGGTCAGTGTCGGCGACTTCCTCCGCGCCGACGGCCTGGCGGATTGGCGCAGTGTCGGCGATCGGTTCGACAGCCACTTCCCGCTCCCGTCGCTGACGACGGGAGCCGAGCTGGCACGCCAGATCGCGCAGCTGGCTCCCGGCGGCACCCGGGTCGATGTTGATCTTCGCGTCGAAGGAATCACGGTCTCGATCCCGAGCTGGGGTTACGCTCGCGATGTTGATCTTGCTCGACAGATCTCGACCGCGGCATACGATCTCGGCCTGTCCGCCGATCCGTCGAAGGTGCAGTATGTCGGCCTACGGATCGGCGCCCACGTGCCGGCCGACGTGTTGCCCTTCTGGCAGGCCGTGCTCGGCTATCGCGCGAAGGGTGAGGAGGATGTCGTCGACCCACTCCGGCGGCTACCGGACGTCCAGTTCATGCCGACCTCCGACGACCTCGGTGACCAGATGCAGTTCCACCTCGATGTCGTGGTGCCACACGAGCAGGCTGAGGCCCGGGTCCAGGCTGCGCTGGCCGCCGGCGGACGACTGGTGACCGACGAGTTCGCTCCGCGCTGGTGGACACTCGCCGACGCCGAGGGCAACGTCGTCGACATCGCCCGGGCTGTCCTGGACTGAGCAGGGCTGGCCTGGACTGAGCAGGACCGTCCTGGACTGAGCAGGGCCGGCCTGGACTGGCAGGACCGGCCGCAGGAGTCGGCCGACCGAGGGGACGGTTGCGGCGCTCACCAGGACGTTTGACAGACTCAGCCCTGTGAACAGCTCTGTAGCGGTGATCGGTCTGGGCACGATGGGTGCCGGGATCGCGGAGGTGCTGGCTGCAGCCGGCCGGACCGTGATCGGCGTCGATGCCGACCAAGCGGCGCTGGA
Organism: Microlunatus soli; assembly: GCF_900105385.1. NCBI lineage: Bacteria > Bacillati > Actinomycetota > Actinomycetes > Propionibacteriales > Propionibacteriaceae > Microlunatus > Microlunatus soli. The sequence goes on along the minus strand of NZ_LT629772.1, from coordinate 5,997,314 downwards.
CCGCGGTCGGACGATCGTCGAGACCTCGACCGGCCGGGCGCTGGAGCGGGACAAGATCACCGCCGACCAGCGGACCGCCCTGACCGAGCGGATCAGTTACCACACGGACTTTGCTGCCGTCGCCGACGCCGAGGTGGTGATCGAGGCGGTCAGCGAGAACCTGGAGCTGAAGAGGTCCATCTTCACGCGGCTGGGCGAGGTCGCGCGTCCCGAGACGTTGCTGGCCACCAACACGTCCTCGCTGCCGATCACCGACATCGCGGTCGCCTCCGGTCGGGCCGACCGGGTCGTCGGCGTGCACTTCTTCAATCCGGCGCCGGTCCAGCGACTGGTCGAAGTGGTGAAAACCGTACTGACCGCCCCCTCGGCCCAGACCCAGGCCCTGGAGTTGGTGAACGATCTCGGCAAGACCCCGATCCTGTGCGGGGACCGGGCCGGCTTCGTCGTCAATGCGCTCCTGGTGCCGTACCTGAATCGGGCCGCTCGGCTGTACCAGGACGGATGTGCCACCGCCGCCCAGATCGACGAGGCGATGGTGGCAGCCGGCAATCCGATGGGCCCGTTGGCACTGATCGACCTGGTCGGCCTGGACGTCACGGTGTCCGCGCTGGATCGGATGTATTCCGAGACCAGGGATCGGCGACACGCCCCGGTCGCCTTGCTGGCCGCCTTGGTGAGTGCCGGACGGCTGGGCCGCAAGACCGGTCAGGGCATCCTGCTGCAGGCCGAGCCGCGACCGGCACCGCTGATCGACCGTTCCGCCGAACTGCCCGATGCCTTGCTGCTGCCCTATCTGAACGACGTCTGCCGGATGGTCGAGATCGGTTACGCGACGCCCGAGGTGATCGACACCGGGATGAGCCTCGGCTGCCGGATGCCGCGACCGTTCGACGTGCTGGCCGATCTCGGACCGGCCGCCGTTCTCGCCGGTCAACAACAGATCTTCGCTGCCACTGCCGAGCCCGGCGATCGACCCGCCTTGCTGCTGGAGCGGCTGGCCGCGGCTCCGGACCCGGCGGCCGCGCTGACCGAGCTGCGAGCGATGGCCTGATGGCACCCTCACAACGGCGCCGCAGCAAACACCTCCGACCGGCACGCCCGCTCGGCGTCGGCCATGCGACGTCGTCGGCCAAGAGCGACGGTCGCTGGATCGTCCGGACGGTCGCCGGATCATCGGCACTCAAGGACTACCGCTGCCCGGGCTGCAATCAGCTGATCAGGCCGGGCACTCCCCATGTCGTGGTGTGGCCGAGTGACAGTCACACCGGCGGCATCGCCGGTTCCGGTGGGGTGGCGGACCGGAGGCACTGGCACAACAGCTGCTGGAGTCGGAGGAGATGATCATGAACGGACTCCCCCGGCGGGCTCGGCTGTACGGCAGCATCCTCGGAGCGGATCCGGGAGTTGATCATGACTCCGGACGCACCAAGCCGCGGGTCGCCTTCTGCCACGGGCTCTTCGGCCAGGGCAAGAACTGGACGTCGATCGCCAAGCAACTGACCGACGACTACATCGTCGCCCTGATCGACATGCCGGATCACGGCCGCTCCCCGTGGACGGCCGAGGTCTCGTACCCGCATTCGGCCGATCTGGTCGCCGAGTACCTGCTGGACAGCTCCGACGGTGAGCCGTGGACCGTGGTCGGGCACTCGATGGGCGGCAAGATCGCGATGATGCTCGCGCTCCGTCATCCCGACCTGGTGCAGAGCTTGTGCGTGGTCGACATCGCCCCGGTGGACTACACCGGCGGCAGCGAGTTCGTCCCGTACGTGCAGGGCATGCGATCGGTGGACCTCGGCACCCTGAGGTCCCGCGCGGAGGCCGACCAACAGCTCCGTGCCACGGTCCCCGCCCAGAGCGTCCGCAGCTTCCTGCTGCAGAATCTTCGCCGCGGCAGCGACGACGACCAGACCGGCTGGCACTGGCAGATGAACCTGCAGTTGCTCGGCGACCAACTCGCAACCCTCGGCGGTTGGCCGGATCCGCACGCCGAACCGTACCCCGGTCCGACGCTCTGGGTCGGCGGCGCCGATTCGAACTACATCCGCCCGGAGTACGCGCCCGCAATGCGGGGCCTCTTCCCGCAGCTGCGGACCGTCAAGATCAAGAACGCCCGGCACTGGGTGCACTCCGATCAACCCGAGGTGTTCACGGCCGTGCTGAAGGACTTCCTGTCCCGCACCGCGGCCGTGGCATGATCAGCTTACGGTGACCGAGATGATCTTGGCCTCCGACTTCGGTTTGCCGTCGTGGGCTCCGTTGCTGTTGTCCACTCCGCCCTTGGCGATCTTGTTCAGCACGGCGATGCCCGCGGCGTCCATCGTGCCGAAGACGGTGTAGTTCGGGTCCAGCTGCGAGTTGCGGTACACCAGGAAGAATTGCGAACCGTTGCTGTTCGGTCCGCTGTTGGCCATCGCTACGGTGCCCTCGCCGTAGCTCTCGTCACCGCTCAGTTCGTCGGGGAAGGAATACCCCGGCCCGCCGGACCGGTCGCCTCGCTTGGACGGATCGCCGCACTGCAGCATGAACAAGGTGCCGGCATCGGTCATCCGCGGGCAGCTGGTGGCGTCGTAGAAGTGCTGCTCGGCCAACGAGACGAACGAGTTCACCGTGCACGGTGACCGGGTCCGGTCCAGCGTGACCGTGATCGTCCCGGCGGACATCTTGATCACCGCCGTTGCGGTGCCCTTCATCGGCACTCCGGTGCTCGGCGGCGGGTCCACCGGACGCGTTGCCGTGCCGGTCTCGGTGTATTCGCAGTCCAGCGGCGCAGCCTTGCTCGGCTCGGCCTCGGCCGACTTCTCCGGAGCAGCGCCGCGCTGCTCCGACGCGCCGAGCGGACTGTCCGGGATCTGCCCGCAACCGGCCAGCAGCATCGCTGCGGACAGCACACCGGCGGTCAAGATCGTCAGTGGCCCGCGCCGCTTCCAGCTGCCTGTCACGGCGCTACCTAACCACACAGCTCACCGAAGACCGGCGCGAAACGCCAGAGGGCCCTGAGCTTGTCGAAGGGCCCCTGAGCCTGCCAAGGCTCGGGAGCCTGTCGAAGGGCTTCCATCCCAGCGCTGCGGTCCCGGTCCTTCGACAGGCTCAGGACCCAATCGACGCGTTCCAGGAGCTACGGCCAGTTGGGTTCGCGATGATCGAGTACGCGTGGCAGCGGGACCGAGGCCGAATGGATCACATAGACCGTGCCACCCGAATGCGGCACCCAGGCGTTCTCCAGTTGATCGCGACGATAGGTGAAGCGGACCTGGTCGTTGTCGGGGATCAGATGCGAGGCCGGGTCGTTGACGACGACATCGCCGTCCTCGGTGAAGCCGACGACGACCATCAGGTGACCGTTGGTGCCGTAGCCGGCTCCGTCCAGTTCGTCCTTCTTGAACGACACCGAGATGATCACCGGGATACCGGCCTTGATCAATTCCTCGGCCTCGGTGAAACTGCGCAGCCGGGTGACGAAGGCACGCAGCCCCCAGGTGGTCGCGTAGGCGGTGTTGAACGGCCAGTTGCCCGCGCCGTCGTAGGTGTAGTCGAAGACGTTCCGGGCGCTGTAGTCGACCTCGGCGTCCACCGGCGGATCGACCCAGTCCAGGTCCTTGCCGTGCGGCCCGGTGTGCCAGTACTTCAACACCATCGCCGTCGAAGTCGCCGAACACCACGCCTCACCGCCGTTGTCCCACTCCGGGTAGTGGCCGTCGTGCACCTCCTGGGAGAAGCGCGGCACGTCCAGCACGGTGCCCAACGCGCTGCCGCCGGGGCTGACCGGGACGGTCGGGTCGTCCGGCAGCAGGGACGCGACCGCACCCACCGTACGCAGTACCGGCGTCTCCCGGCTGTCGTCCGGCCGGAACAGCGTCACGCGCAACTGCCAGTCGGAGAACCGATGCCCGTCGAAGGCGTGCAAGGTATCGGTCCAGACCGTTGCCACCTCGGTGTCCTGGTCGTCGACCGAGGTGCGATGGATCGCCCCACCATCGGCCGGGTCCTTGGCACACCAGCGGCCGAGCACGAACCACCCGGAACGGGTCGAGGTCTCGTCGGCCCCGCGCACCTCGATCTGCACCCAGGTCTTGCCCGGTGTGTCCACCTGCCAGGACGAGATCAGCTCGGTGTAGCCGGCCGGCACCGGGACCACCGGGGACGTCCAGGTCGCGCTGTGATAGTGCACCGGTGTCTTGTCCTCGGCGAACGGATCGACGTAGTCCAGGCTGCCGGTCGGATGGTTGATCCGGATGCCGTCCGGCGTCCACCGGGTGCCGTCCCGCCGTCCGTCCTTGAGCCGGAAGCCGGAGAACTCCCGATAGAGCACGTGCCGATCGCTCGCCGCAGTCCGCGCCCGCGTCGAGGGATCAGGGGTCGCCCCGGACCGCAGTGACCGGCCCGGTTCGGGAGTCGCCGCCCGGGCGAGCCCGACGCCGACGGTGGCCCCGACGGAAACACCGACCGCCCCACTGAGCAGGGTCCGGCGCCGAAAGGCCGCAAGCCGGTCGACGACTCCGTCGGCGGACGAGGAGTTGCAACGCGTGGTGTCACGATCGGCCAACGGAACCTCCGAGATGCGTGCCCGACCCGGAGCCAGGCAAGAATTGACTACCGCATTGGGGCGATCGTAAACCCGTGACATCGCCGCGTCGAGTGCTGCGCCGGATCTCGTCAGCCGCCCGGCAGGGCCACCGGCCGATGCTCCTCCCCGGTCGCCGGCGACGACCGCAGGTCACGAGTGCTGCGGCTCAACAACGGCAGCAGGGCGGTGACCGCCATTGCGCTGCACGCCACGACGAAGACACGATCGATCCCGAACGCCCCGGCCAGCGGCCCCGCGAGCGCACTGCCGATCGGCAGCACCGCCCAGCTCAACAGCGCATCCCAGGATCCGACCCGAGCCAGCTGTTCGGCCGGCACCTGCTGCTGGATCGCGGTCTCCCACAGCACGTCGAGGAACATCAGCGCCAGGTAGCCGGCGATGGTGCAGATCAGGACGACCACCAGCCGCTGCGGCCAGACATAGCTGAGCAACCCGATCGGAAGGATCGCCAACATCGGCCAGGCCAGCCGCAGCGGATGGGTCATCCTGACCCGCATGGCGACGATGCCTCCGATCAGCCCGCCGACCCCGGTCGCGGTTTCCACCAGCCCGAGCGCGACGGCGCCACCGAGTTGGTGGATGGCGATCGACGGGATCAGAACCAGCAACATGCCGTTGCCGAGGTGGTACGCCGTTGCCGACAGGGTCCCGGCCCGCAACCAGGGCCGGGACGCGATCGCCCGCAGCCCGCCGCGCAGTTCGGACCCGAACCCGGAGCGCTGCTGCCGCACCGATCGGACTCGGACCTTCGTCACGCAGAACGCCGAGAACGCGAACGAGACCCCGTTGATCAGGAAGCCGATCGAGGAGCCGACGAAGGCAACCAGGGCACCGCCGGAAGCCGAGCCGATGATCATCGCGCCGGTGGACAGCATCGTCAGCATCGCGTTGGCAGACTGCCGATCAGCAGCAGGAACCAGGTTCGGCTTCAGTGCGATGAACGCCGGCATGAAGAACGCGCCGGCGGCACTCGAGATCACCGTCAGTGCAGCGATCGGCCCGACCGACCAGCCATCGGTGGCGAACAATGCCGAGATCCCCAGAGCCGACCCGAACCGTACGACGTCGGCCAGCACCATGATCCGTTGGGGCAGCAGGCGATCTGCCCAGACGCCGGCAACGGGCATGCAGAGGACGCGGGTCGCCATCCCGAGCGCAAGGATGACGCCGAGATCGGTGGCACTGCCGCCGTGCAGCAGCACTCCGGCAGCAAGTGCGACCGGCTGGAAGGCGTCGCCGAGCCAGGACAACCCCTGGCCGAGACCCAGCCATCTGAAGTCCCGATGCCGCCAGACGGCCCACCCTGCTCGACTGTTCGTCATGATCACAATTTAGTACGATAGCTAACTATCAGGCGTTTGACTAGTTGCTCGCAGTGGTCAGACGGCGAGCCTGCCGACGGACTGACCACCGCGGGATGCCAGACTGCGACGGGTGACCACACGCACGGCGCGCACCGACTTCGCTGATGAGCATCTGAACCGGTGGTCCGACCTCTTCACCGAGAGCGGCTTCGATCGGGAAGTGGAAGGCGCACTCGTCCGGATGGATCGATTGACCCGGCTGTCGGACGACGGCCTGCGCGTGCTGCTGGCCGACGATCCGCTGTCGCACGAGGAGTTCAAGACCCTGCACCACCTCATCGGTGGCGTCAACCGGGACGTCCCCGCGACACCGGCGCAACTGGCGTCCAGAGCCGGTGTCACCCGGGCCGGCATGACGAGTCGGATCGAGCGCCTGGTCCGCAACGGTCTGGTGACCCGTAGCGAAGACCCGCACGATCGTCGCAGCGTGCTGATCGCGGTCACCCCGGCCGGACGCGCTGCCTGGAAACGGATCGTTCACCGGTGGGGCGAACACGAGCAGGGCCTGTTCGCCGGGCTGACCACCGCCGAGCTGAAACGCCTGAATGCCCTGTTGCGCAAGGCGTTCATCGCCCTCGACCGCGGGGCAGAGCAGCAAGCCGCCGAGGGCGAAGGGGACGAATGAGTCGATGAGTCTGACCGACACCGGCGTTCCCAGGCTCTGCGCCGATCTCGGCCTTCCGGGGCTGGCCGACATCCACGTGCACTTCCTGCCCGAACGCATGCTGCACAAGGTGTGGGCGTTCTTCGACTCCGTCGCCGACCGTGGCGGTCCGCCGTGGCCGATCAGCTACCGCTACGACGAGGACCGACGGCTGGAGATCGTCCGGGCCTTGGGGCTGCGGGCGATCCCGTCCCTGACCTACGCCCACAAGCCCGGCATGGCCGGATGGTTGAACCAGTGGTGCGCCGACTTCGCCACCCGGGTGCCCGACGCGATCCACAGCGCCACGTTGTACGCCGAGCCGACCGCAGCGGCCGATGTCCGCGACGCCGTCGACGCCGGTGCGCGGCTGTTCAAGGTACACATCCAGGTCGGTGGATTCGCCCCCGACGATCGACTGCTCGACGGTGCCTGGGATCTGCTGCAGGACAAGGCCATCCCGATTGTCATCCACTGCGGATCCGGACCACATCCGGGCGTACACACCGGCATCGAACCGGTCCGTCGACTGCTGACCCGATTCCCCCGGCTCACGCTGGTGATCGCCCATGCCGGACTGCCTGAGTACGACGAGTTCGCCGACCTCGCGATGGAATACGACCGCGTACACCTGGACACCACGATGGTGGCCACGGACTACGTCGAGTCGCTCGCGCCGATGCCGCCCGGCTATCGGTCGCGGCTGGCCGACCTGCAACCCAAGATCGTTTTGGGCAGCGACTTCCCCAACATCCCCTATCCGTACGCCCACCAGATCGAATCGTTGCAGCGACTCGACCTCGGCAGGGACTGGCTGCGCGACGTGCTCTGGACCAACGGCGCCCGGCTGATGGGACTCGGCCGAGGATAGCAACGAACGCACATGGTGCTGCGCGTCTGACGCATGGCCGCCGGCATCGGCCAACGGCTTTGCTGGAGTCATGACATCACGACACAGCGGTACCAACGGATCGATCGGCACCGCGATCCTGATCATCGCCACCCTGACCACCGGACTCACTGCCGGTGTCTTCACCGACTGGTCGAACACGATCATGCCCGGCCTCGCTGACGTCGACGACCGCACCTTCGTGCTGGCGTTCCGGTCGTTGGACGCCTCGATCAACAACCCCTTCTTCCTGGGAGTCGAGTTCAGCGGAGCGCTGCTGTTCACCGTCGCGGCCGGGGCACTGCAGGTACGGACCGGCCGGCGTACGGCACTGCCCTGGATCCTGGCGGCATTGGTGGCCTATCTGACCGCGATCATGATCACCTTCGCCGTCAACGAACCGCTGAACACCAGACTCCGGACGATCGACGAGCCAGCCGCTAGCGCTGACTTCGCCGCTCTCCGAGCCGAACTGAACGCCGCCCGGTGGGCGGCCTGGAATACCGCACGCGCCGTCACCGCGACGATCGCCTTCGGTTGCTTGCTGGTGGCTCTTTCCGTTCGACGGCGGTCACGAGCCGACCGGTCCGACGCCTCGGCGCGGTCAGCCCGCCTCGACGCGCTGACCTGATGCAACAGCTGAAACGTCTTCGGGGGCTGAATCGTCGTCGGGAAGGGTGACCAGACCGGCGGTGCCGTCCACCGTGATCTCGTCGCCGTGTTTGATCCGACGGGTCGCATCACCGGTGCCGAGCACGGCCGGGATGCCGTATTCGCGGGCCACGATCGAGCTGTGACTCAACGGACCGCCGATGTCGGTGACAACCCCGCCGGCCATCGCGAACAGCGGCGTGTAGGCCGGTGTGGTGATCTTGGCGACGATGATCATCCCCGGCCGCATCGCGGCGAAGTCGGAGTGATCATTGATCAGGCATGCCCGGCCGGTGATCTTGCCGCCGCTGGCGCCCAGTCCGTGCAGCTCGGGGCCGTCCCCGGAGCTTTCGACCGCCGGCATCCAGCGGTTCATCATCCGATTCATCCGGGACTCGACCGGAAGCATCTGTGGCGGCGTGACCGTCCGTCGGCCGCGCCAGGACATCCGGCGGTCGGCGATGCTTGCGGCCAGTTCGTCGGGACCCACCGACGGCTCACCGGCGTCGTCCAGGACAGCAACCAGCGAGCCGATCTCGTCGGCCCGGAGCCAGTAGACGTCGTCGGCCTCCGCGAGCAGACCGTGGTCGACGAGGCGTCGGCCCAGCTCGGCCAGCAACTGCCGGATCCGCGGCCACCCCAGGCCGACGTCGGCCAACGCGTCTTCACGAACGCCGCCGTACCGCTGGGCCTTGGCCAACACCGGCCCGATCACTCGCCGGGCAGGCCCGGTCCGGGCCAGCAGGGCCGAGGTTGCCCGCTGCCGTTCGTCGGCCAGCCGGCGCTGCCGTACGGCCGGATCGGCCTCTTCCCGCGGCCGGTCGTCGCGGGCGTGGAATCGTACGGTTTCCAACACCGCCGACGGATCGTCGGCCGCGACCGGGTTGCTGAAGTCGAGGTCGGAGATGGTGTGGCCGAACTCTTTCAGGTAGTCACCGATCCGCTGTTGCCACTGCTGCCACACCTCTGTCGCGACGCCCTGGGGTGCAGGTCCACCGACCAGACCGTCGGAATCCACCGCGCTCAGGGCGTCCAGCAGGCCCGGTTGCTCGCGGCACCACCGGCCGAGCCCGTACAGTTCGCGTTCGGCACGCATCGGGGCGCTCTCCAGACCGAGCACGAACGTCGTCGGCTCCGGATCGCCGGCCCGCCGGAACGGTCGATACAACCGGGCGAACGACGTCTCGGTCATGGCCGCGACCGGGATCACCTGCTGGACACCGGTGTAATAACGGCAGCCTGCCGCCAACAGCTCGGTTGCTCCGGTGAGCAACTCGGCGGCTGACAGCGTCGCGGCATCCTTCTCGGTCCAGCTGCGCACCGTCTGCTGATACTGCGGCCGATAGACCGTTCGCCATTGTTTCTCGGCACCGCCGGTTCCGCCGCTGAAGATCCTGATCATGGCGGCCGGTGACAGGGCCGTCATCTTCAGCAGGTCCGCCCAGCGATAGGCGTAGTAGGCGTAGCCGTTGACCGTCGGGAACGTGACCAGCTCATGCGGAGTCAACGGTCCGAGCAGGCTGCCCAACAGTTCACCCAGGCTGCCGACCACTGCCGGCTCGATCAGATCACCGAAGAGCGGCGTCAACGGCTCGGGCATCATCTCCACGATGCTGGCCCGGAAGTACACCCGCTTCGGGTCGGGCACCGGCCAGTCGGTCGGTGCATCGCCCACCGGGTCGGGCAGTGCGGTGATCGCCCGGGCCTGCACCAGCCACAGGTCACCCCCGGCGCGCGCCCATTCCAGATCCATCGGTCGGCCGTAGTGTTCGGCGACCCGATCGCCCAGCTCGGCCAGCCCGATCGCGTCGGTGTCGGTCAACACCGGACGGCGACGCAGCCCGTCGGGCACCGCGATCTCCTCGGTACCGGCCTCGGTCCGTACGGTCTGCAGCTGCTTGTCGGCGACGTCACGGTCGGTGATCACCCAACGCCCCTGAGATCTGCGGACGGTCAGATTGTCGGTGGTCACGGTCCCGCCGACCACCGACTCCCCCAACCCCCAGGCCGCCGAGATCACCGTCTCGTCCCGGCGCCCGTTGGTCGGGTTGGCGGTGAACAGGACGCCGGCGGCGTCTGCCTCGACCAGCTGTTGGACGACGACGGCCAGGCTGACCGTCCGCGGATCGATGCCTCGCCGACGGCGGTAGGCGATCGCACGGGGAGTCCACAACGATGCCCAGCAGTCGCGGACCGCCGCCAGCAGGTGATCATCACCGCGGATGTTCAGATAGGTGTCCTGCTGGCCGGCGAAGCTGGCATCGGCCAGGTCCTCTGCCGTCGCCGACGAACGCACCGCGACCGCTACCCGATCACCCATCGCCCGGTAGCCGTCGATGATCTGCTCGGCGATGTGGGCCGGGATCGTTGCACCGGCGAAGAAACCCGCGATCTGCGCCGCCGCCCGGTCAGCTGCCTGATGATCATCTTCGCCGACCTCGTCGGCCGCGGCAGCGATCTTGTCACCGATACCGGTGTGTTCGACGAAGGCGTCGTAGCCGGCGGTGGCGATCACGAATCCTGGTGGCACCGGCAGTCCGGCAGCCGTCAGCTCACCGAGATTGGCACCCTTGCCGCCGGCGGTCTCCACGTCGGTCGCCGCGATGGAGTCGAACGGGCGGATCACCCGCATGACCAGTCACTTCCTCAAAGCGGAATGGCCGCACCCGGACGGTCGCGGCTCTCATCAGAACGACAGTAGACCCATTCGGTGTCGGTCGAACCGGTGATCTTCGCCACCTTCGCAATCCGCCGTGGACCGTACCGATCCTCGCCCCCGCGCCGCCCCGTCCGGACCGAGCGCAATAGGGTGGCACCATGGTGAATCTCACCCGGATCTACACCCGAACCGGTGATCACGGGCAGACCCGGTTGGTGAACATGGCGGTCACCGAGAAGACCGACCTGCGGGTCGCTGCCTACGGCGACGTCGACGAGGCCAACGCCGCGATCGGCGTCGCGCTCGCCTCCGGCGAGCTCACCGAACGGGTCAGCACCGTGTTGGCCCAGATCCAGAACGAACTCTTCGACCTCGGCGCCGACCTGGGCAATCCGTTGGCCGACAGCTACGAGTTCGAGCCGCTACGGATCACCGCGGACTACATCCAGCGGTTGGAGGCCTGGTGTGACGCCTTCACCGCCGAAGTGCCGAAGCTCCGTTCGTTCATCCTGCCGGGTGGCAATCGTGCGGGTGCGCAGTTGCATGTCGCGCGGACGATCACCCGCCGGGCCGAGCGGACGGCGTGGCAGGCCGTGACCCAGTTCGGCAGCGAACCGCCGGCCGGGACCGACCGGCCCGGCGGCATCAACCTCCAAGCGGTCGGCTACCTCAACCGCCTGTCCGACCTGCTCTTCATCCTCAGCCGGATCGCCAACGGCACCGAGTCCGAGGTGCTCTGGAAACCCGGCGGGGAACGTACAAGCTGAAGATGTCCATCGACGTACAGGAGTTCGCAGTATGACCAGCGCCAGCAACTACCCCGCCCTCGGCCGCGAAGCGACCGGTGTCGCCAAGCCGAAACAGGACCGTCCGGTCACCTTGTTCACCGGACAGTGGGCGGATCTGCCGTTCACCGAGATCTGCCGGTTGGCCGGCGAGTGGGGCTACGACGGTCTGGAGATCGCCTGCTGGGGTGATCATTTCGATGTCGCTCGCGCCGCCGAGGACGAGTCCTACGTCCAGGAACGCAAGGACATCCTGGAGCAGAACGGTCTGGGCTGCTGGGCGATCTCCAACCACCTCAACGGCCAGGCGGTCTGTGAGGCGATCCTGGACGACCGGCACAAGTCGATGGTCAACCCGCGGGTCTGGGGCGACGGCGATCCCGAAGGTGTCCGGCAGCGGGCCGCCGAGGAGATGAAGACCACCGCCCGGGCCGCCGCCGCCTTCGGCGTGGACACCGTGATCGGCTTCACCGGCTCCTCGATCTGGCATTACGTGGCGATGTTCCCGCCGGTCGGCGACGACGTGATCCAGGCCGGCTACAAGGACTTCGCCGATCGCTGGAACCCGATCATCGACGTCTTCGACGAGGTCGGTGTCCGGTTCGCCCACGAGGTGCACCCCAGTGAGATCGCCTATGACTACTGGTCCACCGTGGCGATGCTGGACGCGATCGATCACCGTCCCGGCTTCGGGCTCAACTTCGACCCGTCGCACATGGTCTGGCAGGGGCTGGACACCGTCGGATTCCTGTGGGACTTCAAGGACAAGATCCTGCACGTCGACTGCAAGGACACCAAGGTCCGGATGAACAACGGCCGCAACGGCCGACTCTCCTCGCACCTGCCCTGGGCCGATCCGCGACGTGGTTGGGACTTCATCTCCACCGGTCGCGGCGACACCCCGTGGGAGGACATCTTCCGGATGTTGAACACCATCTCCTACGGCGGCCCGATCTCGATCGAGTGGGAGGACGCCGGGATGGATCGTCTCGCCGGCGCTCCCGAGGCGTTGGACTTCGCCCGCGGCATGAACGCCATCAAGCCGTCCGAATCCTCCTTCGACGCTGCCTTCGCCAACTGAGGTCTGCTCTTCTTCCGAGCTGTCGCGGGTCTGTGCCCTACGCCGTGGGGTTGGGGCATCGAGTCTTGCCCGAGGCGATTCCGAGCTCGCAGGCTCGCCCGGAAGGTCGCTTTACGCCCACCACACCATGACTCGATGCCCCAACCCCACGGCTCACCTGGGTGCCGCGGCTCGCTCTTCGTGCAGTACGGTCCTGAGCTTGCGAAGGACCGTGAAGGGGCCGCACGAGTCTGAAAACCAATCACCCTGAGCTTGTCGCCATCAACTACCGTCCCCGTACGATCCGGAACAGCTGCCAGGAGTCATCATCAAGATCGTCAGTTACAACCTACGGTTTGCCAGTGAGAACGATCCGCAGCCGTGGTCGCGGCGCCGAGAGCCGATGATCGAGTTGCTCACGCGGCTGGCGCCGGATGTGCTGGGCACCGAGGAAGGGCTCGATCATCAGCTTGCCGACATCGGGGCCGGATTGGGTGAGCGATATCGGATGGCGGCCGAGCACCGACATCACGATGACGGGTCGGAGAATGCCGAGGAATACTCGGCGATCTTCTACAACTCCGACACCGTGGAGTTGATCGACGTTCGGCATCAGTGGCTGTCCGACACCCCGGACGTGATCGGCTCTCGGACCTGGGGTACGCATTTCCCACGGATGTTCTCCGTCGCCGGGTTCCGCCGGCTGATCGACGGTCGGACGTTCACCGTGATCACCACTCATGTCGATCATGAGGTGGCATCGGCTCAGGTCAAGTCGGCGGAACTGCTGGCCGCCAGGGCCGCGGCGGTTGATCATGATCAGCCGCTGGTGGTGATGGGCGATTTCAATGTGGGCGAGGATTCCGAGCCGTACGCGATTCTGACCGCAGCGGGTCTGCGGGACGCCTACCTGAGTGCAGTCGACCGTGGCCCGCGGCTGGGGACGTTCAACAACTACGCCGATCCCGACCCCGAGGGCATCCGGATCGACTGGATCCTGGTCAACGACAAGATCACCGTCGAATCCGCGCGGATGGTCGACGAGGCTCCGGGCGGGCAGTATCCGTCGGACCATCTGCCGGTCGAGGCCGTACTCGACCTCTGAGGGCTCCCCCGACCTCACAGCCAGGACACGATCGTCCCACGGCGTGATCACCTGCCGTGGTGGATCGTGATCCTGCCCCCACCTTCCCCTAGCCTCCCGTGCGGGGTGTGACCCGGCCGGATGAAATCAGGCCGGGTGAATCGGGTCGGGGTGAATCGGGTCGGGGTGGAGGAAGTCTTCAATGCTGCGCAGTTCGTCGCGTGCGGTGATCGCTGTGTTCACCGCACTGCTGATATTGGCCGGTTGTTCGATACCACAGGGCGATGATCAACATCCGGGTGATCGACCGTCACGGAAGCCGTCTCCCGACACTGCCGCACCGGCTGCGATCCTCAAGGCCCAACGCCAGGCTCGCGGCTACGACTACCCCGCCGCCCTGCAGACACTGAGCGCGGTCCACAGCACCCGGGCGCGACAGTTAATCCGCTCGATCAAGAAGCAACAGCGCTCCGCGCATGCCTGGAAGCGGATGGATCAGATCCCGCATCTGTTCTTCCACAGCTTGATCGTCGACCCGCAGCGAGCGTTCCATGCCGGAAGCCGGGCCCAGGGCTATCGGGACTACATGGTCACTGTCGACGAGTTCCGCGCGATGCTGCCGCAGCTGCGTCGCCGCGGATATGTGCTGGTGCTGCCGCGCCAGATCGCGCGTCCCGACGCTCGTGGCGCGATGCGCTATCAGAAGATCATCCTGCCGGCCGGCAAGAAGCCGCTGGTGATCAGTCAGGACGACGTCAACTACTACGAATACATGCGTGGCGACGGTTTCGCCACAAATCTCACCGTCGACGCCGACGGCAAGATCACCAACACCTACGTCCGCCCGGACAAACGCACCGTACAAGGAAGTTACGACCTGCTGCCGGTGCTGGACGACTTCGTCGCAGCTCACCCCGACTTCGGCTACCGGGGTGCGAAGGGGGTGCTCGGGCTGACCGGCTACAACGGCATCCTCGGCTACCGCACCTCGCACCGCGAATACGGCAACCGCAAGGACTTCGCAGAGCAGCGCAGGACGGCGAAGAGGGTGGCGACGGCGATCAAGGCCGACGGCTGGCAGCTCGCCTCGCACAGCTGGGGCCACCTCAACTTCACCAGCACCGGACTCGGCGTGCTGAAGGCCGACACCCGGCGCTGGGATCGCGAGGTCCGGCCACTCACCGGTCCGACGGACCTGCTGATCTATCCGTTCGGCGCCGACATCAGCGGTGTACAGCCGTACGGCAGGGACAACGCCAAATACCGCTATCTGCATGCCGACGGCTTCAACTTCTTCTTCAACGTCGACGCCAGCAGCCCGGCCTGGATGCAGAAACACGCCGGTTCGCTCCGACAGGCCAGGATCAACGTCGACGGCATCCGGCTCGCCTCGACCCTGGACGGCGACAACGCAGTCCTGAAACACTTCTTCGACGTCCGATCCGTGATCGATCCGGCCCGTCACCACAAGATCGACAAGCAGCACCGGACCACCCGGCGACCTTGATCGACAAGCCATTGCCCAGAACCCGTACCGGTCCGGCACGGGGCCGAATCCACTTCCCTGCCGACCCAGCGGTCGGTAACGTCCCTGTGGTGTCCGAACCGTCCACCGTCACGCTGCGATCCCGTACCGATGACGACCACGATGTCCTGTTCCAGCTCGCCGCAGATCTGGACACCTGGGAGGAGCGCGGCCCCGATTCGCCCGCCCCGCTGACCCGAGAAGCGTACGACGCACGGGTCGCCGCAGCGGCGTCGGATTCCGGAGCAGCCGTCCGCTTCGTCGTCGACGTGGACGGCCGAGCCGTCGGCAGCATCTCACTGTTCGGATTCGACCAGCTGGCCCGCCACGCCGAGATCGGCATCGCTCTGATCGCCGAGGCCCGCGGACGCGGGATCGGGACCATCGCGATCACCCAGCTCGTCGAGTTCGCCTTCGTCCGCTGCAATCTGCGCCGTGTCCATCTGCAGGCAATCGAGTCCAACGTCGGTGCGATCCGTGCCTATCAGAAGGCCGGATTCGAGCTGGAGGGTCGGCAACGCGAGCATGCCTGGGTGCGCGGGCACTACGAGGACATCGTGCTGATGGGGCTGCTTCGATCGGAGTGGTCGGCGCGACAGGTCACGGCCTGACGACCTCGGTCTCGGCGGCAGCGCCGGTCGTAGCGATCAGGTCGACCGCGACCTCGGCGGAGTCCCGGCGATCGTCGTCGAGCGCTACATCCGGGCGATGATCACCTTGGTGTCGGCGGGCCAGTCGGAAGAGACCCCTCGAGCGACGAGCCGGCCGTGCTGGTTACCAAGATCATCCAGGTAGCCGCCGTTGGCGATCACCGCGATCCGCGTACGACCGTTGAACAGCTTGATCAACTCCTCCGGCGCTCTGCCCAATTGCTGTGAGGACAGATAGAGTCGCACGGTCGTCCCTTCGATCCGCCTTGACGTCGGTCACGTCCGGCACCCAACTCGCAGATCATGCTCGTGGAGGCGATCAACATCCGGACGGCACAACCGGACGACGCGGACAGCGAGGGCGCAGGTGACCGAACTCGTGACCGCAGCGATGCTGAGACCGACAACGACGCCGTCGGCCGAGTTGTACCTCTCGTCACCGAACGATGCGATACCGCGACAGGCTGGTGTCCGGATACCGCCACGAGGTGACGACCTCGCGAACGGTGTTGACCAACCGCGGGCTCGACCAAGCTTGCGACGGCTTGGCCAGCATCCAACCGTCACCGACTGTCACGGTTGCGTGGGCCAGATCTCCATGCTCGGTCCAGGCGAACACCACGCCGGGCTGATCATCGAACGCGGTGCCGCTGATGGGTTCCGTGTGCTCGTCGAGCCAGGCCTGAAACCTGACCGGCCCGACCAGCACGTCGCTGACATCCAGGCCGGTGGCCGCCAGCACGGTGCCGAAGCAGTTGGCGCCCGAGCCGCTGACGGCGAAGGTACCGGCGAGCCGCTCGGCCTGCGGCAGCACCGGGTGGGCGTGGGTCCACACCGTGCTGGCAACACTCTCGTGGCGGCTCGGGCGGACCGCCCCCGACGCAACCCAGTTGAACATCAGCTCGTCGCCGGCTCGTGCCAGCTCCGACGGCCATACCGGCATCAACTTGGGACGTACAGTTCTCCGACGTGCCGCCCGCAGACTCCGTCGCACGCTCGGCCGAAGCGCGCCGAACTCTTCTTCGGTGAGCCAGGTCCAGGCCCCGTGGTACATGAAGAACGTGTCGGTCCACTCTGGTGTCGGCTCGACCCGCCTGATGGGAAGAGCAGCAGCCACCTGGGGTTGGAGAATGTCGGTCCGGAACGGCTGGACCGCCGGCGCGAACCAGTCACGCCACCTGTCGACAAGGTCTTCACCGACCTCGATCTCCAGCACCCTCACCGGCACCATCTGCCCGAGTCTGCCAATACCGCCGCAGCCGAGCCACCGCTTATCCGTCCGCCGTCCGGCCACCGAGATCGGTCAACCGACTCCGATCTCGGCAAGGATCCTGTCGATCTTGTCGACGGTCAGCGGATCGTCCAGCTCGGTGGCCAGCGCTCCCTCGGAGAAGGCGCGCTTCTCCCCTTCCGCGCCGAGTGCTGACCACCACCGTGACCACGGCGATGGCCAGCAGCACCGGGGCGCCGCTGAATCCACGGGAGGCCAGGGCGACAACGGCCAGCAGGGCGAGCATCGCGGCCGACACTCCCCAGTTGATCGCACCCGACCCGAGCCAGAACTGAACCTGTCGCTGGGTCCTGGTCCGCGGCCGGCTGGCGATCGCCCAATCCCGAAGCGATGCCGCGTCCGGGCGCCGGAACACCAACCAGGTGATCAGCTGATAGATCAGTTGGTAGAACGCCAGATAGATCATGCCGCCACCCAGTCCGAGTGCGCGACTCCGCACGTCATCTGCGCCGGGCGGGAAGACGACGACGATCACCGCAACCGCCGGCACGGTACTCAGCAGCCCGGCGACCAGCGCGCGGAAGGCGTCGTTCATCAGCCGCGGTACGGCGTCTCGTCGCGCCGGCATTCAGTAGCGGCCGATTCCTGGGGGCGCGGCCTCCAGCCAGCTCATCATGCCGGTCAGCGATTCCGGGGTCATCGCCAGTTGCCGCCGCTCGGTCCGGTCGCCGGTGCCGATCGAGACGGTGACGATCTCCTGATCGGCGTACAGCGCGACCGCCTCCGAGGGGGCCGGGAGCCGGTGGTCGAGGACCGAGACCTGGCTGCGCAGGAACGTGTACTTCGGCCACCAGGCCAGCGAGAAGAACCGGAACCACTCGAAATTCTCGCCGCTGTAACGAGCGACTCCGAGCACCCATCGGGGGCTCGGAGTCGTGTCATCGGACGATGAGGAATCGGACGTGGGCTTGTTGCCGACCGCGGCGGCCGACACCACGTGCCGGCTCATGCTGCACTCGAAGGTGCCGCCGTTACGGGCGAGCCACCGGCGCCGGACGGCCAGGCCGACCAGGCAGAGCCCGAGGAGCACCAGGATGACCCCGATGACCTCGAGCGCGCTCAGCCAGCCGAAGACCACCTTGCCCCGTACCTCCTCGAGTCCAGTCCCGGCTGCCGCTGCTCAGTTCGCCTTGCGGGCTGCGCTGAGCTGAGCCTCGGCACGCCGGTATGCCTTGCGAGTCTCCTCGTCGTCCTCGCCTGCATCAAGCTTGGCACGAGCATCGGCCAACGCGCGCTCGGCCTGGTCCACGGAGATGCCCTGCCCCATCCGGGCGTACTCGCTGATCACCGAGACTCGGCCCTTGGCCACGGAGATGAAGCCGCCGTCGACGGCGACGATCTCGCGCTGCCCGCCCGGCAGCAGCACCTCGACGCCGCCCGGCGCGAGCAGCGACAGCACCGGCTCGTGGCCGGCGAGGATGCCGATGTCACCCTCGACGGTCTTGGCGATGACGCTCTCGGCGTCACCGGACCAGACCACCTCGTCGGCGGAGACGACGCGTACCTCAAGCGGATCTGCCATGGCCGATCAGGCGTCCTTCTGCATCTCGGACCAGGTCTTCTGCACGTCGTCCATGCTGCCGACGTTGAAGAAGGCCTGCTCGGCGATGTGGTCGACCTCGCCGTCCACGATCATCCGGAACGACTCGATGGTGTCGGCCAGCGGCACGTTCGAACCCGGGACGTTGGTGAACTTCTCGGCCATGTAGGTGTTCTGGCTGAGGAATTGCTCGATCCGGCGGGCCCGGGCGACGACGATCTTGTCCTCTTCAGAAAGCTCATCGACACCGAGGATGGCGATGATGTCCTGCAGCTCCTTGTTCTTCTGCAGGATCGCCTTCACCGAGTTCGCCACGTCGTAGTGGTGCTGACCGATGTACTGCGCATCCAGGATCCGGGATGTCGAGGTCAGCGGGTCCACCGCCGGGTAGAGCGAACGGGCCGCGATGTCACGGGACAGCTCGGTGGTCGCGTCCAGGTGGGCGAACGTGGTCGCCGGTGCCGGGTCGGTGTAGTCGTCGGCCGGCACGTAGATCGCCTGCATCGAGGTGATCGAGTGACCACGGGTCGAGGTGATCCGCTCCTGCAGCTGACCCATCTCGTCGGCCAGGGTCGGCTGGTAACCCACCGCGGACGGCATCCGGCCGAGCAGGGTGGAGACCTCCGAGCCGGCCTGGGTGAACCGGAAGATGTTGTCGATGAAGAGCAGCACGTCCTGGTTCTGCACGTCGCGGAAGTACTCCGCCATCGTCAGACCGGTCAGCGCGATCCGCAGCCGGGTGCCCGGCGGCTCGTCCATCTGGCCGAAGACCAGGGCGGTGTCGGAGAACACGCCCATCTCTTCCATCTCGTTGATCAGGTCGTTGCCCTCACGGGTCCGCTCGCCCACACCGGCGAACACCGAGGTGCCCGAGTGCAGCTGCGCGATCCGGTAGATCATCTCCTGGATCAGAACGGTCTTGCCGACGCCGGCGCCGCCGAACAGTCCGATCTTGCCGCCCTGCACGTACGGGGTCAGCAGGTCGATCACCTTGATGCCGGTCTCCAGCATCTCGGTCTTGGCCTCGAGCTGGTCGAACTTCGGCGCCGGGCGGTGGATCGGCCACCGCTCGGTGATCTCGACGCTTGCCGGATCGGCGTTCAGCAGCTCGCCGGTGACGTTCCAGACGTGGCCCTTGGTGACATCGCCCACCGGGACCGAGATCGGTGCTCCGGTGTCCTTCACCTCGGTGCCGCGACGCAGACCGTCGGTCGGCTTCAGCGCGATCGCCCGGACCAGGTTGTCACCGATGTGCAGCTCGACCTCGAGGGTCATGCTGCGGGTGCCCTCCTTGGTGGTGATCTCCACGGTGAGCGCGTTCATGATGTCGGGCATCGCGTCCGCGGGGAACTCGATGTCCACCACGGGGCCGATCACCCGGGCGACCCGGCCGACGCCGAGCGTCTTTTCCTGTTGGGTTTCTTCGACAGTCGAAGTCATGATTTCCCTCTACTTCTTAACTCGGTCTCGTCGGCTCAGTCGTTTTCAGCGCCAGCATTGGCCAAGGCGTCGACGCCACCCACGATCTCGCTGATCTCCTGGGTGATGCCTGCCTGCCGGACCTGGTTGGCTTCCTGGGTCAGCTTCTGGATCAGGTCTTCGGCGTTGTCGGTCGCCGACTTCATCGCCCGCTGCCGGGCGGCCAGCTCCGAGGCCGCGCCCTGCAGCAGGCAGAAGTGGATCCGGCTGGCGACGTACAGCGGGAGCAGTTCTTCCAGCACCCGCTCGCCGCTGGGCTCGAAGTCGTACAACGGAAGCAGTTCGTCGGTCGACGGCGGTGCCTCGCCCTCGATGACCTCCAGCGGCGCCAACCGGATGACCTCGACCCGCTGGGTGATCATCGACACGAACCGGGTGTAGACGATGTGGATCTCGTCCACGCCGCCCTGATCGGTCGGGGTGTTGAACGCCTCCAGCATCCCGTCGGCAATCGCCTTGGCATCGGCGTAGGTCGGACCGTCGGAGTAGCCGCTCCACTCCCCGGCGACCGGCCGGTTGCGGAAGTGGTAGAACGCCGCGGCCTTGCGACCGGACAGGAACGGAACGACCTCCAGGCCCTTGCCGGCCAACAACTCGCGCAGCTGCTCGCCCTCCCGGATCACCGTCGAGGAGTAGGCACCGGCCTGACCGCGGTCGGAGGTGATCAACAGCACCGCCGCCCGGGTCGGCCGTTCGGCCTCGGTCAGCAACGGATGATCGACATTGGAGAAGGTCGCCAGCGCCGACACCGCACGGGTCAACTCGGCCTGGTACGGCGCCGCCGCCTTGGCCCGCTGCTGGGCCTTGACGATCCGGGACGCCGCGATCAGCTCCATCGCCCGGGTGATCTTCTTGATGTTGCTGGCAGAAGCCCGACGGGCTCGCAGCTCACGCAGGGATGCTGGCATCAGGCCCTCACCCGTCCTCTCCTCCGCTGGGGATCAGCATGCACGAACGTCATCGGGACTGCTTGACGATCTGTTCCTGCTCGACCTCGTCGGCATCCAGCGGGGCGTGCTGCTCGTTGCCCGCGCTCAGGAAGTTGCCGTCCGAGGTCTTGAAGCCCTTCTTGAACTCCGCAACGGCCGCCCGGATCGCCTCACCGGTGGAGTCGTCGAACTTCTTGGACTCCCGGATCCCGGCCAGCACGCCGGACTCGCCGTGCCGCAGGCTCTCCAGGAACTCCCGCTCGAAGCGCAGCACGTCGTTGGTCGGGACGTCGTCGAACTGCCCGTCCAGGCCGGCCCAGATGCTGACCGTCTGCTCCTCGAAGGGATACGGGTCGAACTGCGGCTGCTTGAGCAGCTCCATCAGTCGGGCACCACGGTCCAGCTGCCGGCGGGTGGTGGCGTCCAGGTCGGAGGCGAACATCGCGAACGCCTGCATGTCGCGGTACCGCGCCAGCTCGGTCTTCAGCGGGGACGCGGCGGTCTTCATCGCCTTCGTCTGCGCCGATCCACCGACCCGGGACACCGAGATGCCGACGTCGATCGCCGGACGCTGATTGGCGTTGAACAGATCGGACTGCAGGAAGATCTGGCCGTCGGTGATCGAGATGACGTTGGTCGGGATGTAGGCCGAGACGTCGTTGGCCTTGGTCTCGATGATCGGCAGCCCGGTCATCGACCCGCCGCCGAGCTCGTCGGACAGCTTGGCGCAACGCTCCAGCAGCCGGGAGTGCAAGTAGAAGACGTCACCGGGGTACGCCTCGCGGCCCGGCGGGCGACGCAGCAGCAGCGACATCGCGCGGTAGGCCTCGGCCTGCTTGGACAGGTCGTCGAAGACGATCAGGACGTGCTTGCCCTGGTACATCCAGTGCTGACCGATGGCCGAGCCGGTGTAGGGGGCGATGTACTTGTAGCCGGCCGGATCGGAGGCCGGTGCGGACACGATGGTCGTGTACTCCAGCGCGCCGTTCTCCTCCAGCTGCGAACGCACCGAGGCGACGGTCGAGGCCTTCTGACCGACCGCGACGTAGATGCAGCGGACCTGCTGCTCCGGGTCGCCGGTGGCCCAGTTGTCCTTCTGGTTGATGATCGTGTCGACCGCGATCGCGGTCTTGCCGGTCTTGCGGTCGCCGATGATCAACTGTCGCTGACCACGGCCGATCGGGATCATGCCGTCGATGGCCTTGATGCCGGTCTGCATCGGCTGCCGGACCTCCTGCCGGTCCATCACGCCGGCGGCCTGGATCTCCAGGTCACGACGACCGTCGACCCCCTGGATGTCACCCAGACCGTCGATCGGACGGCCGAGCGCGTCGACGACGCGGCCGAGGTAACCGTCACCGACATCGACCGACAGGATGTCGCCGGTGCTCTTGACCGTCGACCCTTCCTCGATGCCCTCGGAGTCGCCCATCACGACGACGCCGATCTCGCGGGTGTCCAGGTTCTGCGCGATGCCGATGGTGCCGTTCTCGAACTGCAGCAGTTCGTTGGCCATCGCGGACGGCAGACCCTCAACGCGCGCGATGCCGTCACCGGAGCTGACCACGGTGCCGACCTCTTCGCGGCTGGAGGTCTCCGGGGTGTAATTCCGGACGTAGTCGTCCAGGGCTTCCCGGATCTCCTCCGGGCGAATCGTGAGTTCTGCCATCGCCTTCGTTCCTGATCTGATGAGTCTCTGGTGTGTTGTTCTTCGTTCAACCGTACGTGCCGGACATCCGGCCCGTCGGGCTAGCCGAACTGGCGCCGGACCTGGTCCAACCGCCCGGCGACGGTGCCCTCGATGACCTCGTCACCGAGTTCGACCCGGATCCCGCCGATCAGCTGGGGATCGACGATCTCCTGGATCGCGACGTCCCGGCCGACCTGCCCGGCCAGGGCTGCCTGCAGCCGCTGTCGCTGCTCCAACTCCAGCGGACGGGCCACCCGTACGGTCGCGATCACCCGGTTCCGCAGTGCAGCCGCGCCCTCGACGTAGCCGTTCAACGTCCGAGAGAAGTTGCGATCCCGCGCTGCCACCGCTCGCTTGGCCAGCTGCACGGTCTGGGCGGTCGCCTTGCCGCCCAGCAGGCTGTCGACCAGGCTCTGCCGCCGGTCGACCGTGCTGGACCGATCGGTGATCGCCGCCCGCAGGGCCGGATCACCCTCGACGACCCGGCCGAACCGGAAGAGCTGATCCTCGACCTCGTCCAGCGCGTTGTTGCCTTCGGCGACCTTGAGGACTGCCCGGACGGCCTGTCGTTCCAGCCCGTCGGTGAGGGCACGATGACCGAGCCGCTTGCCGACCGCCTCGGCCACCAGGCCGACGGTCGCTTCGCTGACCTTGCCCTGCAGCAAGCCGTTGGCCAACGCCTGCCGGCGTTCGGTCGGCGTGCTCGGATCGGTCAGCGCCCGGCGCAGGGCCGGGGTGGCGTCCAGCAGATCGACCACGCTGAACAATTCGTCGGCCAGGCCGTCGCTGACCTGGATCCGGTCCAGGGCGGCGTCCAGCTCGGCGACTGCGGCTTCGGACTCGATGCTCACTTGACGTCTGCTCCTTGCGGTGCTGAGTCGGAGGACTCCAGATCGGCGATGAACCGGTCGACGGTACGCCGAGCCCGTTCGTCGTCGTCCAGCGACTCACCGACGATCCGACCGGCCAACGAGGTGGCCAGGCCACCCAGCTCACCGCGCATCTGACCGACGATCTGACTCCGCTCGGCTTCCAACTGCGAATGCGCTGCGGCGACGATCCGGTCTGCCTCGGCCTGTGCCCGCTCGCGCATCTCGGCGACGATCTGGGCGCCCTCGGTCTTGGCCTGCTCCTTGATCTGGTTGGCCTCGCCACGAGCATCGGCGAGCTGGGCCTGGTAGGACTCCAGCGCCGCCTGAGCCTCGGCCTGCGCCTGCTCGGCCTTCTTGATGCCGCCCTCGATCGCGGCGGCACGGTCGGCGTAGGTCTTCTCGAAGCGGGGCACAACGACCTTGGCGATGATGTACGTCAAGATGCACATGAACACCGCGGCCGCGATGATCTCGGCGGCCGAGCCCGGGATGATCGGGTTCTCGGTCGCCAGGGGTGCCAGGTAGTTGATCATGAAGAAAGCCTTACTGGCCGGCGAAGACGAAGGCCAGGGCGATGCCGATCATCGCCAGCGCCTCGGTCAGTGCCATACCGATCCATGCGGTGCCCATCATGGCGCCACGAGCTTCCGGCTGCCGGGCCGTGCCCTGGATGACAGCGGCGAAGATCAGGCCCACGCCGATGCCCGGGCCGATTGCCCCCAGGCCGTAGCCGATGATGGCGATGTTGCCATTGAGTTCCATTGGGGTCATTACAGCTCTTTCCTTTCCCGGTCAGGGTTTCTGCTGGCCACCAGAGCCAGAAGTGTTGGGTTGTCGATCGGTCGGACTGCGGTCGCGGTCCGACGATCAGTGATCGTCAGCAAGGGCTGATCCGATGTACTGGGCGCTGAGCACCGTGATGATGTAGGCCTGGATCGCAGCGACGAAGGTCTCCAGCGCGAACACCGCCAGGGAGAAGATCAGCGCAGCGCCACCGGCGAGCTTGTTGATGAACGGCTCGGTCTGGAACAGCAGGTATTCACCGCCACCGGCGAAGACCAGCACCAGCAGGTGGCCGGCGAACATGTTGGCGAACAACCGCAGGCTGAGCGTCACCGGCCGGATGATGATGTTGGACAGGAACTCGATCGGGATCACCAGGAACCACAGTGCCTTCGGCACCCCGGACGGCAGCACCGAGTGCTTGAGGTAGCCGAACGCTCCGTGCTTGCGGATGCCGACCGCGTTGTAGATCAGCCAGGTCATCACGGCCAGCGTGTAGGCCCAGCCGACGTGAGACACGGTCGGGAACAGCGTGAACGGGATGACCTCCCAGATGTTGTTGATCACCACGAAGGTGATCAGTGCCATCAGGTAGGGCAGGTACTTCTTGAAGTCGTGGCCGATCTGGTCACGGGCGATGCCATCGCGGACGAAGGAGTACGCGGTCTCGCCCAGGTACTGCCGCTTGGACGGCACCAGCTGGTGGTTGCTGGACATCGCCAACCAGAACACCAGCGCCAGCACGAACGACACGGTGCCGAGCAACAGGGCTCGGGTGAACCACGGGATCGCCTCGAAGAACGGCGGGGTGTGGAAGTTCTCGACACCGACGTGGAATCCGGCACCCTCTTCGTGGTGGCCGGTGAACGCCTGGGAGATCCCGAGTGCGAACGAGAGCACGATCAACACGATCGCGATCACACCCAGCACCGAGGGCCCTCGCTTGGCCGCTGGCGCGGCCTGCGTGAGCGGGCTTGCCATTACCTCTCCCCTCCGGTGATGTCACCGTTGCTGTTCAACATCTCAAAGATCAGTTGGGTCTCGAAGATCGACGTGATCATCAGGATCGACCCCGCCGGGCCTCAGCGGTCCAATACGCACGATCACGGTCACGCTGCGCGATCACCTGCCGGAGTTCGGCGTCGATCACGTCGCCCCGGGAAAAGCGCCGCACGATCAGCAGCAGTGCCAGCCCGATGCCGACCACGATCCCGACCGGGATCATCCACGCCTGATGCAGGAAGTGCGCCCCGACCCAGCCGAGTCCGCCGTAGACGGCCATCCCACCGATCAGGTAGGACAGCACCGCCATTCCCTGGGAGACTCCGGCGGCCTGGGACGCCGTCCGCGGCGTCGACTCCGAGGCCGGAAGCTCACCCGTTTCGGGCGCACGCGTAGATAGCTGCTGTGTCATAGCGCACCAAACCGTATCAGTCGATTCTCAGCGCCAGCACAGCACACGAGGTGATCAACGATCATCGCGCACCCCCCGGGTGCTCGGTGTTGGTCCGGGCGGCGTCAGAGGCCGTGCCGTCGTTCTCGTCGACATCGGCGTCTCCTTCGTCCTCATCGTCGTCGTCGGGGTGCTCCGACGGCCCCTGATAGGGCTCGTCGTAGATGCCGATCCGCAACCGGGAGAAGACGATGATCTCGACCAGGATCCAGCCGGCCACCACCGCGATCGCGCCGATGAACAGGGTCTTGGTGTGCAGCCATTCCCAGGCGCCGGTCTGCTGGGAGAAGATCAGCAGGATGAGTCCGAGGATGATCACCCGACCGACGTAGCTGGCCATCGAGACCAACATCAGGGTCCGGGCGCCGGCATCGGCGAAGCGCACCATCACCAGCTGGCCGATGGCGTAGAAGAAGAGCACCATGCCCGCACCGAGCCCGGCCGAAGCAAGGCCTCGGGAGCCGTCCAGTACGGCGAAGATGATCAAGCAGACGATGGCCGCGGCCACACCGCCGGCGAGTCCACCGAGGAGAAGTTTACGCGCGCGGACGACATGGATGCTCGGCCCGGATGCGCTCCGGTGGCTCGGGCTCTCAGTCGTCATGATGGCGGCTGTCCTGTCCTGTGTGCCAGGGTGCTGTCGACCTGAAGTGACGGCACCGTTCCAGACTGGCTGACTACGCTTGTGAAAACTAGCACAAAGTCCCGTACCGACTCCAACTCAGGATGTGCTCATCCGATGTTCAGCGACGGGAGGTGGCGTCGTTCTCCACCTCGGGACGGTCGTTCAGCCGGCTGTGCCGAGGTCTGGCCGCCTTGCTCTTGCCGTTCACAGGCTTACCCAGGGTGAGGATGGACAACACGATCGCGACCACGACGATCGCCACCGCGACCTCCCAGCTGCGCAACCAGCCCAGGGCGATCACCCCGAGCGAGGCCAGTGCGGTCCAGGCGTACATCAGCAGCACCGCGCGCCGCATCCCGTGGCCGCGTTCCATCAACCGGTGATGCAGGTGCTGCTTGTCGGCCACGAACCACCACTTGCCGCGGTAGGTCCGCCGGACGAAGGCCAGCACGAAGTCCAGGATCGGTAACGCCAGTGTGGCCAGCGGCAGGATCAGCGGCAGATAGGTCGGGGCCAGCCCGCTGCCGGTGTTCTCCAACTGGGAGGAGTCCATCTGCCCGGTCAGGGTGATCGTCGAGCAGGCCAGCAGGAACCCGAGCAGCATCGCACCCGAGTCCCCCATGAACATCCGGGCCGGCTGGAAGTTGTGCGGCAGGAAGCCGATGCAGGCACCGACCACGGCGACCGTGATCAGACTGGAGGTGGTCGCGCGGACCAGATCGAGCTGCACCGTCAGCAGATAGGCGTAGATGAAGTACGCGACCGCACCGATGCAGACGATCCCGGCGGCCAACCCGTCCAGTCCGTCGACGTAGTTGACCGCATTGGAGCAGAGCAGCACGAAGAACACCGTGATCGCGATCTGCACACTGCTGTCCAGCGCGATGGTGTTGTTGCTCAGCGGGATGTAGAGCATCTTCACCCCGAAGGCCACCAGCAGCCCGGCCGCCAGCACCTGACCGGCCAGCTTGGCGAACGGGTTCAGCTCGAGCAGGTCGTCCAGCACCCCGACGGCGCAGATCACGGCGGCAGCGATCAGCACCGCCCGGGAGTCGGACTGCACGATCGGCTGCTGGCCCAGGAACGGCAGGTTGGTTGCGACCAGGAACGCCGCCACCACGCCGGAGAGCATCGCCACCCCGCCGAAGTACGGCATCTCCACGGTGTGCACGTCGCGCTGCCGGACCTTCGCCACTGCCCCGGTCCGCAACGCGATCCGGCGCCAGACCGCGGCGAACACGTAGGTGGTAGCCGCCGAGATGAACAGGACCAGCAGATACTCACGCATCGATCAGCCCGAGGTTCCCGGGCCCGTCGAACTCTCGGGCGGCTGCAGGGTGTGCCGGGCGCGCAGGTCGGCGACGGTGTAGGTCGGCCGTTCCGGCTCGTCGGAGGTCAGGTCCTCCAGGTCCGGCAGGTATTCGCGCAGCGTCTCCAGCGACAGGGCGCCGCGGCGCAGGATCTGGCCGGTCGGCTTGACGGTGAAGTCGATCATGGTCGAGGGCTTGCCGTCGGCGCCACCGACGGCACCGCCGTCGAGATAGACCGCGACCGCGTCCCCGAGCTGGTCGATCGCCTCGTCACAGGTCAGCGCCGCCCGATGGCCGGTCCGGTTGGCACTGCTGACCGCCATCGGCCCGGTCTGCCGCAGCAGGGCCCGGGTCAGGTCGTGATCGGGGACCCGGACGGCCACCGTGCCCGCGGTCTCCCCCAGGTCCATCCGCAGGCTGGACTTGGCCGTACAGATGATGGTCAGCGCCCCCGGCCAGAGCGCCTTCACCAGCTCTTCGGCAGCTTCCGGGACATCCTCGGTCAGCCCCTTCAGCACGCTCGGGTCGGCGATCAGTACCGGCGGCGGCATGTCCCGGCCTCGACCCTTGGCGTCCAGCAGTCGCTGCACCGCCTCGGCGCTGTAGGCGTCGGCACCGATCCCGTACACGGTGTCGGTGGGCAGCACCACGCAGTCACCGGCCTCGATGGCGCGGCGGGCGGCGGTCGCTGCCGCCGTGACAGCCGCCCGATCGGAGGGATCGGTGCAGTCAAAGCGCCGGAAGCGTGGTTCCGGGGTGGCCGACCCGTTCTGGGCAGCCTCGTCGGTGAGCTCGCCGGTCGCCGGCGGCTCGGTGGCCTGGTCGTTCATCGGCGCCAATCCTGCCACGCGCGGGACAGCTCATGTGCCACCGGCACCGGCCAACCTGGCCGTCGTGAACCGCGGCCGATCGCTGAGGTCACGATGATCGCGGATCTGGCGGTAGCCGCCGTGCCGGGCGAACAGTGCCGGAACGGCCTCGGACTGCACCTCGGCATGTTCACAGGCCACCCA
Source organism: Microlunatus soli (assembly GCF_900105385.1). Lineage (NCBI taxonomy): Bacteria > Bacillati > Actinomycetota > Actinomycetes > Propionibacteriales > Propionibacteriaceae > Microlunatus > Microlunatus soli. The sequence goes on along the minus strand of NZ_LT629772.1, from coordinate 5,968,431 downwards.
GCCGTCCGGCCGGAGCAGCCGGGCCGCAACCCGGGTCAGCACGGCGATCGCATCCAGCCCGTCGTCACCGGAGAACAGGGCCAGCTCCGGATCGTGATCACGGGCCTCGACCTGCACCGACTCCCACGCCAGCAACGGCACGTACGGCGGGTTGCAGACCACCACGTCGACAGTCCCGTCCAGGTCGGTGAACGCCTCGGCCATGTCACCGACCCGCAACTCCACCCCGGTGCCGGCAAGATTCTTGGCCGCCCAGTGCGCAGCCTGCTCGCTCAGCTCGACAGCGTGGATGTCCGCCCCGGGCAGTTCGTCGGCCAGCGCTCGGGCGATCGCACCCGAACCGGTACAGAGATCGACGACCACGGGGGTCCGGTCGGGGACCTCGCGCAGCCGGTCAATCACCCAGCCGGTCATCACCTCGGTCTCCGGCCGCGGGACGAAGACCCCCGGCCCGACCTCCAGCTGCACATGCCGGAAGTAGGCGACGCCGGTGATGTGCTGCAGCGGTTCCCGTGCGACCCGTCGCGCCACCAGGGTGGCGAAGTCGTCCGCCTGCTCCGCCGACAGGTCGTCGGCGATCATCAGCTCGGTCCGCGATCGACCGGTGGCGGCCTGCAGCAGGGCCCAGGCATCGGCGTCCACACTCTCGATCCCTGCCTCCTGCAGCCGGGACCGGGCGTCGGCGAGCAACGGGCGGACCGCCAACCGTGATTCCATGATCATCAGCGTAGTGAGTCGGTGCGACCCGAGGAGAATCTCGCGAACGAGATCGCGATTCTCATCAGCCCTGGAGCCCGTCAGGCTGCAGGAGTGAGCAGGCCGGTGATGATCGTGTCCACGGTCCGCTGCGCGGAGGACCAGACCAATTCCGGCGGCTGCGATCGCAACGGCCCCTTCAGCGCCAACAGCGCAAACCCGTGGACCGCCGACCAACACGGCCACTCCGCCCCCGCTCTCGCCTCGGCGGCCAGCTCGCCGGAGGCGACGAGGCGGTCCAACGCGTCGACGAGCCAGCGCAGCGGCGCCGGCCCGTCGTCGGTCGCGGCGGCCGGCAGGCCGTCGATCTCGGCGAAGGCGACCTCGAACCATCCCGGCTCCTTGAGCGCGAAGCCGATGTATCCGAGGCCGACCGCGCTCAGTTGCGCGCGGGCGGCGCCCGCCCGATCGACCGGAGCGGGCGGCAACTGGTCCCCCATCCGCTCGACCATGCCCTGCTGGATCCGGATCGCGACCGCGGCCAACAGGCTGTCCCGGTCGGCGAAATGCCGGTAGGCAGCGTTCGGCGACACCCCGACCCGCCGGGTGACATCGCGCAGCACGAGCGCGCCCGGCCCACCCGTCCGGGTCAGTTCCAGCCCTGCTTCCAACAGTGCCTCCCGCAGGCTGCCGTGGTGGTAGCTCTGCCGCGGTGGCGCGGATTCGGTCGGCATCGCTCTCCTGGCTCTCGTTCGTCCCGATCCGGTCTTGACAGCACCAGATCCATGTGTACGGTGTGAACATAACATGTGGACACCGTTCACATTGATATCCAGATCACACCCACCACTCCGGGGAGACAACGATGCCCGAGACGATTTCCGCTCCCGATGCAACCGCGAAGTCGCTACCTCCCGTCGTCGACAACGACGCCTGGCGCACCGAACTGGACGCACTCCGGGCCCGGGAGAAGGCGGCCACCCGGGAACTGGACGCGATCGCCGCGCAGCGCCGGCGACTGCCGATGGTCCAGTTGCCCGACTACACGCTGACCGGCGTGGACGGTCCGATCAGCCTGGTCGACATCTTCGACGGCCGATCGCAGTTGATCACCTACCACCACATGTGGTCGCCGGGCGCCGAGTGGCAGTGCGGCGGCTGCACGGGCTTCACGTCCCAGTTCACCCGACTGGATTTCCTGAACGCCTACGACGCCCGCTTTGTGGTCGTCACGCAGGGAGAGATCGGCGAAGCCCTTGCCTACAAGGAGAAGGTCGGCAACCGGATGGACTGGTACTCCACCGCCGACAGCCCGTTCGGGGCCGACGTCGACGCCCCGCCCGGCGGCGGATTCGGGGTCAACGTCTTCCTCCGCGACGGGGACACGGTCTACCGCACCTGGCACACGGCAGGCCGCGGCACCGAGCAACTCAGCCACACCTTTCCGCTGATCGACCTGCTTCCCTGGGGCCGACAGGAATCCTGGCAGGAGTCCCCCGACGGCTGGCCGCAGTCGCCGCCGTACTCCGGGTGGCTGGACTCCCCTGACATCGCCCGGCTGTACGGCTCGACCGCCTGACCATCGCTCGAAATCGACCCTGGAAGTGATCATGAACACCGAGAGTTTCAGCCGCAGCCGGCACATCGCCGCCAGCGCCGACCAGATCTTCGCCCTGCTCAGCAACCCCGCTCGACACCGCGAGACCGAGCCGGACGACTGGGTCCGGGACGCGATCGACACCGAACCGATCACCGAGGTCGGCCAGATCTTCGGGATGAACATGTATGCCGAGGGCGCCGGCGGCGCCTACGTCATCCATAACCGGGTGACCGTCCTCGAACCGGGCCGCAGCATCGGATGGGAGCCCGGGCAGTACAACGACGCCGGCGAACTGGAGTGCGGCGGCTGGCGGTGGCGCTATGACGTCGCCGACGCCGCCGACGGTGGTGCCGAAGTCACCCTGCACTACGACTGGAGCCGAGTGCCGGAGCCGGTGCGCGAGTACTTCGGCGGAATGCCGATCTTCGGGCCCGAATTCCTCGACAAGTCGCTGGAAACTCTTGATCGGACGATCAGCGGAGTTCAGGAAGGCGTCGCCGCTCGATAGCCGAGCGATTCATCTGCATCCGCCAACCGCCCCGATGCGGCACGATGTCCGGCGTCGTGTCATGTCCTGGTGCTAACGTCTCACCCACCACAGCGGCTCGGGGGAAGACCAAAGGCGGTGTGTGGGATGAACAATGAGGTCCCGGACGAGGCTGCGCGCCCCGGCGATGATCAACCTGCGATGGCCGATATGGGAACGGCCGGAAAACCACCGCGACGAAAACGCAATATCGCGATCTGGTTGTTCGGTGCCCTCGGCGGCATCCTGTGGGGCTATGACACCGGCGTGATCGGCGGCGCCATGCTCTTCATCGACAAGGACATGGACCTCACCCCGTTGGTCGAGGGCATGGTGGTCAGCGGACTGCTGCTCGGCGCCATGGTCGGTGCACTCTCCTCCGGTCGACTCTCCGATCGGCTCGGCCGCAAGAAGTTGATCATGGCCGGCGGCATCGTCTTCGTGATCGGTACCCTCGGCGCCGCTTTGGCCCCGAACCCGCCGCTGTTGATCCTGTTCCGACTGATCATCGGCGTCGGGGTCGGGATCGTGTCGGTCGTCGTTCCGATGTATCTCAGCGAGCTGGCGCCCAAACACATCCGGGGCGGACTGTCCTCGCTGATGCAGTTGATGGTCACCACCGGCATCTTCGTCGCCTACCTGGTGGACTTCGCGTTCGCCGGTTCCGGTGCCTGGCGCTGGATGATCGGCCTCGGGGTGGTGCCGGCGGTGATCCTGTTCATCGGGATCAGCACCCAACCGGAAAGTCCGCGATGGTTGGTTGCGGCCCATCGCGGGGAGAAACAGGCCTTGCAGACGTTGCTGCAGCTGCGCGGCAATTACACCGAGGCCGAACGCGAGATGAACGAGATCAAGGCGAGTGTCGCCGAGGAGGAACGAGAGACCGAACCACTCAAGCTGTCCGATCTCTTCACTCCCCGGCTGCGGATCCTGTTCACCATCGGCGTGCTCCTGGTGTTCTTCCAGAATTTCGGCGGCATCAACACGATCATCTACTACGCGCCGACATTGCTCACCAACATCGGATTCACGCCGTCCCAGTCGATCATCGGTAATGCAGCCATCGGCCTGCTCAACATGCTGATGACCCTTCCCGCGATGCGACTGATCGACAAGGTCGGACGCAAACCGTTGTTGATCGTCGGTGCGTCCGGGATGTGCTTCGGGATGCTCTTCCTCGGCGTCACGACGCTGGCCGGGCTGACCGATGATCGGGGACCGTTGGCCATGGTGATCACTCTGGCCGGAATCGCGATCTACATCGCCAGCTTTGCGATCTCCTGGGGCCCGGTCCAGTGGGTTGTGCTGCCCGAGCTGTTCCCGCTGCGGATCCGAGCGGGTGCGATGGGTCTGTGCACGACGTTGAACTGGCTGTTCAACCTCGCCGTCGCCCTGGCCTTCCCGAGCCTGCTGAGCATCTTCGGCGCCGCGCCGAATTTCTTCTTCTTCGCCTGCACCACCTTCCTGGCGCTGATGTTCGCCTGGCGACTGCTGCCGGAGACGAAGGGCCGGAGCCTGGAGGAGATCGAACACGACCTGGTCGGTTCGCGTGCTCCGTCCCCGGCCGTGTGAGGGTGACCCGGATGTGATCGCAGTCCGGATCAGCCGACGGTGAGCGTCCGCAGTTTCGGCCAGAGCGACGTCCAGGCCAGCCGCTGCCCGCTGCACAGCCAGACGCTGGTGCCGTCCTGTCCTCCGTCGACAACGACCGTGATCGAGGAGAAGTAGGGCCGCAGCTGGTCCGGATCCGAGCCGACCAACAGCACCTGATCCGCCGACGCCGGCGGCGGATCGCTGTAGCCGTAGCCACGGTTGCCGCTGTAGGCCGGCGGGAGGCCGTACCGCGGGCCGTAGTTGTCAAGATAGGCGGCATAGATGTAGGACTGCCCCATCACGACGGTCCGTGACCGGTCGGCCGCCGGGATCTGCTGGTAGCCGGTGGCGGCGTTGCGGGCGATCTGATCACCGGGTCTCGACGAGCCCATCGAGGTGCCGAGGATCAGCATGCCGATCGCTGCCGCAACCGACACCGCGTACGCCGGCCAGATCAGCCAACCACGGCGGGGCGGCAGCCCGTCCCGTTCGCGGGCCTCGCGACGGCGTTGCAGTCCGAGAGCGCCGGCGGCGATCACCGGACCGTACAAGCCGTTGAGGTAGTACGGCCTGCCCTGGGTGATCACGAAGAACACGTAGAGCGCCAGGAAGCTGACGGCCAGGAAGCGGTACGTCCGCAACTCGCGATCGCCGAAGAACCGCCACAAGCCGTAGATCAACAAAACCATGCCGGCGACGCCGGCCATCCCGATCAAGCTGATCGCGATGCCCGGCCGGCCGCCGTAGAGCAGCGATTCCGAGGCGGCGATCGGGCCCATCCGCAGCTGCGGCCAGCCGTTGCGGCCCTGCCAGATCAGTGTCGGCAACGCGATCACACCGGCGATCCCGACCCCGGCCCAGAACAGCGGTCTGCGCAGCAGCTCCCGCGGACCCGTGATCAATACCGACAACAGCAGCACCGCGCAGAGCAGCAGCACCTGGAACTTCGTCTCGGCCGCGATACCGGCGACAACGCCGAGCAGTAGCAGAAGTCGATCATCACGCACCCGGACCCAGCGCAGCAGCAGCCAGAGCAGCAGCAGCCACTGCACCGGTTCGACGGTATACGGAGTCAACCAACGCCCGGCCATCGTGACCCACAACGCCGTCGCCTGAGCTCCGGCGGTCAGCAGCTGCGCTCGGCGGTCGGCGCCCAGCTCGCGGGCGATCAGCCCGGCGACCGCGACCGCACCGGCGGTGGCCAGCACCGCGGGGATCCGCAGCACCGGGAGCGATCCCGGGACGAGGTGATCCATCGCCGCCGCCAACAACGGCGTCACCGGCGGCTGGTCGGCAAAGCCCCAGTCCAGATGATGCCGGCCGAGGCTGAGCATGTAGGCCTCGTCGAAGTACGGGCCACCCCGCAGGCCGGCGACCCATTGGACGACGGCGACAACGGCTGCCAGTGGCAGCACGAAGCGCGCAGCGAAGCGCGGAACGGTCACTCGGGCTTGGTCAGCTGTGGTCACCGAACCATCGAATCAACGATCCGGTCAGCCGTGACACGTCCGAACGGCGGACCCGTACCCTTCGAAAGTCGGTGCCTCACCCGTCCTGTGGTGTCAGCCTGTTCACCCGCCCTCCGATCAGCCACTCGGCGACGATGATCCTGCCGTCGCGGGCGGCCGCGACGCCGTGCGGGGAGTTGAAGCGACCGGAGTCCAACGGCGGCCGCACGGTCAGGCCGTCGGCGGAGATCGCATTGGGCCAGCCGGGGCGCGAGACCGCGTCGTCGTCGGCGCCGATGTAGCCGACCAGCTGATCATCGACGTCCAGCACGGCCAACCGCGCCTCCAGCTCCGCGATGATCAGATTCTCCCCCGAGACGGCGAACGCCGACGGTCGGCGCAGCAGCTCTTCACCGCAGATCCGCCGGAAGCCACCGTCCAGGTCGAAGACCTGCAGGCGTTGGTTCTCCCGGTCGGCGACATACAGCTCCGGCTCGTCCCGGCGGCGGTCGATGATCAAACCGTGCGGGCAGTCGAATTCCTCGGGCAGGGTCTTCAGATACGTCCCGTCCGGCCCGTAGAGGTGCACCAGACTGGCGCCGTACCCGTCGCCGACCCAGACATTGCCCCTGCCGCCCTCGCCGGTCGCATCGGCCACCACTGAGGTCGGAGCGAATCGTCCGGTCCGGTAAGCCGGATGATCGGGCAGCGGCAGTTCGAGAACCAGCTGACCGGTCAGGTCGAACTTCGCCACCCGACCATGATCATTCGGAGTGAAGGCGCTGTACGTCCCCGGCGAATCGGTCACCATCTTGGTGCCCGGATCGGCGATCCAGATGTGTTCGGCAGCACCGTCACGGGAGAGCGAGATGCAGTGACCCTCGGTCAGCCCGGTGGTCCAACTGTCCAGCCGGTGGCCGTCGGCGTCGAAGATCACCACCTCGTCCCCCGACGGCGCGAAGGTCACCACCCGGCCGTCCGCCGTCACCGCGACGCCGTGGTGGGCCCAACCGTCCGCCATCGCCGGATCTCCGGAGAACTCGAACCATTGGTAGTCCGACGCCGGCTTGCTGATCGACCCGGTCACGCACTCGCCCCCTGTGCCGCCTGGATCATCCCGTGCGGATCGAGGACGAACTTCTTGGCGGCGCCTTGATCGAAGTCGGCGTAGCCACGAGGTGCGTCGTCGAGCGGGATCGGGGTGGCGTCGACGTTCTTCGCGATCTGCACCCGATCATGCAGGATGGCCATCATCAGCTGATGGTTGTACTGCATCACCGGACACTGCCCGGTGTAGAAGGCGTGCGACTTCGCCCAGCCGAGACCGAGTCGCAGCGACAGCGATCCGACCTTGGCCGCTTCTTCCTGAGCGCCCGGATCACCGGTGACGTAGAGCCCGGGAATGCCCAGCGAACCACCCGCCCGGGTGAGATCCATCAGCGAGTTCAGCACACTGGCCGGCTTTTCGACCGCCGCTCCATCGGGCCCGTGCCCACGGGCTTCGAAACCGACCGCATCGACAGCGCAGTCCACCTCCGGAACACCGAGGATCTGCTCGATCTGATCCTGCGGCTCCCCCTGGGAGACGTCGATGGTCTCGCAGCCGAAGCTCTTGGCCTTGGCCAGCCGGTCGGCGTTCAGATCACCGACGATGACCACGGCCGCTCCCAGCAGGAACGCCGAGGTGGCCGCAGCCAGGCCGACCGGTCCGGCACCGGCGATGTAGACCGTGGACCCGGTGGTCACACCGGCCATCACGCAGCCGTGGTAGCCGGTCGGGAAGATATCGGAGAGCATCGTCAGGTCGAGGATCTTCTCCATCGCCTGGTCCCGGTCGGGGAACTTCAGCAGGTTCCAGTCGGCGTACGGCACCATCACGTACTCGGCCTGGCCACCGACCCAACCGCCCATGTCGACGTAGCCGTAGGCCGACCCCGGCCGGTCGGGATTGACGTTGAGACAGATGCCGGTCTTGCCGATCTTGCAGTTGCGGCAGCGGCCGCAGGAGATGTTGAACGGCACCGAGCACAGATCGCCGACCTCGATGAATTCGACGTCCGGCCCCTTCTCGACCACCTCACCGGTGATCTCGTGGCCCAGCACCAGGCCCTCCGGCGCGGTCGTACGACCTCGGACCATGTGCTGATCACTGCCACAGATGTTGGTGGCGACGTTCTTCAAGATCACGCCGTGCGGGGTCTTCCGTCCGACGTTGGCCGGGTTCACCCCCGGACCGTCACGGAGCTCGAGCCCCGGATAGTCGATGGTGCGGACCTCGACCTTGCCCGAACCGACATAGGTCACAGCCTTGTTGCCTGTCATCAGTTCCTCCTCCGTCCACGCCGGCGACCGCCGACCCTTCGGACCCTACCGGTGACCGCGCTCAGGAGTCTGGGAGGACAGGCGGTGGTAGAGGGTCGGGCGTCGGTCGGCGAGCGCGTCGTTATGCGGGCCGATGCTCTTGTCGCGGGCAGCTTCAAGATCAAGAGTGCCGGTCAGCACGGTCGGCTCGGCCTGTTCGTCGTGGCCGGTGGCCGGGCCGGCGAGCAGGTAGCCGGTGGCGGACACGATCGCCGTACCGCCGATCCAGTCGACACCGCGTTCGGGTCCGCAGCGGTCGGCGACGACGACATACACCTTGTTCGTTCCGGCGGCGGCCTGGGCGCGGATGATCTCCAACGGTCGTTCGGTTTCCGGCCGATCCAACAGTGGCCAGTTGCACGGCGCAACGATGACGTCGGCGCCGTCCAGCGCGGCCAGCCGGGGCCACTCGGGGAGCTCGAGGTCGTAGCAGATCATCACCGCGATCCGGCCGAGTCGGGTGTCGACCGCCGCCGGCGGCTCGGACCCGGGCGTGAACCACTGCACCTCGGCACCCCACAGATGGACCTTGCGGTAGTTGTGCAACAGGTCGCCGTCCTGCACCAGCGCGGCGCTGTTGTAGAGGTGGCCGTCCTCCCCCAGCTCTGGGTAGCCGCCGATGATCACCACGCGGTGCTCGGCCGACAGCCGCCGCAGCAGGCCGACCGTCGCACCGTCGACCGGTTCGGCCGCGTCCCGTGCCTCGGCGGCATCGGCGAACGCGAATCCCGACACACACTGCTCCGGCAGCACGATCAGATCTGCGCCACGCTCGGCCGCGTGAGCCACCGCCGCCTCGACCGCGACGGTCGTCCGGCCGTCGATGTCGACGCCGATCTGACAGGCCGCAGCAACGACCGGGGGCACAGGTCAGTCGTCCTCGGTCGCGGTCGACATCACCGCTGCCGGTGCCCGGTAGCCGTTCGGGTCGATGACGACACCTGCGGACTTCGCCGCCCGGACGACAGCGGGATCCCACTCCAACCGGGTGCGACCATCGCCACCGTTGACCACCAGCAACTCGCCGGTGCCCGGCTCGGCCGATCGGCCGGCTGCGTCATCCAGCAGCGTGAAGGATCGCCAGGCGCCGGCCGGGACCGACAGCGAGTCGAGCGGTCCGAGTCGGACGGTCCGGGCGTCGTCGCCGCGGTTCACCCGCACCTCCCACTGCCCGGACTTGGCGGTCACCACCTGGGGCTTGCGATGCCGGTGGGTGAGCAGGCCCTCGCCCGGTACGGCCTTCAGCCAGGCCAGGTTGAAGCTGTGCTGCTCGTGCAGCCGTGGCACCGCGCGCCGGTCCTCACTCATGCCGTACCCGATCACCGGGCTCAGGGCAGCCCGACCACCGGATAGCTCGGAGCAGAGGAACGGGCGCTCAACCCAGACCCGGTCCGCCGGGGTGGTGACCCGGGTCCTGAACTGGTCGACGGTGAAGCTGTCCAGCCGGTCGATCTCGGCCTGCGGCATCGGCTTGATCAACGCGACGTCGTCGGGCACCACATCGCCGGCGACGGTGTCGATCAGCCTGTTGTCGGCGGTCAGGTGCAGCCCGTACGACTCGGCCTCCTTCAGCACCGACGGTCCCCAGATGATGCCGCCGGTGTCGTCCTGACCGAGGACGGTGAGCAGGATCCCGTCGTCGGCGCCGACGTTGGTGAAGCCACGGAATGCCCACGCGGGCACGGAGATCACGTCACCGTCGGTCGAGCGGTACTCGCCTTCGCTGCCGTCGACACCCCAGCGCAGTTGGTAGTCGCCGCCGAAGTTGATGAACACCTCGGCGGTGAAGTGCAGGTGCAGGCTGTTGATCGTCCCGTTCGGCATTCCGGCGGCGCCGAGCTGGAAGCCGTGCGGTTCCTCGAGATTGACGAACTGCTGGGCATTCTGCGAGACCCCGGAGCCGATGAAGGAGTAGTTGTCCTTGCGGTCCGAGCCGGGCGTCCGGCAGTCGATGAAGGCGGCCTTGCACGGCACCCAGTCCTTGCGGAGGATGGTCCGGCGCGCGAACTCCTGCGCACCCACGGTCACGTCCTGCGTGGCTTCCTCCTGGCTGGTTCCTTGGACGTTGTCCTGCATCTGATGTACCTCGGTCTGCTCGGGTGGGATCGGTAGCTGAATCAGTAGATGTTGGTGTTGGCGACCGGAACGTCGCCGCGGGTGTGATTGATCTGGGCGCGCAAGGCGACCTCGTCGTAGACCCGGATCTCGCGGACGATCCGGCCGTCCTGGATGAGGAACTGCGACACCCCGAGCACCTCGACCGGCTGCCCGGTCAGCGGCCCGAAGTCGGCTGCGCCGCTGTAGCTGCCGGTGAGTTTCCAGGTCACCGCGATCCGCAGGCCGGCATACCGCGGCGAGTCGTTGGTCTGGATGTCGCGGACCTCGAACTGCCCGGTGGGGAACGGCGCCAGCATCCGCAGCAGTTCACGCTGATAACCGTCCGGTCGGACATGACTCTGGTCACCGATGGTGTGCAGGAACAGGTCGCGGATCATGAAGTCGCCGACCTTGTTCAGCCGGCGTTGGTTCCACACCTCGTCGATGAATCGCAGCACCAGCTCGCACTCGGCACGGAAGTCGTCGGGCCGTGGTCCGCTGTCGCCCTCGGCCAGGATGTCGGGTTTGGCCGGCTGGGTCATCGATCCGGTGAACCCCAGGTACGGCATCTGCCGGGCGACCTCGTCGGGATCCTCACCGCGCTGCAGGCAACCGGCCAGGACGTCGCGGACGACCCACTCCTCCACCATCCGACCCCGCCGATACAGACAGTTGGCGATCGTCCGGCTACGCAGCTGCACCTGTCGGCCGTCCACGATCACCCGATCGGCGGAGAAGACCAGATGCGAGCTCAGGAAGGCGTCGTCGCCGCGGGCTTCCCAGACGACGTCCTCGGCCTGGCCGACCCGGGTCGGGGTGTCGGCGATCCGCATCAGGCTGCCGTGGATGACCTCGTCGCGCCCGTTGATCGTGCCCAGCGCGCCGTGCACGATCGAGTCCGGCTCGTAGTTCTCGACGATGTGCGCGATGTCCCGGCTGATCCAGATCCGGTCGGTCACCTCACGGATGAAATCGTCGGGGTCCTTGTACGGCTGGTACGCGATCGGTTGCAAGATCATCTCCACTCAGGTATCGGGATGTGCTCGCAGTGTATGCGTATGCACAACCTGGGTGCAAGCAGCTTGACCGGTTGGCACCGGACCAGATTCGTGGTGACTCAGGAGGCGGCGGGGCCGAGCGTCGAACGCCCGACATAGCTCGTCGGGAAGACGACCGACCGAGCCTCCTCGACGCCCGGATCCTCGATCCGGGAGACCAGCAGCCTGGCCGCCTCGCGGGACATCGCGTCCAGGTCGTAGGCGATAGTGCTCAGTTGCACCATCGCGAAGCCGGCGATCGGCAGGTCGTCGAATCCGACGACGGACAGATCGCTCGGGACCGTGACACCTCGCTCGGCCGCGGCATTCAGGGCGCCGATCGCGACGACGTCATTGGCGCAGATGATCAAGGTCGGCGGCTCGGGCTGATCGAGCAACTGCAGCGTGGAGCCATACCCGGCCTCCAGATCGAACGGGCCGTGTCGAACGTTACGCTCGGCGAGGACGATCCCCTGATCCAGCAGCAGTCGACGCAGGACGACCTCTCGGACCTGACCGGTGCTGGTGTCCTCCGCGCCGAACACCGCACCGACGCGGGTGTGCCCCTGGGCGACGATGTCCTTGACCAGCGCCGTCATCCCTGGTTCGGGATCGACCACGACCGAGTCTGCCGGGACATTGCGGGCGGTCCGATTGAAGTAGACGAACGGAACCCCGCGATCCCCGAGCCGGACGGGCAGGATCGAGTCGGTGGTCGTCGTCGCCAGCACGACTCCACTCAGACCGTTGGCGACGACGTGTTCGGTGACCGGCCCGGATTCGGAGGTCTCGGTGATCAGGACGAGTTCGTACCCGGCGCGGGCCAGCTCGTGGTGCATCGGGGCGATCACGTAGGTGTAGAACTGGTTGCGCAGATCGGTGACGACCAGCCCGACCCGCGTCGACCGCCCCAGCGACAATGCGCGACCGATGGCGTTCGGCGCATAGCCGAGCGCGGCCGCCGCCTCCCGAACCTGGCGCTTGGTCGCCTCCGACACCTTCGGGTCGTCGCGCAGCGCTCGGGACACGGTCGGCTGCGAAACCCCGGCAAGCCGTGCGACATCTCGACTGGTGACCATCGACACCTCCTCGGGCGGCAGCTTATCCGGGCCGATCATCGCGGCACGCCAAACCGTCTTGACGGATCAGCACGTTCTGGGTTCAATACTACGCATACGTATGCGCAATCCGAAGGAAGAGATGTTCCGAATCGCCGACCCGAAGATGATCCTGAAGGCAAGACTGTCCGCGGGTGAGACGCCGATCGGCGCGCTGGTCCGGATGCCGTCGGAGGACGTGATCGAGATGCTCGGCGTCGCCGGCTTCGCGTTCTTGATCATCGACTGCGAGCACGGGCCGGCGGATGTGGTGGCGCTGCGCCGACACATCACGGTTGCCGATCTGCACGGGATGCCTGTGCTGGTGAGGATCGGCGAGGGTGAGAACGCGCTGGCGCTGCGGGCCCTTGATCAAGGAGCGCAGGGGATCATCGCCCCGCACGTCGACGACGCCGCGGACGCCGCGGCGTTGGTCCGGGCCGTCCACTATCCGCCGTACGGGCAGCGTGGCTTCGCCACCTACCCGCGCGCCGGCCGGTTCGGCACGGTGCCGGCCGAAGATCATCGTCGGGCTGCGCGGGAAACGACCCTGGTGATCGCGATGCTGGAATCACCGACCGCCGTCGACAACACCGAAGCGATCTTGAACACCCCGGGGATCGACGGCTACCTGATCGGCGCCGCCGACCTGGCCGCCGCGTCCGGCCCTGATGATCCGCCGGTGCCCGAAGCGATCGCCGAGATCCGCCGCCGGGCCGCGCAGATCGGTTCGATCCGGACCGACCTGGTCGGTGACGCCCGGGCGGCCCGCGACGCCCGGGCGGCCGGTGCGGGGCTGATCGTCTACAACCTCACCCAGGCTCTGATGGGATTCTTCGGCGAGCTGACCGATCTTGATCACTGAGCATGCTTACTCACATAGATGACATCCCCGACTCCAGCTTCCCTCGTGGCGATGGCGGAGAACCGACACACGCCCCTCGTCGGTGCGGTGACCACACGGAATGTGGGGATCGCCATCTATGACACCCGTCCGGGCGACCGCGATCGACGGCTCAAATCTGTCCGCCGGGCAGGCCGGCTCAGGTCCGGTGACCTGATGTGCCCCTCCGGTCGGCGGCTGCGGCCGAGGGCAGCGGGGTGGCCTCGAACGCGTGCTGCGGATCGAACCGCGACTTGACCGACAACAGCCGGGCGGTGTTGGCGCCGTACGCGTCCTCAGCCTGATCACGATCGTCGGGCCCGAGCAGGTTCACGTAGCCTCCAGGCAGCGAGTGCGGCCTCAGGGCTGTGGAGGTCGCTGCGGTCCAGGCGATGTGATCGTCTGCCCTGGCGTCGTCGGTCTCCCACATTCCGATGATCTCCACCATCAGGTGCGGGCTGCGGAGACCGAAGGCTGTCGAGGCCAAGGGCGTACGGGTTGCTGCCCCGTGGAACTGGTGCGCCATCAAGGCTGAGTGGGGCGAGGTGATGGTTTCCGCCGCGCGCACCAAGGCTTGGATGACGCCGGGAGTGAACCCGCTGACGGTCCGGGTGCGGAAGATGCCGCTGCGTTCGCTGAACGGAAACATCTGATCGACCCCGGCCAGCAGTCGGGACCGCGGCGCGGTGGCGATGTCGCCGACCAGCGGCGTACCGAGCTCACGCAACGAATTCACCGGGCTGCCCGGCCGAGCGCCCGCTGCCAGGTCGCCGGACCACGTCGGCATCAGGGCGAGCACAGCGTTTCCGTCCGGCCCGACCAGGAAGGCAGTATCCACTTCGAGTTCGTCGGGACTGGTCCGGAGCACGCCATCGAGCCTTCGGAGGACCGTTTCGGCTTCGCTCAGCGGGAAGAGGATGTTCCCGGCAAGCACGGACGGCACCGGATGCAGCCGAACGCGAAGTGACGTGACGACGCCGAAGTTGCCACCGCCGCCGCGGAGCGCCCAGAGCAGGTCGGGCTCGGCGTCGGTGTCGACGACGGTGCCGTCGGCAAGGACGACCTCGGCTCCGAGCAGGTTGTCCGCGGCCAGACCGAAGCGGCCGATCAGCGGTCCGTAGCCTCCCCCGATTGTGAGGCCGGCGATGCCGACAGTCCCTGCTGTTCCGGTGACGGCGGTCAGGTCGTGTTGCTCAGCGGCTGTAACGAGGTCGGCGGAGAGCGCACCCGCACCGACCTCGGCGACCCGGGTTTCGTCGTTGATGTCGATGGAGCGCATCCGACCGAGGTCGACGACCAGCGCGCCATCGCGGACCGATCGCCCGAAGAGATCGTGTCCGCCGGAGCGAACGACGAGACCGATGCCGTGCCGCCGGGCAGCACGGACGGCTGCCTGGACGTCGGCGGTCGACGTGCACCGCACGATCACGGCCGGCCGGGCCCGGGTCGGCGCGAGAAAGAGTTGGCGACCAGTTTCGTACTCGGGGCCCTCGGTGACAACGCGATCGGGCGCGACTGTGGAGCGCAGCTCGGCCAGTAGATCGGTGGTCGGATTGTTCATGGAATCCCTTCCGGATCGCCGGACATGTGTTGTGGACGTGATGCCAGTCTGGCTACCGATCAGGAGAGCACTGCCGGCAGGATGACGGAGTTGGCGTTGTTCATGGCGTGCACGATCAGGCACGGCCAGATGGCGCCGGATCTGCGGAGCAACAGCGCGTTGGCGATGCCGACGATGAAGGCGACCGGCATGATGTAGTTGATTCCGTGAGCGACGGCGAACACCGCGGCGCTGCCGATCACGGCCACCCACGGGCCGTACCTGCTCAGCATGTTGGCCAGGACACCGCGGAACAGCAGCTCCTCCCCGACCGGCGTCAGCAACGCTCCGAGCGCCAGGGCGCCGAGCATGCTCGCGACGCCGCCGGTGGCCGCGGACCGATAGTCGGACTGGACGGTCTGATTCGTCACACCGGACAACAGGATCGTCACGGCAAGATTGAGCCCGATGACGACGACGCCGGCCCCGACGGCGACCAGCAGCCAACGCGGGGCGACGCTGCGCAGGCCGAACGGGCGCACATCGCGGATCCGCAGCAGCACAGCCGCGATGAATGCTCCGAACGGTGCGAGACCAGAGACCGCGTACTGGACCAGCCCCGCGAGGATCGGCCGGCCGTGCGGGAGGGTGACGATGATCAAGATCCCGACGCCGTACAACACGGCCCCGGCGAGTGCGGCGACACCGACTTCGGGCCAACCGATCTTCTGATGGACTGCATGGTTCTCGACGGTGTTGCTGATCACGCCGAACCCTTCTCGTGTGGCGGCAGGTGAGTAGATCGGGCACCACTGCACACCATGCCCTTGGGGCACACCCAAACCCGACCTGGCTGTGAGGTCGCTCACACCATTGACCTTGAGAAGATGGCGACCTTGAGAAGATGGCTGTGCGGGACGATGGAGCGATGGCTTGGAGGAGCAATGGCGTGGAGCACCCGGGACGTAGCCGAACTGGCGGGCACCACGATCAAGACCGTCCGGCACTACCACAAGATCGGGTTGCTGAACGAGCCGGATCGCAATCGCAAGGGCTACAAGCAGTACCGCGTCGGGCATCTGCTGCGACTGCTCCGCATCCGCCGACTCTCCGCCCTCGGCGTGCCCCTGTCGCAGATCGCGGAGTTACAGGACGACGAGCATCCCGAAGAATCCCTTCGCCGGCTGGACGATGAGCTGGCGGCGCACATCGACCGGTTGCAGCACGCACGTTCGGAGCTCCGCGCGATGCTCCGCGATCGACTGCCCACCGACCTGCCGGCCGAGCTCGGGTCGGTGGTCGGAGAGCTCGGTCCGGCCGACCGAGCGCTGCTGGCGGTCTACTCCCGCATCCTCGATCAGGAAGGCATCGCCGCCTATCAGCGGATGCTGATCGACTACGGCGGCCATCCCACATCGATCGAGTTCAACGAACTGTCCGCCGACGCCGACGAGAAGACTCGGGCGGACCTCGCTCGTCGGAGTGTTCCGGCGGTGCTGCAGATGTATCGCGAACATCCGGATGTCGTGATGGCGTTGCAGCGGACATCGGGCGGCCCGGCGCACGCCGCCGAGACCGTGCGATACGCCATGATCGACGTCTACAACCGGGCGCAGTTGGACGTCCTCGAGCGGGTGCGCGGCGAGCTCAGCCGAGTGGCCACCTGAATTCGATCACTCCGGCGCGCTGCCTGGTCGGGACCCCCTCCGATTCAGCCATCGGACGACCGCTGCGCTGATCAGTCCCGGTGCCTCCAGCGGAGACAGGTGTCCGATGTCGGGCAGGATCTGCAGCCGGGAGCCGGGGACCGCAGCACTGATCTCGCGGTGTCGATCGACCGGGCAGAGCGCATCGTCGGCGGCGGCGAGGACCAGGGTCGGGACGGCTACCCGGTGCAGGGCGGGTCGTTCGTCGATTCGGGTGGCCTGGGCGGCGAGCTGAGTGTCCAGGATCTGATCACCGATGTCGTCCGCCATCGCGCAGATCGCCTCGTCGAGCGCGGCGGTGCGGTGGGCCGTCAGGACCGGCAGCAGGTCACGTTGTAGCTGTCGGGCGGTCTCCCCTGCCGCGAGTCGGCGATGCTCTTCCTGCCAACCGGTCAGCTGAGCGGCCGTCGGTGCCCGGGCGTTGGTGGCCAGCAGGCAGAGCCGGGTGACCCGTTCGGGCGCTCGGCGGATCAGCGCCATCGCGACGATTCCGCCGAGGCTCAGACCGGCGAGCGCGAACCGCGATGGAAGTTGATCAAGGAGATCGTCCACGCAGCCGTCGATCGTCGGCTGCTCCAGTCGACCGTGCACCACGTGCACGGCAGCAGGCAGGCCGGGTAGCACGGCATCCCAGAGCGCTGCCGAGCAGTTCATCCCGGGCAGCAGCACCAGCGGATCGGACGGGTCCGGCACCTCAGCCCTTGACCGATCCACTGCTCAGACCGGCCACCAGATACTTCTGCGCGATGAAGGCGAAGGCGATCACCGGCAGCGTCAGCAGCAGCGCGGCGGCACCGGCCTGCTGCAACATCGGCAATGTCTGGCCGAGTTGGGTGGCGATGAACACCGGCACCGTACGGGCCTCGACGTCGGTCAGGATGAGCGCGGTCATGTACTCCTGGAAGGCGAACAGGAAGATGAAGATCCCCGCGGTGATGATGCCCGGTCCCATCAGCGGGATCATGATCTTGCGAAGCATCTGCCAGCGGGTGCAGCCGTCGATCATGGCGGCCCCGTCGAGCTGCCGCGGGATCTCGGCGAAGAAGTTCCGCAGCAACCAGATGCTGAACGGCTGATTGATCGCGACCAGAGCGATCGCCACCGCGTAGGTGGTGTCGTAGACCCCGATCGCCCGGGACAGGTCGTACATCGGAAGGACGACCGCGAACCGCGGCAGGGCGCGGAAGATCAACGCCAGGATCAGCAGCACCGGCGAGATCCAGGATCCGAAGCGGGACAGCGCGTACGCCGCCGGCAGCCCGATCACCAGGGCCAGCACGGTGCTGATCACCGCGACCACCAGGGTGTTGATCAGATACTTGTAGAAGTAGGTGGTCTGCCACAGGTCGACGAAGGCCTTCAGGGTCGGGTGGTAGCTGAAGACCGGAGGGTTGAGGAAGGCGACATCGGTCGGCTTGGTGACCGAGGCAGCGGTCCAGATCACCGGCACCAGCATCACCACGCAGACCACGATCAGAAAGAGCCCGATCAGCACCGACGAACGTGCCGGTCTGCGTCGCAGTCGGCTCGCCGTCGGCGTGATCACCACGGAATTGAGGTCAGGCACAGTCGAGGTCGTCATCCCTGCCGCGCCTCCTTCCAGACGTTGCGGATGAACGGGGACAGCATGATCACGATCAGGATGATCAAGAGCACATTGATGGCGCTGCCCACCCCGAGCTGCTGGCCACCGTCGCGGAAGGCGACGTCGTAGATGTAGAGCATGATCGACTCGTTGCCGATCTGCTGGGCCTGCGGCGACAGTGGCACCAGGGCGTCGAAGATCCGCAGTACGTCCATGATCGATATCAGTGCGACGAAGCCGAGCACACCGCGGATGCTGGGGATGATCACGTGCCAGTGCCGATTCAAAGTCGAAGCACCGTCGATCCGAGATGCTTCGATGACCTCGTCCGGGACGCCCTGCAGGCCGGCCATGATCACCAGCATCGCGAACGGGATCAGGAACCAGACCGTGTCCAGCGCGATCAACAGCCGATTCGGCCACGGATCGGTCAGCCACAGGATCTCGCTACCGGTGATCTTGCTGATCAGGTAGTTGACGACGCCACCGAAGTTCTTGTCGAACAGCCAGGAGAACATCGTCGCGCCGACGATCTGCGGCACCACGTAGGACACCAGCATCGCGCCGAGCACGAACGGGCGCAGCCGGCCGAGCCCGTTGACCAGGATCGCCAGCAGGTAGCCGCCGACCAGCAGCGCGGCGGTGACGAACACGGTCAGTCCGACGGTGAACAGGACAGCGCGTCCGAAGCGCGGATCGGTCAACGCCTGCTGGTAGTTCGCCAGTCCGACAAAGGTCCCCGGGTCGCCGTAGGTGACGCGTTGCAGACTCCACTGGATCGTGCGGTACAGCGGCACGGCGAGCAGGCCGACCATCACCAGCACGCTCGGACCGATCATCGTGATGAACTCGCGCTTGCGCATGTCATCGCCTCCGAACCCGACGACACGATGCACGGCCGCCGACCCTCATCGGTAGTTCTCCAGGATGCCGTCGGCGATCTTCTGCATCTTCGTGGTCCCGTCGTCGACCGAGGTCTTGCCCAGGATGATCGAGGCGATCACCGGTGTGATCTGGTTGCTGATCTCCGAGGTCCACGGATACGGCTCGGCCGCCGGCGCGGTCTTGATCGCCGTGTTCGCCGCCGCCGCATAGGGTGAGCTGTCGTCGGACACCATGCCCTCGCGCGCCGGATAGGCCGCCGGCAGCGACGCCTTGGAGGCCTTCTCGCTCACCGAGGACGCAATGATCTTGAACAGCAGGTCGTTGTCGATCTTGGTGTTCTTCGGGATCGACCAGCCGTCCACCGACAACGCGTTGTAGGCCGCCGAGCCACCGTCGACCGTGGGCGGCGGGGCGAACGCGAACTTGTCGTACAGCTTGGTGTTGGACTGTTGAGTCAGGTCGTTCATTCGCCCGGAGAACATGATCGCCATCGCGGCGTCACCGTTGAACATCTGCTGCTGCACCGCCGGCTGATCGAAGGTGGTCACCTGAGGGTCCATGTAGGGCCGCAGCGAGATCAACTCCTGCAACGCCTTCTTCGATGCGGCCGAATCGAGGTTGGCCTGCTTGGTCTTCGGATCGGTCAGTGGCGTACCCAGCGATCCGAGCGCAGCGTCATAGGCGGTGACGATGTCGGCACTGGCCAGCCACGGCAGCGCCAGCGGATACTTCGTCGTCCCGGATGTCTTGATCTTCTTCGCGACCGACCTCAGCTCGGCGAAGGTCGTCGGCGGCTCCAGGCCGAGCTTGTCGAAGACGTCCTTGCGGTAGGCCAGGACGAACATCTGCGCCTGCATCGGCAGGCCGTACAGCTTGCCGTCATAGCTCATCGCCTCCTTCATCGCCGGATTGATCTTGTCCAGCGCGAACGCCTTGCCGTGCTGGGATTCCAGCGTGTTCAGCGGCTGCAGCTTGCGCTGCGAGGCGTATTGCGGGACGACGAAGCCGTAGGTCTCGACAATGTCGTAGCTGCCGGAGTCACCGGCCAGCGTTGCGGTGGTCTTCTGCACCTGGCCGCCGAAATCGATCGGCTCGTGCTTGACCGATACGGAGTCGCTGGAGCAACTGGACACCATCGTGTTGGTGTACGGGTCGATGGCCGAGGAGTTGTAGGCGAGCACATTCACCGTCGTCGGCTTCGGCTGCCTGCCCAGGTCGCAGGTGACCTTCGCCGCCGTCTGTGCTCCGGTCCGTGACCCGGCCCCGCAGGCCGTCATCGCCACCACGACGACGGCCCCCATCAGGAGTGCCGTCAGTGTCCTGAGCCTGCGAATCATCGTCGATCCCCTCGTTCGGTGGCGCTGAGTTATACGGATACACGGACCTGACCAGACAAGGGCAATGACCGTGTGCATACGCATACACTAGGGAGCCCGGGAAGCACATGCAAGCGCCGGGTGCCGGCCAGTGAGCCGGAACGACAGTCGGTTCAGCCGACCGGCACCTCCGCCGGGGAGCCGACCGTCGGACGCGAGCGGACGACGCCGACAAGCAGCCAGACCAGGCCGAATTGGAGTTCGGTCGCCACCCAGGCGACCGAATCAGAGACCACTGTTCCTGCCGCCGATGCGAGGGCGAGCCCTGCCGGCACACCGACCAGCACCACCGGAGCGCAGGTGATCAGGGCGACGGCAACCGGACGGGGCACCGACCCGGCCCGCCAGGCGGCGATCCCGACCAGCGTCGTCCCGATGTAGCCCAGATGCGCCAGCATCCAGACCGGTCCGGAGACAACACCGACAACACTGTGCGCCACACTCGCCAGCCCCGCACCCACAGCGCCCAGCACCGTACCGACCAGGTGGGCGATCAGCCCGGCGACGACCAGCCCGAAACCCCACCGCCCGAGAGCGCCGACCCGCACCGACCGGGCGATCACGATCACCGCCAACAGCAGCAGCCCACCCCCCAGCATCGACACGGCCAACTGCCCGACAAACGCCACCGAGCCGACCCCCGACTCACCCCAAGCAGGAGCTCCCGCCGCCGCGAACAACACCCCACCGACCACAGCCGGCCAAGTTCTTGAATTCATGTTCATAAACTACAGGCAGCCACCGAGAGGTTCGTCCCTTCCCCAGCCCGTAGCTGCCCAGAACCGACGAACCCGACCCCGGCATCGCACAACGCAGCAGAGACCGGCGACTCGCCGCGCCGATCGCACGGCGCGGCAGAGACCGGGTTTTCGGCGCTCTGCTGGAGTTTCGGGTGTGGCG
Organism: Microlunatus soli; assembly: GCF_900105385.1. Lineage (NCBI taxonomy): Bacteria > Bacillati > Actinomycetota > Actinomycetes > Propionibacteriales > Propionibacteriaceae > Microlunatus > Microlunatus soli. Next base: position 5,947,101 of record NZ_LT629772.1, on the reverse strand, counting down.
GGCGTTGCGTCGCGGCCGGCCGACCAAGATCAACAAGGTCGCCGAACGCAACCCGGCCGCGATGCTGGGCGGAAACTCCAGCAGAGCGCCGAAAACCCACACCACGACCAACTCGCGCCGAGCATGAAGAACCCGAAGACAGCCGAGGACCCGAAGAAGCCGAAGAAGCCAGGCTCAGCCGGCAGCGAGCCGCTCCGCCGTATCGGCTTCTTGGAGGGCGGTCACGATCGGATCGAGCTCACCGGCGAGCACCTGATCCAGGTTGTGAGCCTTGTAGCCGATCCGATGGTCGGCGATCCGGTTCTCCGGAAAGTTGTAGGTGCGGACCCGTTCGGAGCGGTCGACGGTCCGGACCTGGGACTTGCGGGCCTCGGAGGCGGCGTTGGCCTGTTCCTCCTCGGCCCGGGTGATCAGGCGCGCCCGCAGCATCCGCATCGCCTGTTCCTTGTTCTGCAGCTGCGAACGCTCGTTCTGGCAGGAGACGACGATGCCGGTCGGCAGGTGGGTGATGCGGACGGCGGAATCGGTGGTGTTGACGCCCTGCCCGCCGGGTCCGGAGGACCGGTAGACGTCGATCCGCAGGTCGTTCTCGTCGATCTCGATCTCGGTCTCGGCGACCTCGGGCATCACCAGCACCCCGGCTGCCGAGGTGTGCACGCGACCCTGGGACTCGGTCACCGGCACCCGCTGCACCCGGTGCACGCCACCCTCGAACTTCAGCACCCCGTACGGCATCGTGTCCGGCGCTCCGGCGGAGCCGGCCTTGACCGCGACGGTGATCGACTTGTAGCCGCCGAGGTCGGTCTCCTGGGAGTCCAGCACCTCGAGCTTCCAACCACGGTGTTCGGCGAATCTGCTGTACATCTTGAACAGGTCGGCGGCGAACAGTGCCGATTCCTCGCCACCTTCGCCGGACTTGATCTCCATGATCGCGTCACTGGAATCGTTCGGGTCGCGGGGCGCCAGCAGCCGGGTCAGCCGTTCGGTCGCTTCCTCCAGCCGGCTGGACAGCTCGTCGGCCTCGGCGGCGAAGGCCTCGTCCTCGGCGGCGAGTTCCTGCGCCGCGGCGAGGTCCTCGGTGAGCTGGTCGTAGGAGTCCAATGCTGTCACGATCGGCGTCAGTTCGGCGTACCGGCGACCGATCCGGCGAACCTTGGCCTGATCGGCGTGGGTCTGGGGATCGGCCATCTCGGCCTCCAGCCGCGCGTATTCCTGCCGCAGCGGTGCCGCTGACTCGAACCTGACCATGTTTTCCTCCGCCGAACTGCCGAATTGCCGAACCGCCCGACGGTGTGGAGCGGTCTGGACAGACGAAAACGCCGGGAGCCCGGGTCACGCGGACCCTGCTCCCGGCGTTTGACGAAGCTACTTCTTGCCGTACCGCTTCTCGAAGCGGGCGACCCGACCACCGGTGTCCAGAATCCTCTGCTTACCGGTGTAGAACGGGTGGCACGCCGAGCAGGTCTCGACCCGCAGGGTGCCGCCGGCGGTGGACTTCGTGGTGAACGTGTTTCCGCAGCTACAGGTCACTTCGGTGACGCTGTACTCGGGATGGATCCCAGCCTTCATTCTTTCTCCCTGTCGTGTGTATGCACCGGGTCGTCCTCTGAACGGGGACGTGAACCGGCACCAGCGAACAAGTGTGCCGTAGATCCCAACGCCGTACCAAACCGGATCATTCCCCGACGAAGCTCTCGATCCGGCGGCGAAGCCCGGCTGGGTCCAGGCCGTGCAGCCGGTCGTGATCGGCCGGCGTGCCGTATCGATGCCGATCCGGGTCGCCGACACCGAGGCCCAGCTGGCGATGATCGAGGTCCAGCAGCGCCTCGGCGACCTGGGCGGCCGACGTACCGGCAAGGTACGGCTCGACCAGGACGACCCGCGGCCGTCCCAGGTTGGCCCGCAGTGCCCCGGCGTCGAACGGACGGATGGTCGGCGCATAGAGCAGGGTGACGTCGAGGTCGCGGACGGCCAGCTCGGTCGCCCGGAGCATCGGGCCGACCGCGACGACGGTACCGCGACGGCCGTCGCGCAGCCGGGTCCAGCCGGTGGGATCGTGCGGCTCGGCATTGGGTTCGCCGCCGATCCGCAGGTACACCCGGTCATCGCCGGCGACGGCCGCCCGCAGTTGCGCGTCGACCTCGGCCGGATGTCCCGGCACGTGCACGGTCCAGCCCCGCAGGGTGTCCAGCAGCGCGACGTCGCCGGGCGACTGGTGGGTACGGCCACCGGCTGGCCAGTCGTAGGAGCCGTACGAGCCGACCAACACCGCGCCGACCTTCTGATGATCGAGATCGAGCTTCACCTGTTCCCAGGCTCGTTCGATCAGGAAGGCACCGAAGGTGTGGGCGATCGGCCGTAGCCCGCTCAACGCCAGGCCGGCGGCGGTGCTGAGCAGCAACTGCTCGCGGATCCCGACGTTGATCACCCGGTCGGGCCGGGCATCGATCAGATCGGCGAACCGGTCGGACGAGATCTCGGCCAGCACCAGGGCGGTCCGTTCATCGGTCTCCAGCAACTCCCGCGTGGTGGCGACGAACTGGCTGCGCAGGTCGATCACGGCGTCGCCGGTCCAGCCGCGTTGGGCCGCACCCCGCTCGTCCTGATGATCAACGGCTGGCAGATCGTGGGTTGTGGTGTCGGTCATGATCAACCTTTCGGCTCGACGTGGGCGATGACTGCGGTCGGACGGTCGGCGCCGATCTCGCTGAAGGCTCCGGCGAGCGCGGCCCGGTCGCGTCCGTCGACGTCGTGCACCAACCAGCCCTCGGTCTCGAATCGGCGACCGATCCCGCCGCGCCAACCGTGGCTGGCCGACTGGTTGTCGATCACCACGGTGACCAGGTTGCCGAGCCCGACGCTGCCGGCGTAGACGACGGCCTCGGAGTTGCTGCCCTCATCGAATTCGGCATCGCCGATCAGGCAGAACACCCGGGCCGGATTGTGTTGGGCGCGTAGGCCGTGCGCGACACCGACGGCCACCGGCAGCCCGTGGCCGAGTGATCCGCTGGAGAACTCGACGCCGGGGATCAGCAACCGGTCCGGATGGTGCCCGAGTCGGGATCCGAAGCCACCGAAGGTGGGCAGCCACTCCTGTGGGATGAATCCCTTGGCCGCGAGGACGGCGTAATAGGCCATCGGTCCGTGCCCCTTGGACAGGATGAACCGGTCGCGCCGTGGATCGTCGATGGTCTGCGGACTGAGCGCCAGCACCCGGTCGTAGAGCACCCACAACACGTCCAGGGTCGAGGTGGCGCTCGGTCCGTGCTTCTCGTCGCCGGTCATCAACCCCATCAGCTGTTCGAGGTCTGCCCGATCGGGATCTGCTCGGTCTGGGCCTGCCTGTGTGGTGGTCATGATCGCCAGTGTTCAACTTCAACCACGGTTGAGATCAAGGGGTGGCCGAGGATCGCCGGGACAGACCGCCAGTAGGCTCGCAGCCGGACGTCGTCGTACCGGGAAGGACATGATCATGGTCGACACCATGCGAGCCGCCGTCTGGCACGGCACGGGGCCGGAACTGCGGATCGAGGAGATCCCGGTGCCGGAACCGAAAACCGGCGAGGCGCTGGTCAAGCTGACCTCCTGCGGGGTCTGCCATTCCGATCTGCACGTTCTGCGCGGCGAGGTCGCGTTTCCCTCCCCTGCGGTGCTGGGGCACGAGATCAGCGGTGTGGTCACTGCGCTCGGGCCGGGCACGGACGACGCCGCACCGGCCGTCGGCACCTCGGTTGTCGGAGCGTTCATCATGCCGTGCGGCAGTTGTCGGCAGTGCGAACGGGGCCGAGACGACATGTGCCTGAGCTTCTTCGCCCAGAACAGACTGAACGGCACCTTGTACGACGGCAGCTCCCGGCTGCAGGCTACCGACGGCAGCTCGATAGCGATGTATTCGATGGCCGGTCTGGCCGAGTACGCCGTCGTCCCGGTCATCGCGCTGGCGCCGTTGCCGCCCGAGTTGCCGCAGGCGCCGGCTGCGATCCTGGGGTGCGCGATCTTCACCGCCTACGGCGCGATCCGACACAGCGCCGACCTGCAACCCGGCGAGACGGTCGCCGTGGTCGCGATCGGCGGCGTCGGCCAGAGCATCGTCCAACTGGCCAAGGCGATGGGCGCCGGTCGGGTGATCGCGATCGACGTCAGCGACGAGAAGCTGGCCCAGGCCCGTCGGCTCGGCGCCGACGAGGTGATCAACTCCGCCGGCACCGATCCGGTCGCCGCGGTCCGCGAGCTGACCGACGGGGCCGGCGTGGACGTGGCCTTCGAGGCCCTCGGACTGCCGCAGACCTTCCAGCAGGCATCCCGGATGTTGATCGACGGCGGTCGGATGGTCGCGATCGGGATCGCCGCCGGCGACGCGACCGCACAGATCGAGATCACGCCACTGGTGCGCCGCGGGTTCCACATCATGGGGTCCTTCGGCGGCCGGACCAGGGTCGACCTGCCGGCGGTGATCGACCTCGCCGCCCAGGGCAAGATCAACATCGCCGATGCGGTCAGTCGCAGCTACCGCCTGGACCAGGTGAACGATGCCTACGCCGCACTCGGCCGCGGCGAGATCCGCGGCCGCGCGGTGATCACCATGGAGTGAGCGACATCAGTTTCTTCGGTCTGTACGAATCCGGCTACCACTGGCATCGCACCGACTGGACGGTCGAGGTCGAGCTGAACCGTCGCTACCTGCACGAGATGTAAGACCGCTACGGGAGTCGCCGGCGTTCCGCGGTCGGTACCTGCAGCACGAGACCGTCGACAAGAGTGGGGCGGCGAGCTGACGACGCTCGACCGGCTCTGATCGGCACCGCTCAGACGCGCAGCAGCTTCGGGCCGATCGCCGAGTAGCGCTGAGCGGTTGCTCGGGCCAGCTGCTTCCCGGTGACGATCCAACTCAGCTGCCGGACGTCGGCGAACTTGGCAAAACTCGTGACACCGAAGCGGGTGTGCTCACAGACCAGCGCGCTCTGCCGGGCCGCAGCGATCGCCGCACGTTTGGTCTCCGCGACGGCCGGGTCAGGAGTCGTCAGGCCTCGGTCCAGCGTCACGCCGTTGGTGCCCAGGACGGCGAGGTCGACGTTCAGCTCGGCGAGCATCGACACCGCCCACCGGTCCACCGTACCCATCTTCGCTGGGCGCAGCCGGCCACCGACAACGATCACGTCATGATCACTCTGTCGACCGAGATCCGCGGCGATGGTGACCGATGTGGTGACCACGGTCAGTCGCCGGACCGGGCGCAACGGACCGACCAGATCCTCCAGCAAGGCACCTTCGTCGAGGAACACCGAGCTGACATCGGTCATCAAAGACACCGCCGCCTCGGCGATCGCCAATCGCTCCTCGGTCTGGGCCTTGCGCCGGTCCTCCACCGAAGTCTCGTGGCCGCCGATGTCGGTGGGGAAGAACACCCCGTAGGAGCGGACGATCAACCGCTGCGCCTCGAGCGCTCGCAGATCGCGCCGCAAGGTCGCCGGTGAGACAGCGAACCGGTCGCCGATCTCCGACACGACGGCCCGACCCTCGGAGCGGACGAAGGAAAGGATCTCCTGCTGACGGTCGAAGGCCCTGCCACGGAACATGCTGGACATACTGCCCGGCATCTTCGCACAGCGTCGGAAACGTGCGCACAATGATCATGAATTGAACGCCTTCGGCACGGCTGCTGATCGTTGATCATCCCTAGGGTGGTGACGAATTCATCATCGTCGATGCGGATGGGTGTGGCAGCGGGTGAGCAGTGAGACAACCGAGGTGGGCAGCGGGCCGGTGGCCCGACCGCCGGTGCCCCTCGACACCACCGACCCATCGGACGAACTGATCGGTCCCCTCGACGCCCGCCGGCGCCCCGGTGCTGTCCGTCGGCGGCGGCGCGGCTATCTGTTGTTCATCGCCTTCGCGCTGCCCAATCTGGCGCTGATCGCGGTCTTCGCCTACTGGCCGATCATCGAGAACGTCTACCTGAGCTTCACCGACTGGGACTTCATCTCCCCCGAGGCCGGCTTCGTCGGACTTCTCAACTACACCGGACTGTTCAGCAGCTGGGCCTTTCCCACCGTGCTGCTCCGTACGCTGGTCTGGGTGCTGGCGGTCGTCGTGGTGACGATGGTGCTCGGACTGGCGCTGGCTCTGCTGTTCTCCCTGCGGATCAAGGGCACAACGGCCGTCCAGTCACTGGCGTTCTCGCCGCACGTGCTCTCCGGCGCAGCGATCGCCACCATCTGGCTGTTCATCTTCGATCCCAATCACGGGCTGAGCAGAATGCTGTTCAACGTCGTCGGCGCCGACTCCCCCGACTGGACGACGGATGCGTCCTGGGCGCTGCCGGCGTTGATCATCGTGTCGATCTGGAAGGGTCTCGGGTTCGTCGCGATCGTCTACCTCGTCGGCATCCAGCAGATCCCGGCCGAGGTGCTGGAAGCCGCCAGGATCGACGGCGCCGGTCGGATCGCGAGCTTCCTGCAGGTGATCTTCCCGCTGCTCTCCCCCACGACGTTCTTCCTGATCGTCACCCAGACCATCTCGGCCTTCCAGGCGTTCGATGTCATTGCGATGATGACCGGCGGCGGGCCGGCCGGCGCGACGACGACGCTGAGTTGGTTCATCTATGACGAAGCGTTCAACCGCACCAACGTCGGCGTCTCCAGCGCGGCCTCGATGATCCTGTTCGTCGTGCTGATGGTGATCACCGCAGTGCAGTTCCGGTTCGTCGAGCGGAGGGTGCACTACTGATGGCCGCCGTACCGACCGTGACCCCGCAGACACCGCGACGGACGACCGGCGGCCGCGCCCGCCGGACGCCCTGGTGGGGTGTGCTGGCACTGATCGTCAGTGCTCTGGTGTTCCTGATCCCGCTCTATCTGTTCGTCAGCACCGCGTTCAAGACCACGGCCGATATCAACAGCTGGCCGCTGCGGCTGATCCCGCGATCACTGACCTGGGAGAACGTCGTCAACGCCTGGCAACTGGCGCCGTTCGGACAGTTCTTGATCAATTCGGTGGTCGTCGCGCTGATCGGGATGGCGTTGAAGGTCGTGCTGGCCGTCCTCACCGCCTACGCGTTCGCCTTTCTCCCCTTTCCCGGGAAGCGGTGGCTGTTCATCTTCATGCTCGGTGCGCTGATGGTGCCCGGACATGTCACGCTGCTGGTCAACTACATCACCATCGGTCAGCTGCATCTGGTCAACACCTACGCCGGGCTGATCCTGCCCGGCGTGGCGTCGGCGTTCGGGACCTTCCTGCTCCGACAGTTCTTCCTGTCGATCGCCCCCGAGGTACTGGAGGCCGCCCAACTGGACGGCGCCGGTCACCTGCGGACGATCGTCTCGTTCATCGTTCCGATGGCCCGGCCGGCGATCATCACCGTCGGGCTGATCGCGTTGATCGACGAATGGAACGGCTTCGTCTGGCCGCTGATCGTCACGAACTCGGTGAACATGCGAACGCTGCCGATCGGCCTGCTCTACCTGAAGGAGAACGACGGGATCAACGACTGGGGCGCTCTGATGGCCGGGACCCTGTTCGTCGTACTGCCGATGGCGATCGTCTTCCTGCTCGCGCAGCGCTACATCGTCGCCGGGCTGGCCGGGAGCGCGGTCCGCCGATGATCATCGACCACCGGTCACATCGGCCGAGAAAGGGAGACCCGGTGACCCGACTCAACCTGAACCGTCGCCGATTGCTGACCGGGGCGGGTGCTGTCGCCGCCGGCGTCGCGCTGTCCGGCTGTGTCGGCCGCCGCGACGGCGACTACGATCAGGTCAGCGGGCAGGTACCGCCGCAGTTTGCCCGCCGGGACCGGGTCGTGCTGTGGAGCGCGTTCACCTCGCACAACGCCGAGATCCTGCAGACGATCATCGACCGGTTCAACGCGGCGCAGACCGACATCTTCTGCGAGATCCAGTTGTTCCCCGGCTACGACGCCCTGGATTCCAAACTCGCTGCAAGTCTGACGTCGGAGCAGGTGCCGGACTTCATCACTCTCAGCGACGTCTCCTGGAACCGCTACCTGCTGGCCGAGGCGCTGGAGCCGCTGACCGACTACTTCGACGCCGACTTCGACACCACCGCGTTCCATCCCCGATTCCTCGCCGAGGGCACCGTCCGTGACCAGATCTATTGGCTGCCGTGGGCGCGCTCGACTCCGCTGTTCTATTACAACAAGGAGATCTTCGCCGCCGGCGGCCTACCCGACCGAGGGCCGGACAGCTACACAGAGCTCCGGGAGTGGGGTCGCCAGCTGAAGGGCCTGCGCTATCGCGGGTCGAAGGTGCGGATGCGCGGTTACACCGGCGAGGACGACTGGTACTTCCAGGGATCGTCCTGGGCCTTCGGCGGTGGCTACTCCGATGGAATGAACCCGACCCTGGACTCCGAACCGACGATCGCCTCGTTGGAATCCGATCGGGCCTTCATCCACGACGATCAGATGGCCTACCTGGCCAGCGACATCAACGCCGACTTCGCTTCCGGGGTCACGGCTTCGATCTTCAACTCCACCGGCGCGCTGACCTCGTTGCTGGACTCGGTCGAGTTCGAGGTCGGTGCAGCCTTCCTGCCCCGGCAGCAGACCGTCGGGGTGCCGACCGGAGGCAGCGGTCTTGCGGTGATGCGTAATGCCACTCGCAGCCGCAAGCAGGCGGCCTGGCAGGTGATCAGGTATCTGGCCGAACACGGGGCGGCCGATTGGAGCATGGCTACCGGCTACCTTCCGGTGACCAGCAGCGCGCTGCACTCTCCCAAGATCAAGAAGCGGAACACCCGGACACCCGCCTATCAGGTCGCACAAGATCAGCTCTCCCGCGCACGGACCCCGGATGTGATGCGCCGCTACGTCAACGAGACGATTGCCGAGATGCAGATCGCGATCCAGAAGGTGTATGCCGCCAATGCCGACCCGGCTCGGGTCCTGCGGGAGACGGTACGGGTGCTGGAACCGGCGATCGAGCGCACACTACCCAAGTATCAACGCCAGGTCGGGACCTGATCGAGCATCACCCGTCGAGTTCGTCACCCCACCGTCGCCATCGCGACCGTCGGCTCCGGCCAGGAAACCGCACCAACCAGGTCAGCAGTTCCCCAGAGAGAGGCAGCACCGTGAGTTTTGTCGTCGTCGGACACCGAGGCGCCATGGCCGAGGCACCGGAGAACACCGTTGCCAGCTTTCGACGAGCCGAGGAGATCGGCATCGACGAGGTGGAGACCGACGTCCGGATCAGTGCTGACGGTCAGCTGCTGATGCTGCACGACGCCACCCTCGACCGGGTCGCCGCGGACGACGCCGGTAAGGGTCTGGGACCGATCGCGGAGTTGCCCTGGTCGGTGATCAATTCGGTCGACATCGGTGACGGGGAACGGGTGCCGACACTGCTGCAGATGTACGAGTCGACCGCGAGCACCATCCAGCTGGAGATCAAGGCACCGGCCGTGATCGACTCGCTCGTCGACTTCTTCGCCGACCATCGTGATCATGCGGAGCGGACCTTTCTGACCGGCTTCTCGATCGAGGCGATCTCCACGGTCGCCGAGCGGATGCCGCAGATCCGCCGCGGCATCATCACCTCGACCTGGAGCGAGGTCGCCGACCGTCCGGACGGCCCCGAGGGATTGATCAAGGAGACCGGCTCGACCCGACTGCACAGCGGTTGGGACGGCCTGACGGCCGGCGCGGTCGACCAGCTGCACGAGGCCGGCTATCAGATTCACGGCTGGCCGACCAGGACCAGGGAGGACCTGCGTCGCTGCCTGGAGCTCGGTCTGGACGGGACGACCAGCGACGATCCGCGGACGCTGAAGCAGTGGCTCGCCGAGCTGGTCGACTGACGACCCATCACCGCGGCTGAGACGAAGGAGGCAATCGTGCAGGGCGATCCGATCGGGGCGGTGCTGTTCGATATGGACGGCACCCTGTTCGACAGCGAACGGCTGTGGGATGTCAGCCTCGAGGAGTTGGCGACCGGACTCGGCGGCACGCTGTCGCCGGCAGCACGACTCGCCGTGGTCGGCAGCAACCTGATCGACACCGTACGGATGGTGCACGCCGACGTCGGAGTCGACGGCGATCATCTGCAGTCGGCCCGGTGGCTACTGCAGCGGACCAGGGAGCTGTTCGCCGAGGGTGTCCCGTGGCGCCCGGGTGCCGAGCAGTTGCTCGACGCCGTACGGTCGGCCGGCGTGCCGACCGCGCTGGTGACGGGCAGCTATCGCAGCCTCGTCGAGGTCGTCCTCGGGCAACTGGCGCCGGACACCTTCGACGTCGTGGTCTGCGGTGACGAGGTGACCAAGCCCAAGCCGGACCCCGAGCCTTACCTGGCCGCGGCGGCAACACTCGACCTCGACCCGCGCCGCTGCGTCGCGCTGGAGGACTCGGCCAACGGCATCGCTTCGGCCACCGCCGCGGGTTGTTTGGTGGTTGCCGTCCCCGAGGACCCGCTGACATTGCCGGACGGCCACACCGCGATCGTCGCCGAACTCGATGGCCTCACCGTCGACCGACTCGGCGACTGGCTGGCGGCCTCGACGCTGCGCTCTGAGACGCTGCGCTGAGCGGGGCGGGACGTCGGACCAGCCGGCCGACGCAGGTCGGGCGACCCGACGGGAGGGCGGGTGCCGGTAGGAAAGAATGGTCGGACCGATTCGCCGCAGAGAGGCACCGATGAAGATCGACTCGATCACGACGTACCAGCAGAACAACAATCTCGCACTGGTCCGGGTGACCACCGACGACGGCCTCGAGGGGTGGGGCCAGGTCTCGCCGTACATCGCCGACCAGAGTGTCCCGGTGCTCCATGATCAACTCAGCTCGTGGTTCCTGGGCAGGGATCCGTGGGACCTGCCGGCGATCGTCGACGAATGCGTCCGGATGGAGTACAAGTTCTACGGCACGACGCTGTTCCGTGCGCTGTGCGGTATCGACACCGCGATCTGGGATCTGCTCGGCAAGGCGACGGGGCTACCGGTCTACAAACTGCTCGGAGGTGCGGTCCGGACCACGATCGGTGTCTACGGCTCCAGTATGCGCCGCGACATCACGCCGTCCGACGAAGCCGACCGGCTGCGCACGCTGGTGGACGATGGCACCTTCACCGCGTTCAAGATCAGGATCGGTCAGGTGATGGGCCGTGACCGCGATGCCGCACCGGGACGGACCGAGTCGATCATCCCGACGATCCGGGACGCGGTCGGCGATGATGTCACGCTGCGTGCCGACGCCAACGGGTGTTACAGCCCGGCCGAAGCGATCCGGGTCGGTCGGCTCCTGGAGGCGAATGGCTACTACCACTACGAGGAGCCCTGCCCGTACCCACAATTGGAGAGTACGGCGGCGGTCGCCGCCGCGTTGGACATCCCGGTCGCCGGCGGTGAACAGGACAATTCATTGGAACAGTTCCACCGGATGATCGAGGGACGCGTGGTCGACATCGTCCAGCCCGACATCGGCTACATCGGCGGCGTCACCCGGGCCCGCAAGGTCGCCGCGATGGCCGAGGCCACCGGCATCCCCTGTACGCCGCACTGCGCCAACGTGTCGCTGCTGCAGATCTTCACCCTGCACCTGGCCGCGTCCAGCCCCTCGGTCAGCCAACCTCAGGAGTGGAGCATCGAGGACGTGCCCTGGGTCAGGGACCTGTACGAGCCGTTGCCGATCGTCCGCGACAGCGAGGTCACCCTCGGCACCGAGCCCGGCTGGGGCGTCACGATCAACGCCGACTACCTCGCCCGGTCGCAGAGCCGAACCAGCCGCTGACCACCACGCGATCCGGGACGACCGCACGTTGGTTGCCACCAGGGCGTCACACACACGAGTACGACAACGGGCGCACCAGCAAGACGCCGGGCACACCACATCGGATAACGGGCGTTCCGGTCGTTGGTCGTGTTGTTCCGCTCCGGCGCTCGTGAGCATGCGCAGAGTGATCAACTCGCACGCCCCGAATCGGATCGATCCCGGACGGGCATTCAACCGCGGGTTCAGCGGCGTTGTCGCATGGATCGTTCGGTGAAGCGGACATGTTGCCGGGGTCGCTGGCGGGGGTCGATCCGGATCGGTGGGATCACCTCAGGTAACCCTCGGTGGTCCAGGCGGATGGTCCAGCGACTGCCCGGCGGTGCGGTGGGGTCGGGTTCGACCAGGTGGTGATGGTGGGCGCACAACAGGACCCCGTTGGACAGGTTGGTTTCACCACCGTCCCACCACGGTGTCAGATGATGTCCCTCGCACCGGATCGGTGGCACATCACAGCCGGGGAAGACACAGCCACCGTCGCGCAGGGTCAACGCCTGGCGCAGCGCGCCGGTGAACAACCGCACTCTGCGGCCGAGATCCAGGACCGTCGACGGGCCACCGAACACGGCCGGCAGCAGGTCCGCACCGCAGGCCAGCCGGCGGGCCTCTCCAGGGGTGACGGTCTCCTCCGACCCGAGGATCACTCCACCCGATCGGAGTCCGGCCAACAAGTGCTCGTAATCGATCACGATCACCACCCGGGGCCGATCACCATGCACCGACGGAGCGAGTTGGCGACGGGCCAGGTCGTCGATCATCGCGGTCAGAGCGTCGGCGCGGCGTTGCGCCAACGTCGGCACCTCGGTGTCCGGGTCGATCCGGTGATCAAGGCCTTTGGCTCGGGCCTGTTTCTCGTAGGCATCGAGCTGACCGATGAACGCTTCCCCGGCAACCGCGGGCAACCGACCGTGGAAATTGATCGATCCGTGTGCACCGTGCCGCCAGGTCAGGTACCGGTCCCGCCGGGCCCGGCGTTCCTCGGCGTCCAACTGGGCGCCGAGTCGTTCGTCCACGGTGTCGGGTTCGAGTTGTTCGATCAGACGGTTCGTCAGCCGGCGCAACGCGTCGGCGTGGAATTCGGCGGCGCGGATGATCAACTCGACCTGTAACCCTTCGACCTCGACCGGGTCGGCGGTAGCAGGGAGGTTCTTCAGACTGGTGCAGATCGCGGTGGCCTGTTCTACCGTCAGGTCTGCCGAGTCGATGGCGGCGGCGATCAATGGGAACCGTTCCAGTTGGTCGGCCAACCGGACCAGGGCCCGGCCTTGGCGGGGGCGGAGTCGGTTGGTGTCGGTGATCCGGTCGGCGACGGTCCAGCCTTGTTGGTCTTCACAGATCCGGCGGCGCTGGGTTTCGGCGATCACGCGCAACTGTTCGCCGCGGAGCCGGTCAGCGACCCCACCGAGTTGGTCCAGTCGTTCCAACAACTCGGTATCGGACAACTGCCACATCTGCGTTGACGCGATCCGGTCGACTGCCTGCCGCACACCAACCAGCGGTGGGGCGATGGTGTGGACCAGATCACCCGGATCCTCGGGCAACTCCACATCCCACCGTGATCCCTCATCCCAACACGAATGATCATCCGACGGGCCGACCAGAAGACCAAGAGCGAACGAGTCCGGGACGGTCGAACGCTCGGGCGCAGCATCACCCGCCGCGCCGGCAGTGAACGTCCCGTTGGTCATGTCCAACACACTAGAACGACCCACCGACAGTTCTTCCGAACTGCCTCGAAGCCCAGCCGACGTCGGTCAAAGTCACGGCGCTCCGACAAGCTCAGGACCCTCGTGCGGCGAGCCCTGCGGACTCGAGCCTGCTGTTCACGCTGAACCCACCGATACGTCACTGCCGGAGCGACAAGATCGACGCCCTTCGACAAGCTCAGGGACCATGTGCGTCTGCTCGTCCAGGACTCGACGTGATCGAGTGCCCCGTACGTCGGCCGATCAAGGACGCTTCCGCGTCGGCCGCTCAAGACGCTCCTGCGTCGGTCGGCCAAGATCGTCGGTGCGTCCCGCGATCGACGCTTGTGTGTCGGCCATCCAGAAACGTGCCTGTGGGCAGCGATGACAACAGGGCCCCGCTTGCATCGTCACGATGCGGGCAGCATCGTCGCGATGGAAGCAGGGCCCTGGTGCGGAAGTGCTACAGGTGTCAGTCCCGGCTGGGCATGCTCTTGGTGATCGCCACCAGGAACTCGCCGTTGGTCTGGGTCTTGCGGAGCCGGTCCAACATCATCTCCAACGCCTGCTGGCCGTCCAGGTTGGACAGCACCCGACGCAGCTTCCAGATGATGGAGAGTTCCTCCTTACCGATCAGGAGTTCCTCGCGACGGGTGCTGGAGGCGTCGACGTCGATGGCGGGGAAGATCCGCTTCTCGGCGTACTCCCGGCGCAGCCGCAGCTCCATGTTGCCGGTGCCCTTGAACTCCTCGAAGATCACGTCGTCCATCTTGGAGCCGGACTCGATCAACGCGGTCGCCAGGATGGTCAGCGAGCCGCCGTTCTCGATGTTCCGGGCGGCGCCGAAGAACTTCTTCGGCGGGTACAGCGCTGCCGAGTCGACACCACCGGACAGGATCCGACCGGACGCGGGAGCGGCCAGGTTGTAGGCCCGCCCGAGCCGAGTGATGCCGTCCAGCAACACCACGACGTCGTGGCCGAGCTCGACCAGTCGCTTGGCCCGTTCGATCGCCAGCTCGGCGACCGTGGTGTGATCATCGGCCGGCCGGTCGAAGGTGGAGCTGATCACCTCACCACGGACGGACCGCTCGAAGTCGGTGACCTCCTCCGGGCGCTCGTCCACCAGCACCACCATCAGGTGGGTGTCGGGTGAATTGGTGGTGATCGCGTTGGCGATGGCCTGCATCACCATGGTCTTACCGGCCTTGGCGGGCGCCACGATCAGGCCGCGCTGCCCCTTACCGATCGGCGCCACCAAGTCGATCAGGCGACCGATCAGATTGGTCGGCGTGGTCTCCAGGCGGTAACGCTCATTGGGATACAGCGGCGTCAGCTTGTTGAAGTCTGCGCGGCCCTTGGCTGCTTCGGGATCGGCGTTGTTGACGGTCTCGATCTTGACCAGCGGATTGAACTTCTCCCGCCGCTCGCCCTCCTTGGGCTGCTTGATCGATCCGGTGATCACGTCACCCTTGCGCAGCCCGTACTTCTTCACCATCGACAGCGACACGTAGGCGTCGTTGGAACCGGGAAGGTAGCCGCTGGTCCGGACGAACGCGTAGTTGTCGAGCACGTCGAGGATGCCGGACGCCGGCACCAGCACGTCGTCCTCGTTGATCACCGGCTCCGCGTCGAACCGCTCGATGTTGCCGCCGCCGCGATTGTTCCGCCGGCCCTGACGATCGCGATTGCGCCGCCGACGGCTGCGTCGGCTGCCGCCGGACCCGTCGTCGTCGTTGCGGTTGTCGTTGCGATCGTTGTTCCGGTTGTTGTCCCGGCCGTCCCCGCGATCATTGCGGTTGCGTTGCCGGTTGTTGTCCCGGCCGCCGTCACGATTGCCGTTCTGGTCCCGCCCGTTCTGATCACGCCCGCCCTGATCACGCCCGGCTTGATCACGACCAGTGGAGTCCCGGCCGTCGCGCTGCCGGTCGCCGTTGTCGGTACGGTCGCGGCCGTTCTGCTGACGGTCGCCCTCCCGCGCATCCCGGCTGACCTGTTCGCGGATCGACTGCTCCAACTCCGCGCGGTCGGCCCGGACGTTCGGCTCGGTCGTTGCCTGAGTGCTGCTGCCATTGCTACCGCCGTTGGTCGACGGCGCCTCGGTGGACTGAACAGCCGAACGATCATCGCTCGACCGGTCACCGGCGGAGCGGCGGGAGGAGCGGCGTTCGGCACTCGCATCCGGCAGTGTCGGCTGGACGGTGGCATCCGTGTCCGCGGTCCGCGGCGCTCCGGCCTCGCGCTTGGCGGCCCGGCGGCGGCCGGTCGTAGCGGCGCCGCCCTCGGAGGAGCCAGACTGCTCGGCGCCACCCTGCTGGCCGGAACCCGACTTCGCGGACTGGCCGGACTGATCGGATGAGCCGGATTTTGCAGACTGGCCGGACTTCGCGGATTGGCCCGACTGCGCAGACTGAATCGCCTCGATCAGCTGACCCTTACGCATTCCGGCAGTGCCCTTCAGACCCAGCTGGGACGCGATCTGCTTCAGCTCGGGAAGGACCAGAGAGTCCAGTCCGCTTCCCTTGCGCTTGCGCGCGCCCTGCTGGTTGCCGGTGACCTCGGCGGTATCTGTCACGTGGTTCCTTTCGGATTCGCCCGCTGGATTGGTGCGGGCCTGAGCTGCGGGTTACCTCACCCGCTCATGTGCCTGTGAACACCGGCGCGCCAGTCGAATCTTCGACTGTCACCGAAGTAGCTGTCGCAGTGGCGTTCGTTCTCTCGTCAGGCAACGATGTTGAATTCCAGGCCTTGTCGACCTCCGGGATGCGAATGCGCGAGAACGCTCGCAACCGAAGATCAGATGACACACCGGCCGGTCATGTCGCGACCGCGTGTCCAGGGGTGCACCCGACCTGTGGGCGCTGACACCGGCAACCCGTACGACCGCCGTCGACCGACCCGAGCAGCGACTGCTGGGATCTCCTGCGACTCGGGTACGTCCGCGATCAACTCTCGCGAGGATCCCCGACAGGTATTCAACGACGGAATCAGATCCACCGGCGAAACCCAGGCTAGCACCCAACCGTTCAAATCGGCGCAACCGACCCCGATCCTTGGCCAGTTCTGGGGTTTTCGCCGAGCAACCGACCGTCCCGTCATCGATCGGCATGGTGCTCGTCCGGCATCGTTCAGGCGCCGGTCGGCGCGGTTCCCGCGGCGACGACCCGAGCACCCACACCGACACCGGAACGGACCGGGACGAATCCCTCGGTCGGCACGGTCTCGGCCTCTTCGATCTGGTCCGGCGTGCCGATCACCAGGACGGTTGGGCCGGCACCGCTGATCACGGCCGGGATCCCGTGTTGTCGCAGCGCCCGCAGCGTGACCGCCGACTGCGGCATCACGTCGGCCCGGTGATTCTGGTGCAGCCAATCCGCGGTCGCCTCGAACAGCAACTCCGGCGCCTGGGACAGCGCGTGCACCAACAAGGCCGCACGACCCGCGTTGGCCGCCGCCACCCGGTGCGGCACCGCTTCGGGCAACACCGAACGGGCCAGTTCTGTTCCCAACGGCGTCGACGGCACCAGCGCCAGCAACCGGACGTCGGGATGGACACCGACGACACCGGCAGCAGCCCCAGCACCCAGATCGAGCCCTCCGGGAGTCAGTGGCCGGTAGGCCACCACCAGACCCCCGTACAGCGCGGCAGCGACGTTGTCGGGGTGCCCCTCGATCTCGTCGGCAAGGCCAAGCCACTCGGCCGGATCGAACTCCTCGTCCGGTCGGGCCAAGGCGTGCGCGGCGATCAGCCCAGTGACGATGGCAGCCGACGACGATCCCATCCCCCGGCTGGCCGGTATCCGGTTGACCGCGCGGAGCCGCAGCCCGACGACCTGCTGCCCCAACCGTTTCAAGCCCAGGTCGAGACTGCGGACGATCAGGTTGCGTTCGTCGGTCGGCAGTCGGCCGGCGCCTTCACCGACGACCTCGACGCTGACGCCGGGACGCTGCACCGACTCGAAGCTGCAGCTGTTGTTGAGGTCGAGGGCCACGCCCAGACTGTCGAACCCGGGGCCGAGGTTGGCACTGGTCGCGGGAACCTCGACCTCGACCCGACGTCCAATCGGGATCGTGCTCATCGGCTGATCGCGATCATCGACGCGGCGGGGATCTCAGAGTCCACAGGCAGCGGCGACGGCCGGCAGGTCGGCCTGCACCACGTCGGTCTCGATCGGATCCAACGCACCCAATGCGGTGTCGATGTCCTTCAGCCCGTGCCCGGTGACGGTGACGGTGATCCGCCGGCCACCGGTCTCCTCACCACGTTCGGCCATCGCGAGCAGTCCGGCGACACCGGCAGCGGACGCGGGCTCGACGAAGATGCCCTCCTTGCGAGCCAGGAACGTCTGTGCGGCCATGATCTCGTCGTCGTCGACCGCGGCGAAGAAGCCACCCGACTCGTTCTTGGCCGCGATGGCCAGTTCGGTCGAGGCCGGTCGGCCGATCCGGATCGCGGTGGCGATGGTGTCCGGGTCGGCGACCGGGGCACCGTTCACCAGCGGTGCGGCACCGGCGGCCTGGAACCCCCAGACCTGCGGGCGACGGGAGGCGTTGCCGTGGTCGGCGTACTGGGTGAAGCCGAGCCAGTAGGCGGAGATGTTGCCGCCGTTGCCGACCGGCAGGACGTGCACGTCCGGAGCATCGCCGAGGGCGTCCACGATCTCGAACGCCGCGGTCTTCTGCCCTTCGAGCCGGACCGGGTTGACCGAGTTGACCAGCGACACCGGATAGTTGTCGGCCAACTGCCGGGCCAGGTCGAGGCAGGCGTCGAAGTTGCCGTCCAACTGGACGATCCGGGCACCGTGGATGACCGCCTGGGCCAGCTTGCCGGCCGCGATCCGACCGGCCGGGAGCAGCACGATCGGCTGCAGCCCTGCGCGCGACGCGTACGCCGCCGCCGAGGCCGAGGTGTTGCCGGTCGACGCACAGATCACCGCGGTCGCGCCCTCGGCCAGTGCCTTGGAGACCGCGACCGCCATCCCCCGGTCCTTGAACGACCCGGTCGGGTTGGCACCCTCGACCTTCAGCCAGATCTCGCTGCCGAGCTTCTCCGACAATGCGTTGGCACGGACCAGCGGCGTGCTGCCTTCGCCGAGCGCGACGTACGGGTCGTCGGCGCCGATCGGCAGCCACTCGCGGTACCGCTCGATCACCCCCGAGGGCCCCTCGACACGGTGGTCGGTCGGTGAGACGGCGCTCATCATTCCCCTTCGACTCTCATCACGCTGGTCACTTCGTTCACGACGTCGAGGCGGTGCAGGGCCTCGACGGTGGCGCTGAGTGCGGCGTCGGTGGCGCGGTGCGTGACGATCACCAGCCGTGCGTCACCGTCGCGGCCCTGCTGCCGTACGGTCTGGATCGAGACGCCGTAGTCGGAGAACACTCCGGCGATGGTGGCCAGCACGCCGGCAACGTCGGCGACGTCGAGCGACAGGTGGTAGCGGGTGACCACCTCGCCGATCGGCGACACCTTGCGCTGGGCGTAGCTGGACTCCCCCGGCCCGGCAGCACCCCGGACCCGGTTGCGGCAGACCGTGACCAGATCACCCAGCACCGCCGAAGCCGTCGGCGGACCGCCGGCACCCGGACCGGTGAACATCAGCCGGCCGGCAGCCCGGGACTCCACGAACACCGCGTTGTACGGGCCGCGCACCGTCGCCAGCGGATGGCTGCGCGGGATCATCGCCGGATGCACTCGCACCGAGACGGCTCGTTCACCGGGGCTGCCGTCGGCAAGTTCGGCGGGTTCGGTCAACGCGCAGATCGCCAACAGCTTGACCACACAGCCCATCTCGGCGGCCGAGGCGATATCGCCCGAGGTGACGTCGGTGATGCCTTCGCGATAGACGTCGGCACCACTGACCCGGGAATGGAACGCCAGGCTGGACAGGATGGCGGCCTTGGCCGCGGCATCGAACCCCTCGATGTCGGCGGTCGGATCGGCCTCGGCGTAGCCGAGCTGCTGGGCCTCCTCCAGGGTCTCGTCGAAACCGGACCCCTCGGAGTCCATCTTGTCCAGGATGTAGTTCGTGGTGCCGTTGACGATGCCGATCACCGAGGTGATCTCGTCGCCGACCAACGACTCGCGCAACGGCCGGACGATCGGGATGGCACCGGCGACGGCGGCCTCGAAGTACAGGTCGACGCCGGCCTTCTCTGCGGCGGCGTACAGCGTGGTGCCGTCCTCGGCGAGCAGCGCCTTGTTGGCGGTGACCACCGAGGCGCCGTGCTCCATGGCCGTCAGGATCAAGGTTCGGGCGGGCTCGATGCCGCCGATCAGCTCGACCACGACATCGACGTCGTCGCGCCGGACCAGGGCGTCGGCGTCGACGGTGAGCAAGCCGGTGTCGATCCCGGGACGGACCTTGTTGAGGCGACGGACGGCAACCCCGACCAGCTCGATCGGCCGCCCCACCCGGGCAGCGAAATCGTCGGCCTGGTCGGTCAGCAGGGTGACGACCTCCGTACCGACGACACCGCATCCCAGAACCGCGACGCGCAGGGGCGCGGCGCCGGCGGGCAGGTCAGCGTCGGTGACGTTCATGGCTCGGCCTTATCGGTGTGATCGGGGTGGGTCGGTCAGGTCTCTGAGGTCAGGTCGGCGGTCGTACGGTGCACCGCAAATTCTGCCGTCACGGGCAGTCGCGGCGCTGCCATTCTTCCCCATCGCCGGGAGCGGCGAAAACTCGTTCACTCAATGTGGACACACCCGGCCGTCGAAGGTCTCCGAGCGGGTCGCCGGGCCCTCAGCCGACGTCCAGGGCGAGCAGGTCGTCGATCGACTCCCGTCGGATCAGCGTGCTGATCCTGCCGTCCCGCACCGAGACCATCGGCGGCCTCGGGACGTGGTTGTAGTTGCTGGCCATCGACCGGCTGTAGGCACCCGCTCCGGGCACCGCGATCAGGTCTCCGGGCCGGATGTCGGAGGGCAGGAACTCGTCGCGGACCAGGATGTCGCCGCCCTCGCAGTGCTTGCCGACCACTCGGGACAGCGCCGGACCGGCGTCGGAGCGCCGGGATGCCAGGGTCGCCGAATACTCCGCGGCATACAGCGCGGTCCTGATGTTGTCACTCATACCGCCGTCGACGGCGACATAGAGCCGGCTGGCGCCGCCGTCCAGCAACACCTGCTTGACGGTGCCGACGGTGTAGAGCGCGAACGCCGACGGCCCGCTGATCGAACGTCCGGGCTCGATCGACAGATGCGGCACCGCGACGCCGAGCGTCGCGCACTCGGCCGCGATGATCTTGTTCAGTGCCTCCGCCAACTGCTGTGGTGTCGACGGGGTGTCCTGGCTGGTGTAGGCGATGCCGAATCCGCCGCCAAGATCAAGTTCGGGCAGCTCGACCCCGGTCTCCTCGGCAAAGGCGGCGTGCAACCGCAGGGTCCGCCGAGTGGCGACCTCGAAGCCGTCGGCGTCGAAGATCTGCGAGCCGATGTGGGAGTGGATGCCGACCAGCTGCAGCCGCGGATGATCATGGATCCGGCGCAACGCCGCGGCGGCCTGACCGCCGGCGATGGAGAATCCGAACTTCTGGTCCTCGTGTGCGGTCGAGATGTACTCGTGGGTGTGTGCCTCGACACCGGTGGTCACCCGGACCATCAGCCGAGGATGCTTGTCGAGCTGCTCGCTGAGCTCGATCAGCCGGGTGATCTCGTCGTCGGAGTCGACGATGATCCTGCCGACCCCGACCTCCAGGGCGCGGGTGATCTCCTCGACACTCTTGTTGTTGCCGTGCAGGCCGATCCGGGCAGGATCGACGCCGGCCGCCAACGCGACCGCCAGTTCGCCGCCGGTGCAGACGTCGAGCCCGAGCCCCTCCTCGGTCACCCAGCGCGCAACCGCCTTGCAGAGCAGGGATTTGCCGGCGTAATAGACGCCCCAGCCGTCGAAGGCCGACGCGTAGTCCCGGGCCCGCTGCCGCAGGTCATCCTCATCCAGCACGTAGGCGGCGGTGCCGACCTCGTCCGCGATCTGGCTGACCGTCAGCCCACCGATCGTCAGTTCGCCGTTGCCGTCCTTGGCCACGTTCTTGCTCCACAACTCAGGCAGCAGGGTGTTGACGTCGTCGGGCAGCCGCAGCCAGGCCGGCGCGGCGGACGCGACGTCGGCGTGGATCGAGCCGGCGACATGGGTGTGGGACATACACCGAACTCTGCCAGAACACCGCAGTCGACCCGAACGGGTATCCAGCTGGCGATCAGGATCACCCCGCCGGAAGCGGGCTGATTGAATGCCGACCGTGCAGCCTGCCTCGGACCGTGCCCTCGACCACGTCGCGGCGTCGGCCTCCGGGCCGCCGTTGGATCGTTCCCTGCGGGTCACCCTGAATTTCCATCCCGACCGCTACCAGCACGGGATACCGCTGATCGCCCGGTTGGTCGAACAGGGCCGGTATCTGTCCCAGTTCGCGACCGGGACCAGCAACGGCGGACTGACCGCTTACGAGGGTGGGGACCGGTGGCGCTGGGAGCACCGGATCTTCGGCGGCGCCTACGATCGCGCGGCACCCGATCAGCGGCCCGTCTACGGTGCGCTGAACTTTCGCGGCCGCGGTGTCGGGGCGGCGCAGCGCTTCGGCTCGGCACATCTGCGGCTGACCGAGGCAACGCTGGAGCGGACCACCTTCTGCTTTCCGGACAGCACGTTCGAGCCGACCGACTTCGGCGTCGCCGAGCATCTGAGCCTGATCGAGCTGGCCGCGGCCGCCGACCATGATCAACTGGACGACTACATCGAGGCCCAGGTGCACGGCGGGGTCCGATTGGACCGTGACGTCGAAGCCTGCGTCCTCGATCCCTGCTTCCGCGGCACCGAGATCGAGCACGCCGCACGGCGGCTGCCCTGCCGGGTCGAATGGCACGGCGGCTTCGTCCTGTCGGTCGAGGAGTTGCTGCGGCACTCGGACTACCGCGGCCCGGAAATCGTCGATCTCGGCGCCACGATCGCGGTTGACGGGCGGCTCGACCCCGTGATCATCGGTGCGGCGGTGCGCTCCGGCGCCCATGATCCGCAGGCGATCAAGAAGGTGTGGCACTGCGTCGCCCGCTTCGGTACGCGAGCCGATTCGTAACCCGATGGTCGAGCCTGGTATGTTTTCCCACGGCCCAGAAGCGGTGTCAGCACCGATCGAAGGCCGTCGGCCCCCGTAGCTCAGGGGATAGAGCACCGCCCTCCGGAGGCGGGAGCGTAGGTTCGAATCCTACCGGGGGCGCCGATGTGACAGGTCGATCCGGATGCCGTCGGACGGTTGTTGCACGAGGACTTCGTCGATCACAATCCGCAGGTGGCCACGACGTCACAGCGCTGGACGATCCGGGTATGTCGGCCGCCCGCCGGGCTGTCTCTCGGGTCCAGAAGGCTCACGAGCCCCGCTCCGCGGCCCGGATCAGGATCGGACCGGCACCCTGCCCTGGCTGAAATCATCGACCGCGGCGATGATATCGGCGAGGTTCTCCCGGATCCCCTTCTCCCCGAGCATCGGACCGCCGTATCGCTGGAGGCGCTTCCAGTCCGACGGCGTGATGTCTGTTTCGACGCCCGGGCTGCCGGGCATCGCCGCCGGGTGCAGTTGCAGGACCAGCATCCGGTATCTCAACCGACGACGGATCGCGATCCCGGTGACCGCCTCCCACGGGACTTCCATCCGACCGGCGGCAGTGTTCATCGCGAAGCCTCGGTGATTCAGCGTCAGCGGCTCGCTGATAGCGACCCGGCTGCCGTAGATGAAGCTGTGCCAACTCAGCTGGAAGATCTGCCCGACCAGGATGATCAACATCGGCAGTGTCGACAGCGGCCCGAGGTCCTGGGCTTCGAACCAGATGATGGCCGCGACGACGGCCGCACCCAGGACGCCGTGCACCGCCAGGATGCCGCCGTGCCGGCGGTGGATCGCGGCACGGTCGGTGTGGACCACGTATTCAGCACGAGGATCGAACTGTCCGGACCTGCTCATCCCGACACCCTGGCACGTCTGTGCCGGCGTCGACCAACCCCTGCTTTCCGCAGATCACACGCGACGATGCTCAGGCGCCCTGAGCCGTGGCGTCGGTCGAAGCGTTCGCGGCGCCCGGCCCGGGAAGTACCTCGACGTCATCGGCGTGCATCGGCTCGCCACAGCCGGCGCAGCGTAGATCGACGCTGCTGATCTGCCCACAGGCGTGATGCCGATACAGCACCGGCGGGCCGGCTTCGCCCGCCAGCCACTTGTCGCCCCAGCCGACCATGATCATCAACAGGTCGACCAACTCGGTGCCCTTGTCGGTCAGCCGGTACTCATAGCGCGGCCGGTTGTCGTACGGATCCCGCCGCAGCACGCCGTGGTCGACCAAGTGGTTCAACCGCTCGGTCAGCACCTTGCGTGAGATCCCGAGGTCGGCCTGCAACTGGTCGAACCGACTCATCCCGACCCAGACATCACGCAGGATCAACGGCGACCAGGGCTCGCCGATCACGTCGAGGGTGCGGGCGATCGAACAGGCCATCTCGGAGAAGTTCGTGCGTTGCATGGGTCGAGTGTAGCAACTGGGGTTCCCTAACGGAACTCCAGTGTGTTACTGTTCTGGCGTCCCTTCAAGGAACTCGAGAGGATCAGACATGACCAAAGTCATCACCGCGTTGTCGGTTTCGGTCGACGGCTACATCACCGGGCGCGACCCGGGCCCCGGCCACGGACTCGGCGACGGCGGAATGCTCTTCGACTGGTATTTCAACGGCGACACACCGAGCAGCGAGTTCGACGGCTTCAAGCTCAGCAAGGACAGTGCCCGGGTCTTCGACGCCCTCGCCGGTCGCGTCGGAGCCAGCCTGGCCGGTCGCAACACCTACGACGACTCCGACCGTTTCGGCGACGACGGCGGACCGCATCCGACCGCCCCCTTGTTCGTCCTCAGCCACCGCCCGGCACCACAGATGAGCGGACGCCAGACCTTGATCAACTCCGGCATCGAGGATGCCGTCGCAGCCGCCAAGAAGGCTGCCGGCGACAAGTACGTCGCCCTGATGGGCGGCGGCGTCGTCACGGCGGCGTTGCGGGCCGGCCTGGTCGACGAGCTGGTGCTGCATCAGGTGCCGGTCCTGCTCGGCTCCGGCCGGCGCTATTTCTCCGAACTGCCCGAGCACGTCACACTGCGGCTGATCAATTGCGTCGCAGCCCCGGGCGTCACCCATCTGCACTACGAGGTGCAGCGATGAGATGCCCTGTGTCAAGCCGGCTGGTTTTGGGCTTGGAGGATGCGTTGGAGGGCGTGGTGTTGGGCGGGGTCGTAGGAGACGCCGTTTTGCCAGCAGTGCCAGATCACGTGCAGCCAGGCTCGGGCGAGGATGCGGACGGCGTGGGCGTGGTCGTGTCCTCGGGTGCGGGCTCGTTGGTAGAGGTCGGCGGCCCAGGGGTTGGCGTGTCGGCTGTCGCCGGCGAAGTCGGTGACAGCGTCGCGGAGTTGTTTGTCGCAGGACCAGCGGAAGGTGACGGCGCGGAGTTTGCCCGATTGCCGGGTGGAGGGTGCGGCACCGGCCAGACAGGCCAGCGATTCGGGGTGGGGAATCTGGCGCGGCAGTCGCCGATCTCGGCCAGCAGCCGGGCTGCGCGGACTCGTCCTGCTCGGGGCAGGCTGGTGAAGATGTGTTGGTCGGCGTGGGTGTGGAGTTGCCGGTCGATCTGGGCGGTGAGTGCCGCGATCTGTTCGACCAGGGTGGTCAAGATTGCGAGCAGGGCGTGGGTGATGTGGGCCTGGGTTTCGGCGTCGGATCCGGTGATGCCGCGGGCCGCGGCGGCCAGCCGGCCATGCAGTTTGGTCGGCGGGACTTTGCCGGAGTAGCCCTGTTTGGTCAGCCAGTCGCCGAGGCGTTTGGGGGTCAGCCAGTCGGCTTGGTCTTGGGTGGGGAATCGGGTCAGGAACGCGATGCTGATCTTGGAATCGAGATCTTTGAACAGGCCGACCGCGCCGGGGAACACGTTGCCGAGATGGGATCGGAGCTGGTTGGCCACCGCGACTCGGTGAGCGACCAGGTCCTTGCGGGTGCGGCAGGCCCGACGCAGCGCAACCGTCGCGGCGGTGTCGGGGATGAGTGGCCGCAGCCGGGGCCGGTCGGTGCGCAGGGTGTCGGCCAGCACGAACGCGTCGAATCGGTCGTCCTTGTTGCCGGCCGAGCCGTAGCGGCCGCGGAGGTTCTTGACCTGGTTCGGACTGATCACGACTACGGTCAGGTCGGCTTGGAGCAGGGCGTCGACAATCGGACCGTCCGGGCGCTCGATCGCGACCTCGCCGACTCCGTGATCGATGAGGAACTTGATCAACTTCCGCAGCCCGTCCGCGGTGTGTTCGACCAGGGTCTGATCGACTCGATGGCCGCGGCCGTCGACGACACAGACGGCGTGATCGGCAACCGCCCAGTCGATCCCAGCGGTGAGGTCGTTGATGGGTTGGTCGGGCAGAGTATTACTGGCAGACTTCATGTCAGCCTCCTCGCTGCTAGTCCCAGTGGGGAGGCACCCTTGTGTGCCGATGGTGCCGGAACGTGCCTGCCAGTTCGCTCACTGATCGGCGCTCACAGGCGCTCAGCCCTGTCGACGGTCCGCACGCCCCGGGCAACCACCAGACCTCGCAGATCTCATCGTGGACATCCGAAACGTCGAGCGAGCAGGGCGATGACCTGGTGGCACCTCGGGTGCATTGACACTCCATCCAAGAGCGCCAACACGAGGAAGGTAGACCAGTGAGCATCGAACCCGCAGTCCGCGAGGTGCTCGACGGCACCTCGATCGCCCACCTGGCCACGGTCCTGCCCGACGGCGGCCCGCACTCGGTGCCGGTCTGGATCGGCACCGAGGGCGAGCACATCGTGATCATGACCGGGCCGCACAGTCAGAAGGCGCGCAACCTGCGTCGCGACCCGCGGGTCGCAATCTCGCTGACCGCGCCGGACAACCCGTTCCAGCCGGTGATCATCCGTGGCCGGGTGGTCGAGTGGCTGGACGGTGTCCCGGCGCGACGGATCGTCGATCGGCTGGCGATGAAGTACATCGGCAGCCCGTACGATCCCGACATCGTCCGCATCGTCGCCCGGATCGAACCCGATCACCAGTCGGCCTGATCAGCGGTCCCAAGATCAGGCCGGCCGCAGCTCCTCGGGCAACAGCGCCGCGTGGGCGGCGAAGAGTTCGTCGGTCATCGACCGGATCTCGTCCAGGGTGCAGAGCGCCGCGGTCAACGGATCCAACGCCACGGCGTGGTAGACGTTCTCCCGGCTCCCGGTCAGCGCCGCCTGGACGGCCAGGGTCTGCAAACCGATGTTGGTCCGGTTCAGCGCGGCCAGCTGCAGCGGAAGATCTCCCATCGTGGTCGGCTGCACCCCACTGCGGTCGACCAGACACGGCACCTCGACGCAGGCGTCGGCGGGCAGATTGCTGATCGCGCCGGTGGCATTCGGGACGTTGCCGTGGATGACGCTCAACTCACCAGTGACCATCGAATTGACGATGCTGGCGCCATACTCCACCGACGGAGCGAGTTCCTTCTTCAGCCTCTCGAGTTGATCATCGATGTCACCCTGCTCGTCGTGCGCCGAGCAGATCTCGTAGTAGTCCCAGCGCTCGGGGATGTATTCCTTGATCAACTCCGGGCTCTTCCGGAAGTAGGGCAGGTACTCCGATGCGTGGTGACTGGACTCGGTTTCGAAGTAGCCGAACGTGTTCATCAGGTCGGTACGGACCTGTTCGTTGCCACCTTCGTAGTTGCTGTGCCCCTCCGCCTCGTCGCTGTGATCGCCATGATCACCCGCCAGCTCGCCTGCACCCCGGCCGCGGACATGGCGGCGAGCCATCTCCTCCCGCAACCGCGGATACAGGTCGGTCCCGCCCTGCTGGAACTCCAACACCCAGGCCTGATGGTTGATCCCGGCGCAGCGGTAGTTGACCTCCTCGTACGGGACTCCGAGGGTGCGCGCCAACATCCGGGTGGTGCCCTGGACGCTGTGACACAACCCGACCGTCGACGCACCGAGAGCGTTCAGGTAGCCGGTCGCCATCGCCATCGGATTGGCGTAGTTGATGAACTGCGCGTCCGGGCACAGCTCGCGGGCGTCGGCGACGATCTGCCGGTAGGACGTGACCGAACGCAGGAAACGGAAGACGCCGCCGGGCCCGATGGTGTCGCCGACGGTCTGGTCGACGCCGTAGCGGCGCGGGATCTCCACGTCGTGTCGGTAGGCCTCGACGCCACCGACCTGGAAGGTGATGATCACGAAGTCGGCTTCGGTCAGCGCTGCTCGGCGATCGGTGGTCTCCTCCACCCGGGCGCCGAGCCCGTGGTGCTCGATCAACTCTCGGGTCGCCGCGGCGACCCGGCTCAGCCGTTCGGCGTTGATGTCCATCAGGCAGATGGTGGCGTCGCGCAGCGCCGGAAAACTCAGCAGGTCGCCGACCAGCCGGAACGGGAAGACGTAGCCGCCGGCACCGATCAAGGTGATCTTGGGGCGGATCGCAGTCGGATTCATCGTCGATGACATGGCACGAATCTAGGCAGAAGCAGACGGATACGCATCCCCCAGGCCTCCTCCGGCTTTCCGGGATCTTCTGGTCCCGACGCCTCGACGCCGGTTATCGTCGTGGCCATGACCAGCGCTGTCCTGCAGGCCGACGCCGTCGACGTGCTGCCGGCGGGCTTCTGGGTGCACCAGGGGGCGCCGCCGACGATGCGGCTGCCGCACCGGCATGACGACGTCGAGGTGAACGTCGTCCTTTGCGGGCAGTTGGACTACATCTTCGGCGGGTCCCGGTTGACCGTCCGAGCCGGTCAGATCGCCGTCTTCTGGGCCGCCACCCCGCACCGGCTGCTCGCCGCCCGGGACGAGGTTCCCGATCCGACCCGCGGCTGCTGGCTGCACATCCCGCTGACCGCGGTGCTGCGCTGGGGTCTGCCGGAGTACGAGATCGGCCGACTGCTCCAGATGTCGGCACTGATCGCGCCCGTCGACTGTCTGCCGTACGACCCCGAGCGACTGTTCGCCGCGTGGGCCGATGAGCTCGCCGATGACCGGGACGACGGGACGGCGATGCCTGCGCCGCTCGAGGCCCAGGCGCTGCTGCGTCGAGCATGTCGCCATCGGGCGACGGCGACGGCACCGGAGGCCACGAGCTCCGACGGACGCCCGCACGGCAACGTGATCGCCGGCGTCACCGCGATGGCGCAGTACATTGTCGAGCACTTCCGTGATCAGGTCAGCATCGACGATGTCGCCGCTGCCGCTCACCTGAACCGGACCTACGCGGCAACGATCTTCAGCCGCAGCCTGGGCACCACGCCGGGACGCTATCTTGCTCGCTGCCGGGTGGCCGAGGCACAGCGGCTGTTGATCACCACCGACAAGACCATGCTGGACATCGCCCGGGAGGCAGGGTTCAGTTCACAGAGCAGCTTCTACGAGCAGTTCACCCGGCACTGCGACGTCTCCCCCGGCGGTTATCGACGGCGGCACGGAAGATCCTGATCAACCCGGCCGATCATGATCAGCCGGTTCAGCATGATCGGGTGCTTCAGGCGCTCGTCGCCAGTCGCAGCCGACGTTCGGTGCTGATCAACTCGGCGATCCGTTCGGCGGTCGCCGTTCCGGGCTGAGGCATGTGCAGCACCAAGGTCAGATCGGAGCGTTCGGGCAGATGCAGCATCCGCCCTTCCATCACCAACTCGCCCACCTCGGGATGGTTGAAGGTCTTGATCGTCGGCGCCGCCGGCAACACCTCATGTCGACCCCACAGGTCAGCGAATTCACCACTGGTGGCCACGGCCTGATCGATCACGGCGCGATAGCCGTCGTCATTGCCGTGCCGGGTCATCTCGTAGCGGTAGTTGGCGACGACGATCGGCGCCATCTCGTCCCACGCCACGATGCCGCCGCGATAGAGCCCGGAGCCGAAGAAGTCGATCAAGCAGTTGCCGGCGAACTCCTTGCGCCAACCGAAGATCACCCGGGCCGCGTCGTTGGCCTCGACGAAGTTCCAGTAACGATCCACCACGTGCGCGGGATGCGGCAGCCAACCGGCAAGCAGCCGGACGATGTCGGCACCGACCGTGCAGTCCGACGGTGCCTGCGGCAGCGGCGGATTCAGACCGGCGAGCACGTAGAGGTGACGGCGTTCCTCGTCGCTGAGCCGGAGCACGCGCGCGACAGCGTCCAACACCTGCCCGGAGACCGTGATGTCGCGCCCCTGCTCCAGCCACTGATACCAGGACGAACCGACGCCGGCCAGCACGGCGACCTCCTCGCGACGCAGCCCCTGGAGCCGGCGCCTGGCCCCGACCGGCAGCCCGACGTCGGCCGGTGAGACCTGCGACCGGCGGGCCCTGAGGAAATCGCTCAACTCGCTCCGTGCGGTGGTGGTCACAGCACCAGCATAAGCAGGCACTCCCCGAGACTCGCTCGCGCGCCGCACGATCGTGGACATGACCGATGTTCTGCCCTCTCCGACCGCGCCCGCGACCCGTCCGTCCGTTCGTGCCCGGCTGATCCTGATCCTGCTCTGTGCAGCCCAGTTCGCGATCTCGATCGACTTCAGCATCCTCAACGTCGCGTTGCCCAGTCTCGGTGCCGACCTCGGGCTGTCCGCAGCGAATCTGCAGTGGGCGGTGACGGCCTTCGCGCTGCCGTCCGGTGGCTTCCTGCTGCTTGCCGGCCGACTCGGCGACCTCGTCGGCCGGCGTCGGATGTTCCTGATCGGGCTGGTGATCTTCGCCGCGGCATCGCTGCTGGCAACGCTGGCGGTCGGACCGGCAATGTTCCTGACAGCTCGTGCGCTCCAGGGACTCGGTGCGGCGATCACCATCCCGACCGCGATGGCCCTGCTGACCACGAACTTCGCCGAAGGACCGGCTCGCAACCGCGCACTCGGCATCTCCGGAATGATCTTGTCCCTCGGCTTCACCCTCGGCATGTTGCTCGGCGGCACGCTCACCTCCACACTCGGCTGGCGGTCGACGATGGCACTGAACGTGATCATGGCCATCCCGGTCCTGATCGCCGCGCCGCTGCTGTTGACCGAGAGCCGGCCGGCGCGGGCCCCGCGGCTCGACATTCCCGGCGCGGTGACCGTCACCGGCGGGCTGTTGGCATTGATCTACGCCGTCTCCACCGGTTCGGAGCACGGTTGGGCCCGACCGGACGTGTTGATCGGCCTGGTCGCCGCTGTGGTGGGCTTCGTCGCGTTCGCGATCGTGGAGAACCGTGCCGCCGAACCGCTGGTGTCGCTGGCGATCCTGCGGCGCCGTACGGTCGCCTGGGGCAACCTCGGCGGGATGGCGACGTTTTCGATGGCCAGCTCGCTGACCTTCCTGCTGACCTTGTTCCTGCAGGAGGTGGACGGTCTGTCCCCGTTCCGCTCCGGACTGATCTTCGGCGTCACCGGACTCGGTGCTGCCGGAGCCGGCGTGCTCGCATCACGGATGATCAACAGGTTCGCCGCACACCGCATCCTGACGGTCGGACTTCTGTTCCAGGGCCTGGCGACGGCTGTGATGATCATGATCGGCCGCGGCAACGGGGTGGTGCTGGTGTTGATCTTCTGCACGGCCGCCTTCTTCGGCCACATGTTCTCCGTCGTCTCCTACGGTGTTGCGGCCACCTCCGGACTGCCGAACCGTGAGCAGGGGTTGGCGACCGGTCTGCTGACCACCGCTCAGCAGGTCGGACTGACGCTCGGGATCCCGATCATGTCGGCGATCTCGGCCGCTCGGTCCGCCGGGCTGCGTGCTGACGGCGCGACCCCGACCCAGGCCATGCTCGGCGGGCTGCAGTCGGGAATCGCGGCCGACGGCGCCATCCTGGTGGTTGCCGCGATCCTGATGGCCGCCTTCCTGCGGCCCCGCGCCGATCGGTCGCTGCGCTAGTGTGCCGAATTTCGTCGACCTGTTTCAGCAACACAGCACGAGGTCGGTCGCAACCGCGAGGGCCGTGATCAGGGCCGCTGCGAGCAGCCATGATCACGGCCCCGACGGCGCGTTCGTTATGAGGTCGAGCGCCCTGACGGTGAGCTGTCGGCGCTCACGCGGTGGTGTACGACGTACCGCACTTGCTCGGGCTCTTGTCGCTCGAGCCGTCCACCAGGCAGACCCGCAGTTTCACCGAGTGTCCGTCGGTGATGCTGAGGTTGGCGGTCTTGGGACCTGCGTGATAGCCCTTGCCGTTGTAGACCGAATCCACCAGGAAGTACTTGTCCTGGCCACCCGGACCACGCCGCAGCTCATAGATCCAGGCCTTGACCCCGTGGCCGTCGGCCCGCCAGTCGTTGACGGTCACGTGTTCCCCGTAGGACTCGAACCAGACCGACCCGGCCCCGTTCGTCGTCTTGGCACCGCCGTCCGCCGCTTGAGCAGGCGTCATCGAGATCGCCAGCACCGCGAACACCGCTCCGATGAGTACAGCAATCCTGCGAAACATCTCTTTCCCCTTCCCGACTGCGGCCCCCTGTGGGCCGCGTGATCGAGAAGCTAGGAGGCCGCGCGGTCACGCGGGTTCGTGCTTCGATGAAGGTCGAAAGTCCCTATTTCGGGGAACGCGCTCAGCCCGAGTAGGACGGCTCCAGAACCTGGACCTCCGCGCGTCGTGCCCAGACCCGCGCCAACACCGCGCAGACGATCAACTGGATCAAGTGGAAGATCATCACCGGCAGCACGATCATGCCGACGGTGCTGGACGGGAACAACAGGGTCGCCATCGGCAGACCACTGGCCAGACTCTTCTTGGACCCGCAGAAGAGCAGCACCACACGGTCCTCGCGCGACATCCTGGTCAGCCGTCCGATGGCGAAGGTCAACCCGATCACGACGGCCAGCAGCACGATCGACAGACCGATGATCGCCGCCAACGTCGGCGGTGCGACGATCCGCCAGAGCCCTTCGACCACGCCCGCACTGAAGGCGGTGTAGACCACCAGCAGGATCGATCCGCGGTCGACGATGTTGATCACCGGTTTGTGCGCGGCCAGCCAGGGCCCGACGCGACGGTGCAACAACTGCCCGATCACGAACGGCAACAGCAACTGCAGCAGGATGCCGACCACCGATCCGGCGGTGATCTTCGCCTCCGACCCGAGCAGCAGCGCCGCCAGCAACGGCGTGATCACCACTCCGAGCACATTGGAGACCGAGGCCGAGCTCACCGCCAGACCCACATTGCCGCGGGCGATCGAGGTGAACGCGATGGAGGACTGCACCGTCGACGGCAGGATGCACAGGAAGATCACGCCGGCGAACAGGGTCGGGGTCAGCAGACTGCCCTTCAACGGAAGCATCGCCAGCCCCAGAAGTGGGAACGCGACGAACGTGAAACCGAGCACCAGCAGCTGGAAACGCCAACGCGTGAAGCTGTGCAGGGCGTTCGTCGGTGACAGCTTGGCGCCGTGCAGGAAGAACAGGATGCAGACCGCAGCCGTCGTCAGATGATCGAAGACGGTCGCCGCTGTCCCCCGCACCGGCAGCACCGTGGCCAGCAGGATCGCAGCGAGCAGCGACACGATGAACAGGTCGAGCCATCCCGGCAGTCGGAGTCTGAGAGCCACGCAGTCATTGTCTCGTACGGACGGCGTCCGCAAAACGGGCATACAGTTCTGACTGTGGCCACGAAGCGTGATAACCAATCGCCGAGTCTCGATCTGTCCCAACTGCGGACCTTCCTGACCGTCGCCGATCACCTGAGCTTCTCCGCCGCAGCGCGGCGGCTCGGGCTCAGCCAGTCGGCAGTCAGCCAACACGTCCGCCGGCTCGAGCGCACGATGGAGGTCGCCCTGCTGTCCCGCGACACCCATCGGGTGGCACTGACCGCCGAAGGTGAGGCGCTGATCGCGATCGCTCGGTCGATGTTGGAGCTGAACGAGGATGCGTTCCGATCGATCGGTGCTGCCGTGCCGCGAGGTCGGGTCCGGTTCGGCGTCTCGGAGGACTTCGCGCTGTCCCGACTCCCCGATCTGCTCCGCCGGTTCCGGCTGAGCCATCCGGCGATCGACCTCGAGCTGACGGTCGGCCTGAGTGTGCATCTGCACCGTCAGCTCCGAGCCCGCGAACTGGATCTGGTGCTGGCCAAGCGTTCCGCCGACGTGGGTCGGGCCCGGTTGGTCTTCGACGATCGCCTGGTCTGGGTCGGAGCTCCCAACCTGCGCCTGGAACGCGGCCGGGCCGTCCCGTTGATCACCTATCCGCCGCCGAGCGTGACCCGCGAGCGAGCGATGCAGGCCCTGGAACACAGCTCACGGAGCTACCACCTGGCGTGCACGTCGGGCAGCCTGAGCGGCTTGCGCGCCGCTGCCCTCGCCGGACTCGGGGTGCTGCCGTTCTCTCGTTCATTGATCCCCGAAGGCCTGGTCGAGGTCGGCCGTCGCGACCTGCCGCGACTCGGCGACACCGAGTTCGTACTGGTCACCCGGCGTGCCACCGTGCCGGCGGCTACCCAGGCCGTGATCGACGCGGTCCTGGCCGACCATCGCGAGCTCTACCCGGCGACGTCGTCGCCGCACTGACCCCGTTCCGCTGACTCGGGACGGGACGGACCGACATCATGGCCCCGGCAATCAGGATCTGCGGTGCGACTCGGACGTCGGATGGTAGGTTCACCGTGCCTTGCCGCCCACCGGAGAGAGTTCGTGTCCAACCTGTCAGCTTCTGCACCCGGCACCGGGCAGAGCCGGATCCGTGCTGGACTCGAGGTGGTCCTGCCGTGGCTGGTGAGTCGGGCGATCATGGTGCTGCTCGCGGCCACGATCGAGCATGTCGCGACCGGTGACGTCAACTACTACTACGGCAAGATCGACGCGCTCAGCAATGCCGGACTGTCCCAGACGCTGAACGAATATCCGACGCCGGTGGTCTGGATGCTGTCCATCCCGTACGCACTCGGGATCGGTCGGCAGGGCGGCTACCAGATCGCCTTCATCGGGCTGATGCTGCTGCTGGACGCGTTCTTCACGTTCCTGCTCTGGCGGGCTGCCGGACGGCGGCGCGATGCCGCGGTCACCTTCTGGCTGGCGTTCATCTTCCTGATCGGCCCGCTCTGCTACCTCCGGTTCGATCTGGTGCCCGCCGTGCTCGCGGGCGTCTCGGTCCTGTTGGGCCGTCGCCGGCCGTGGCTGACCGGCGTGCTGACCGGGGTCGGTGCGGCGATCAAGCTCTGGCCGGCACTGCTGATCGCCCCGTTCGCCGCCCCACGGCAGGGTCGCCGTGCCACGTTGATCGGGTTCGTCGCGGCCGGATTCGGCCTGGCTCTGATCAGCCTGATCACCGGAGGCATCCAACGGTTGGTCTCACCCCTGGGGTGGCAGTCCGACCGTGGGCTGCAGATCGAGTCCATCTGGGCCACCCCGCTGATGGTGCTTCGGCTGGTGGACACCGACCGGTGGACGGTCACCACCTCGCGCTATCAGGCGTTCGAGGTCTTCGGTCCGGGCGTCGGTCTGTGGCTGACGATCAGCACCATCGCCACCGTACTGGGGCTGATCTTCATGATCCTGTTGTACATCCGCGGCTTTCGCCACCCCGAGCCGTCGATCACCGTCACCGGTCTGATCGTGCTCTCCACCATCGCCATCATGATCATCACCAACAAGACCCTCAGCCCGCAGTACCTGGTCTGGATCGGTGGCCCGATGGCGGCGTTGCTGATCGGTCGGGTGCGTGATCAGCACGGACGCCTGACGGTGATCAGTCGATTCGCCGTCCAGGCCCTGGTGTTGGCGCTGCTCACCCATCTGGTCTACCCACTGACCTATTTCGGACTCTACGGCGACCGGCACGGCGCCCAGTTCGTCGCCTCGACCATCCTGCTGCTGCTGCGCAACCTCGGCCTGTTGATCTTCACCATCGCGCTGGCCGCTGCGGCCTGGCGGGCGACCGGGCAGCATCGGATCGCGGCCGCGCCGGGCGACGATCCCGCCGCGGGCTGATGATGTCGTCGCAGTCCGGCCCGCCGACCGACCTGGTGATCGGTGCCGACATCGGCGGGACCAAGACGCGGGCCGCAGTCGCCGACCGGTCCGGCCGGGTGCTGGCGGTCGCCGAGCAGCCCGCCGGCAACCCGAACGCGGTCGGCGTCGCCGCCGCTGCCGAACGGATCCGAGTCGCGGTCGAGCAAGCCCTTCGACAAGCTCAGGGACCGGGCGGGCAGGCTCAGGGATCGGCCGGGCAGGCCGTACGGGCGATCGTGCTCGGGATGGCCGGTTTCGGCACCGCGCTGGATGCCGGCGAGGAATTCCTGTCCGCCGCGCTACCCACCGATCTGCAGGTCAGACCGCGGATCGTCTCCGATCTTGCGGTCGCCTACGCCTCGGCCACCAGCCTGCCCCGCGGCACCGTGCTGATCGCCGGCACCGGCTCGTCCGCCGCCGACATCGACGACGGTGACATCGTCAGCCGGCGTGGCGGCTGGGGCTGGCTGCTCGGCGACGAAGGCGCCGGTTTCTGGTTGGGTCGAGAAGCGGTCCGCCAAGCACTGACCGAGTTGGAACACGGCCACACCGCGGGAGCACTGACCGGCG
Organism: Microlunatus soli; assembly: GCF_900105385.1. Lineage (NCBI taxonomy): Bacteria > Bacillati > Actinomycetota > Actinomycetes > Propionibacteriales > Propionibacteriaceae > Microlunatus > Microlunatus soli. The sequence continues at coordinate 5,911,125 of NZ_LT629772.1, read as the reverse complement.
AAGTGGTCGCAGCACTGGGCATCGACGGTCCGGACCGGTTCACCGGGCTGCTCCGGGTGCCCTACCTGGACACACCGATCCGGCTGGCCGAACTGGCGCCGATCGTGACCGGCCTGGTCGACAGCGATCCGGCGGCCGCCTCGATCTGTGCCCGGGCAGCGGCCGGGCTCAGCGATCTGGTGCTGGATCTGGGACCGCTGCCGGGCAGGCCGATCGTCGTTGCCGGTTCGGTGCTGCAGTCCGCCGGCCCGATCCGTACGGCCTTCACCCAACGCATCACAGCGGCCCTCGGCAGCCCGGTCCTCCAGGCCCGATCGGGACTGGTCGGAGCGCTCTGGCTGGCGACCGGCACCGACCGGAACGGCCGGTCGACCGGCCTCGATCGGGAGCCGGCCATCCATCAGAATCTGCTGGCGACGATCGGCTGATCCGGGCCCGGATGCCGACCGATTCGACGCGGCGATCGGGCACGCCGTACCAGTCCGCCATCTGGTCTCCATCCTTGGGTAGCCTAGGGGTCGGACCGGAGGGATCCGGACCAGGCACAGAGCGATCAAAACCCGGAAGAAGGCGACTGTGGCCACCGCGCCCGACCCAAACTCCACATCAACCCAGCACGCAGACGAAGACTTCGGCGCCAACGACTGGTTCATCGAGCAGATGTACGAGCAGTACGTCGCCGATCCGAAATCGGTCGACGCCAGCTGGGCACAGTTCTTCAGCACCAACGGAGCCCCGGGCAGCAATCGTCCTGCCGCCGCGCCACCGACGAAGCCGTCGGGCGACGCCACCGCCAACGGCAAGAGCGCGCAGTCGGGCACCGCCGCACAACCGGCGACCAAGACCGCAGCTCCGGCCGCGAAGTCCGAGGCGAAGGCCTCCAGCGTGACCGCGAGCGCTGCGAAGGCGGCCGACCCCGCACCGCAGGCGGCCAAGTCCGCCCCCGCGGCCAAGGTCGAGTCCAAGACCGTTCAGCCGAGCAAGCCGACGACCGGGACCGGGCTGCCGGCCGATCCGCCGAACCCCGCGGACCGACCGGAGGTGGCGCCGGACAAGCCGGTCCGGACCGTGATGCGCGGTGCCCCGATGCGGACCGCGAAGAACATGGACGCGTCGCTGACGGTGCCGACTGCGACCAGTGTCCGGTCACTACCGGTCAAGTTGCTGATCGATCAGCGGATCGTGATCAACAACCACCTCCGCCGGGCCCGTGGTGGCAAGGTCTCCTTCACCCACATCATCGGCTACGCGATCGTCCAGGCGCTGAAAGCCGTGCCGGACATGAACGTCGCCTACGACGTCACCGACGGCAAGCCGACCCTGGTCAAGCCGACCCACATCAACCTCGGCCTGGCGATCGACCTGCCGAAGCCGGACGGCACCCGGCAGCTCGTCGTGCCGAGCATCAAGAGCGCGGAGAATCTCGACTTCGCCCAGTTCTGGGCGGCGTACGAGGAGATCGTCAAGAAGGCACGCGGCAACAAGCTCACCGTCGACGACTTCGCCGGCACCACCATCTCGCTGACCAACCCGGGCACCATCGGCACCAACCATTCGGTGCCGCGGCTGATGAACGGTCAGGGCGCGATCATCGGCGTCGGCTCGATGGAATTCCCGGCCGAGTTCCAGGGATCCAACCCCAACCGGTTGAACTCCTTCGGCGTCGGCAAGATCATGACGCTGACCTCGACCTACGACCACCGGGTCATCCAGGGTGCGCTGTCCGGTGAGTTCCTGGCCAAGCTGCACGGCCTGCTGCTCGGCGAGGACAACTTCTATCGTGACATCTTCGCCTCGCTTCGGATCCCGACCGCTCCGATCGAGTGGGCGGTCGACCGTAGCGCCGTCCACGAGGACGAAGTTTCCAAGCAGGCAAGGGTTTTCGAGTTGATCAACGCCTATCGGGTGCGCGGTCACCTGATGGCCGACATCGATCCGATCGCCTACCATCTGCGTGATCATCCCGATCTTGACGTGCAGACCCACGAGCTGACGTTGTGGGATCTGGACCGCGAGTTCGCCACCGGCGATTTTGCCGACGGCTCGGGTCTGATGACGTTGCGCAAGATCCTCGGCATCCTGCGCGACTCCTACTGCCGCACCATCGGCCTGGAATACATGCACATCCAGGAACGCGAGCAGCGCCGTTGGATCCAGGCCCACGTCGAGCGTCCGCACGAGTCGTTGCCCCGCGAGGAGCACCTGCGGATCCTGGACAAGCTCAACGAGGCCGAGGTCTTCGAGACCTTCTTGCAGACCAAGTACGTCGGCCAGAAGCGGTTCAGCCTGGAGGGCGGCGAGTCCACCATCGCGCTGCTCGACGAGATCTGCGAGCAGGCCGCCAATGATCATCTGGACGAGGTCACGATCGGGATGGCGCACCGTGGCCGGTTGAATGCGCTGGCCAATATCGTCGGTAAGTCCTACACCCAGATCTTCCGCGAGTTCGAGGGCAACATCGACCCGCGGACCGTGCAGGGCTCGGGTGACGTGAAGTACCACTTGGGCGCGGAGGGCAAGTTCACCTCGCTGGCCGGGAACACGATCAAGACCTCGATGGCAGCCAATCCCAGCCACCTGGAGGCCGTCGACGGTGTCCTGGAGGGCATCACCCGAGCCAAGCAGGACATCCTGGACAGGGGTGCGGAATACCCGGTGCTGCCGTTGTTGGTGCACGGCGACGCCGCGTTCGCCGGCCAGGGTGTGGTCGCCGAGACGCTGGCGCTGTCGCAGTTGCGCGGCTACCGCACCGGCGGCACCATCCACGTCGTGGTGAACAACCAGGTCGGCTTCACCACCACCCCGGGCGAGGGGCGCTCCTCCACCTACGCCACCGATGTGGCACGGATGGTGCAGGCGCCGATCTTCCATGTCAACGGCGACGATCCGGAGGCCTGCATCCGGGTCGCCCGGCTCGCCTACGAGTTCCGGCGCGAATTCAACAAGGACGTGGTGATCGACCTGGTCTGCTACCGCAGCCGAGGTCACAACGAGGGTGACGACCCGAGTGTCACCCAGCCGCTGATGTACGACCTGATCAGCAAGAAGCGCGGTGTCCGCAAGCTCTACACCGAGGCGCTGATCGGTCGTGGCGACATCACGATCGAGGACGCCGAGGAGGTCCTGAAGAAGTTCCAGGTCCGACTGGAGAGTGTCTTCGAGGAGGTCCGGCAGGCGGCCAACGTCCCGGTCGACACCGAATACCGGCGGGTGCCGAAGTATCCGGAGAAGACCGGCGCCAAGCACGGCACCGCGATCAGCTCGGAGGTGATGCAGAAGATCGCCGACGCCCATCTCAATCCGCCGGAGGGCTTCACCGTCCACCCGAAGGTGCAGCCGCAGCTGCAGCGCCGGGCCAAGGCGATCACCGAGGGTGGCATCGACTGGGCGACCGGCGAGCTGCTGGCGTTGGGTTCGGTGATGATCGAGGGACGTCCCGTTCGGCTGGCCGGGCAGGATACCCGGCGAGGCACCTTCGTGCAGCGGTTCGCGGCGGTCGTGGACCGGAAGAACGCCGACGTCTGGATCCCGCTGCAGCACCTGTCCCCCGATCAGGGCCGGTTCCACGTCTTCAACTCCCCGCTCAGTGAGTACGCCGCGATGGGCTTCGAGTACGGCTATTCGGTCGCCCGGCCGGAGGCGTTGGTGATGTGGGAGGCGCAGTACGGCGACTTCTCCAACGGTGCGCAGACGATCATCGACGAGTTCATCACCGCCGGCCAGTCCAAGTGGGGACAGAAGTCCGGTGTGGTGCTGTTGTTGCCGCACGGTTATGAGGGTCAGGGCTCCGATCACTCCTCGGCCCGGATCGAACGCTGGCTGCAGCTGGCTGCCGACGATGCGTTCGCGGTCGCCCAACCGTCCAACTCCGCCAGCTACTTCCACCTGCTCCGCAATCATGCGCTCGGCGCCAACCACAAGCCGCTGATCGTGTTGACCCCGAAGCGGATGCTGCGGATGAAGGCGGCGGCCTCGGAGCCGGCGGACTTCACCGACGGCCAGTGGCAGCCGGTGCTCGGCGATCCGACGATCACCGATCCGTCCACCGTCCGCCGGGTCGTGATGGCCAGCGGGATGGCCCGGTGGGATCTGATGGCCGAGCGGGACAAGCTCGGCAAGAACCAGGAGATCGCAGTCGTCTCGCTGGAGCGCTACTACCCGCTGCCGGCCGAGCAGATCGCCGCCGAGCTCGCGCGTTACGGCAACGCCGAGTCCTTCCGGTGGGTGCAGTACGAGCCGAAGAACCAGGGTGCCTGGCCGTTCCTCGCGCTGAACCTGCCCGACGCCTTGGCCGAGCACGGCGCTCGGCTGCCGCTCACCCCGGTCACCCGGGCAGCGTCCTCGGCTCCGGCCACCGGCTCGCACAAGGTGCACGAGGCGGAGCAGAAGGAGATCTACAACGCCGCCCTCGGCTGATCCTCCTCGGCAACCGACCCTTCGACAAGCTCAGAGCCTTCCAGGGTCCTGAGCTTGTCGAAGGACCGTCAACCCACACACCACGGAAACGCTGATGTACTTCACCGATCGCGGCATCGAAGAGCTCGAATCCCGGCGCGGGGACGAGGAGGTCAGCGTCGCCTGGGTGGCAGACCAGCTGCGGACCTTCGTCGATCTGAACCCCGAGTTCGAGACCCCGATCGAACGATTCGCCACCTGGCTGGCCCGCACCGACGACGATTTCGACGACTGATCACTGTCCGCTCCGGCCGATTCCTGACCTGGCGAACGGTCGGTCCAGCCATTGCGAGGACCAGGGTGGGGCATCCGTGGTGATCATCGGGCGGTGCTCTCCCGGACGATCAACTCGAAGTCGATCGTGACCTCCTCTGCCGCGGCCTTGTCCGGCGCGTTCAGCAGGGCGACTGCCCGGCGGGCGATCTGCTCGCGGTCGGTGGCGATCGTGCTCAGCGACGGTGTCGACGCCTCGCCGTAGGGGATGTCGTCGAAGCCGATCACCGCTACGTCTTGGGGCACCGCGATCCGATGCCGATGCAGTGCTCGGATCGCACCGAGTGCCAGCCAGTCGGTGGCGCAGAACAAACCGTCCGGCAGCGGTTTCCCGGTGTCGATCATCTCCTCGACCGCGCGCTCGCCGTCGATGCCGCGGACACCGGCCGTCGGCCGGAGCAGATGTTGATCAAGGTCCAGCCCGGCCGCACGCACCGCCTGTCGGAAGCCGAGATAGCGCACGTTCTGCCGCAGCGGCGGGCTGGCACCGATCATCCCGAGGCGGGTACAGCCTCGTTCGATCAGATGCTCGGCCGCGATCGCCGCGGCCGCGTGGTTGTCGATGCCGACATGCGGAGCCACGCCGTCCAGGGTCCGCTCCCCGAGCAACACCAGCGGCGTTTGGTCGGTCCGTCGGGCGATCTCCTCTGCTCCGACCGCGAGCGGATTGAGGATGATGCCGTCGACCCGGCGGGCGAATTCACCGGCCACCAGCTGTCGTTCGGCCTGGAGATCTCCGCCGGTCTGCTCGATCAGCACCACCGAACCGGCGCCGTGCGCGGCATCGATCACGTGTCGGGCGAGCGAGGCGAAGTACGGCATGTCCAGCTGCGGGACGACCAGGGCGATCATCCCGGCCCGACCGCGCGCAAGGTTGCGTGCCGAGAGGTTGGGCCGGTAGCCCAGGGCATCGATCGCCGTCTCGACCCGGGATCTGGTGGCGGCGGAGATGTGCGGGTAGTCGTTGATCACGTTCGACACGGTCTTCATCGACACACCCGCACGCTCGGCCACGTCGGCCAGCCGGGGTCGCGGTGCAGTCACGCCAGCAGACTAACCATTCAGGCTCTGTTTCGCCTCGGTCATGAACTGCGCGGCGGCCTTCGCCGGATCCGATTTGCCGAAGCCGACATCCTCGTTCAGCTTGCCGAACAGTTCCTGGATCTCGCCGTAACCCTTCGGCCAGGCCGCCGGTGGCTTGCCGACCTTGTCCTTGATCTTCTCCACGTAGGCGATCGCCTTGCCCTCCGGCGAATCCGGATCGGAGCCCAGTTGATCACGACCTGCCTTGGACGGCGGCACACCGAGCGTCAGCCCCAGGGTCTTGATCGCACCGGGGTCGTTGATCAGGTAATCGACCAGAGCCAACGCGCCCTGCTGATTCTTCGAGGTCGAGGAGACCACCCAGAAGTCCAGTGCTTTGAGGAACTGGCCGGACAGCGACCCCGCCTCCGGGCTCGGCAGCGCGGCCACCTCCAGCGGATCGTCGACCAGCGGCGCGTAGAAGGTGATCTGCTGCACCCACCCGAAGGACAGCGGCGACTTGCCGGTCGCCAGCAGGCTGGTGGCAAAGTCACCGGTCTCGGCGGTGATCGAGGACGGCGGTGCGGCCTTGCTCGACCGCAGGTCCTGCCAGTAGGCGAACCACTCCTCCAGATCCTCGGTCTGTACAGCCAGACCGGCGCCGTCCGGGGTGAAGATCTCCCGACCGCGCTGCCGCACGTAAGGCTCGAAGATCTGGATGTTCCCGCCGACATCCGGGGTGCCGTACATCCCTTTGCCTGCTTCGCCCGCATAACCCTTGGCCGCCTCGGCGAACGACTCCCAGGTCCAGTCCGCCGTCGACACTTCGGCGCCGACCTTCTGCCAGGCCGCCGGCCGGCTGAACACTGCGTGCGAGATGGAGCTCTGTCCGACCCCGTAGGTGCCGTCGTCGATCTTGCCGCTGGCGGCGACGTCGGCGTCCAGGTCGGCTGTCTTGATCGCCGAGCCGAGCTGGTCGGACAGATCGAGCAGCGCACCGCGATCGGCGTAGTCGGCGAAGTAGCTCATCGACATCCGATAGACGTCGGGTGCATTGCGGCCGGCGGTCTGGGTGGCCAACTTGTCCCAGTAGCCGTCGAAGGGTGAGAACTCGGTGGAGATGGTGACTCCGGAGTGCTTGCCGTGGTAGGCGTCCAGGGCCTTCTTCATCGCGGCATGCACCGGGTCACCGCCGTACCAGCCGACCCGGACGGCGCCTTCGGTCGCCGAACCGGAGTTCTTGCCGCCGGAACATCCGGTGGCCAGCGCGCCGGCGGCGGCAGCGGTCAGGCCGAGCAGTGCTCGGCGGGTCAACGGGCTGGTGATCGGTCCGCTCATGATTGTCCTTCCAGCGGCGGGGACTGCGTTGCCCAGCGCCAGTTGTGCTCGGCGGTCTTCGGCCGGTAGTTGCCGGTCGGAAGATCGTCGGCGATCCGGATCGTCCATCGCAGCAGGTCGGCGGTCAGTTGCTCCCGGACAGCGCGGTGGGACGGGTGGTCGTAGAGGTTGTCCAGCTCGGCGGGATCGGCTGCAAGATCGTAGAGCTCGCCGACGCCGTTCACGTCCATGATCAATTTGTGTCTGCCGCGGCGCAGCATCCGTGCGCCGCCACTCTGGGTGACGCTGTTCAGCTCGTCGAAGGTCCTGCCCTGGTAGGGAAAATGCAGTTCCGGACGCTCGTCGTCGCCGTAGGGCACTCCCCCGTAGCCGAGCTCGGCGATGATGCTGCCGAATTCTCCGGCCGGTGCGTCACCTCCGGCCAGCAGTGGGACCAGGCTGCGGCCCTGGACGCCGGCCGGGATCTCGGCGCCGACCAACTCGCACACCGTCGGCATCAGGTCGACCATCGACACCGGCTCGTCGCGGACCTGGCCGGCGACGATCCCCGGGCCGGTCAGCTGGAACGGGATCCGGGTCAACGCATCCGACATTCCGGCGCCCTTGCGCTGCAGCCCGTAGTCCCCGACGTAGTCGCCGTGATCACTGACGAAGATCACCACGGTGTTGCCCGACCGGACCCGTTCATGATCGAGCAGCCGAGCGATCTGATCGTCGATCAGCCGCAACATGCCCAGATAATTGGCCCGATAGCGACGCCACTGCTCGTCATACCCCGGCCGCTTCTCCTCCACCAGCGTCCGCAGCCAGCGGTACTTCCCGCCCTTGGTCTCGATCGCTTCCGGTCCGGCGAGACGATCCGGCACGTCGTCCTCGGCGACCAGCGAGAAGTACGGTTCGGGCACCTGGTACGGATTGTGCGGCTCGGGGAACGACACCCACCAGAACGCCGGCCGGTCCTGCTCGGTGTCGTCGATCGCCGCCAGCGCATCGCTGGTGATCCGGTAGGGCAATTGTTCCTCTACCCCGAACGGGGTCGGCGATTCGGCGACGCCATGATCAAGATCGTTCAACCAATGATCGAACTCCTGCTGGTCGGCGGTGTGTTCGGGCCCGCCGGCGTGCCAGTAGGGGCCGGCGTAGCTGTCGAAATCGTCCGGCCCGGGATGCATGTGCGGTTTGCCGGCGAAGTGCAGCGAATATCCTTGGTCGCGCAGAACGTCGAGCAGGTCCCGGTCGTAGTAGGCGTGCTGAGCGTTGCTGTTCTGCCGGACCCGATGTGCGGTCGGGAAGCGACCGGTCAGCAGACTGGTCCGGGCCGGAACACAGGCCGGATAGCTGGTGTAGGCGGCGTCGAACGCCGTCCCCTGCTCCGCCAGCCGATCCAGCCGCGGCATGCTGTCCACCGGGCACCCCGACCGCCGGGTGAACCCGACCCGATGCTGATCGGTCATGATCAACAAGATGTCGGGTGCAGGCGTCTGCTGGGTCATGGAATCCCTCGCGATCGGCGTCGAACGAAATCTACAGCGCTGTAAATGTTACCCGATCAGGATCCCGAGGTCACGGCCCCGTTCGGTGTCGACAAGGTGACGAACGGCTCTACTCGGCCGGCATCGATGGTGCTGCACTGGACGGAGAATGCCCTCGGGGGGTGATCGGCATGCGATCCTTGCTGCGATCTGCTGGGCTCTCGTTGCTGCTCGGATGGCTTCTCGTCGCCTCCCTGGTGGTCCGTGCCTCGGCAGCGGAGCCGGCACCCGGATCGTTCACCGGCAAGGGATTCGACGCCTGCACTGCCCCGACCTCCGCCGCGATGGACGCCTGGCTGGCGTCCCCGTACCGGGCGGTCGGCGTCTACATCGGCGGCAACAACCGGGCCTGTACGCAACCGCAATTGACCGCGTCCTGGGTGGCCCATCAGCAGGCGACGGGGTGGCACCTGCTGCCGATCTATCTCGGGTTGCAGGCGCCGTGCACCACCTCGAACAAGAAGCACCTGATCGATCCGGTGCAGGCCGCGACGCAGGGACGAGCGGAGGCGGATGCGGCCGTCGTCGCCGCCGGAGCGCTCGGGCTGCCACCCGGCAGCATCCTGATCTTCGATATGGAGGCCTATGCCGCCGACAACCCTCCCTGCACCGCAACCGTGCTGACCTTCCTCGGTGCCTGGACCGCACGGCTGCACGATCGCGGTTACTTCTCCGCGGTGTACGGCAGCCTGGCCTCGACGGTGCGTGACCTGGTCGAGGACTACCACTCCACCCGCCGGCCGCGGCCCGACTATCTGTACTTCGCCCGCTACGACGGGATCGCCGACACCACCAATCCGGCGATCCCGATCAGCTCCTGGAGTGGGCATCGGCGGATCCACCAGTATCGCGGCGGCCACAACGAGACCTACGCCGGTGTCACGATCAACATCGACAACGACTACGTCGACATCCGACCGTTGCCGCGGCCGAGCTTCAACGACTTCAACGGCAACGGGTGGACCGACCTGCTGGCCCGCGAGGCCGGATCGGGCGACGTGTACCTCTATCCCGGCAACGGGACCAATCTGGGCGGTCGCTCCAAGATCGCCGGTCGATGGACCGACGCCTTCGCGATCACCCGGTGGGGAGACTTCGACGGCGACCGCCGCGACGACCTGATCGTCCGTACCAACACCACCGGTGAGTTGTGGCTCTATCCCGGCACCGGGGCGGGATTGGCCACCCGGGTCCGGCTGGCGACCGGCTGGAACTCCCGCTGGGAGACCACCGCCGTCGGCGACCTCACCGCCGACGGCAACCCGGACCTGGTGGCCCGGGACCAGGCGTCGGGCTTCCTGTACCTCTACCCCGGACGCGGGCGGAGCCTGGGCACGCGGGTGAGTCTGGGGCCGGACTGGAACACGATGAGTGAGCTGACCGGCATCGGTGACCTGACCGGTGATCGGCGGCCCGACCTGTTGGCCCGGCACACCGGATCCGGCACGCTGTATCTCTACCCCGGCAACGGATCCGGGCTCGGCCCGCGGATCAGCCTCGGCGGCGGCTGGTCCAACTACCGCAATCTGGTCGGGGTCGGCGACTTCGACCGCAACGGCTACCCCGACCTGATGGCCGTCGGATCGTCGACCGGCAACCTGTACCTGTTTGCGGGACGGAAGGACGGTCTGCAATCCCGGATCATCCTGTCGCACGGGACATGGGGCGGCCGGTCGCCACTGTTCTGAATCCGCCCGTCGATCGTGGGTTCGGAACGGCACAGTGTCCGTCGATGCCGACAACCGCTGCAGTAGGCCGGCTGCCTCCGGATCTGACCCACCGATGCCGGGGACGGCCCTATGATCGGTCGGGTGTCGCGCATCCGTGTCGAACAGGCCGAACAGCTGCCGCGATTCGGCGCGCTCCGCCCGGAGCCGCCCGCGGAGGTTCTCGACCGGTTGTCCGGCGCGGAACCGGGAAGCACCTGGACAGCTCGGCAGCTGGGTGATCACGGTGGCTATCCCAACGGTGGCCTGTGGCGAGTGACCGCGGACCGGTCCCGCTCCCCAGGTCCGACAACCGCCGTGGTGAAGCGGACGGGCCCGGCCTACCTCGGCACCTTCCCTGCCTGGCATCTGCACTCCGATCAGTCCGAGCCGCACTGGTGGGGACGGGAGGCGGAGTTCTACCGATCCGAACTGGCGACCACCGGGTGGACCGACGACGTCCGGCCTGCCCGGTGCTACGTCGATGAACATGACGGCTGCTGTGATCTGTGGCTGGAGGACGTGGCCGACATCCCGGCGCCCTTCGAGGTCTGCCGACGTGCCGTCGTCGGCCTGGCCCACTGGCAGGTTGCTCATCCGGCCGCGCAGCATCGGCAACTCCCGGACAGCTGGATCCCCAGCCATCTCGCCCTCCAGGGATTGGACAACGACCGCACGCTGGCCCATCCCGGCTGGCCGTCAGCGTTCGAGCGCGGCGTCGATCCGGCGCTGCGAGAGCTCGTCCGACAGCGTCTCACCGACCCGGCCGAGATCGCCCGACTGCTGTCGGATCTACCGCAGGTGTTGACCCATTACGACTTCCACAACGGCAACATCGGCACCGTGGGCGATCGGATCGTCCTCTTCGATTGGGCCTACCTCGGGCGGGGGCCGATCGGACACGATGCGGGTCACCTGGCGCTGACCCTCGAACCACGCGGTGTCGTCGACCCGGTCCAGGCCTGGGACATCCTGCAGACCACCTACTGCGAGGCTCTGATCGACGCGGGCTGGGCCGGCGATCCTGCCGTCGTCGGCCGATCGATGGCGCTGTCCAATCGTCTTCGACTCGGCTGGGGTGTCGACCACCTGCTCGGCCTGGCCGACCGGGCGACCGAGGCTCAGCTTGCCGCCGAGTCACGACGGTTGATGTTCATCGCCCGGCTCGCTTCATGATCATCTGCTCAGGCCATTGCCCCTCCCTCGGCGGGCACTTTCCGGCGCCGACCGCTCCGGCCCCGTGCCGGCACTGATCCCGAAGAGAGTGCGCACAGCCGGTGATGACGCCACCGACGACGATCATCCGGCGGCAGACGGTGCGGCGAGCCGTTCCAACGCCGGACCAGGGCGATTGAGGTTCTCGAACGGCCGCCCGGGTCGGCTTGACATCAATCAGGCACTCCCGTCAGACTGCACACACTTGCACCAGTGAATATCTACCCACGAACCCAATTCGATGGCCCGGCGTGACGTCACGTCTTCGAGGAGGAAGAATGTCTCAGCAATCGGGCTCCCGTCGGCGCTCCGTCCCCGGATGATCGCCTCGATGTCACCGACCGCACGCGCCGTCGACGGTCTGCAAGACACCGCCCGCGCGGACATTCCGTTGTCTGTCCTGCCCGCGCAGATCGCAGAACTCGCCGTTGCGTTGTCCACCTTCAGCCCGGCGGCGGCGAGCACGGCATGATCGGACCCATGAGCAACCAGGGCCGGCCACGCTTCGCGTTCTACGGCGACGACTTCACCGGCTCGGTCGACGCCCTGCTGCAGTTCCGCCGGGCCGGGCTGTCCGGGTTGCTGCTGACCTCGCCGGATGCGCTGGCTGCGGCGACCTCTGAGCGCTGCGGCGCCGTCCCTGACGTGATCGGACTCGCCGGTCTGGCCCGCTCGCTGCCAACGGCGGAGTTGCCCGACGAGGTGCGCCCGGCGCTCCGAGTGCTGCGGGACACCGGTGCAGCGGTCGTGCAGTACAAGGCCTGCTCGACCGGCGACTCCTCGCCGACGGTCGGCAGCCTCGGACGCGTCCTGGAGATCGCCCGCGAGGAGTTCGGTGAGCTGCCGATCCCGGTCGCACTGGCGCAGCCGGATTTCGGCCGCTACACCTTCTTCGGCCACCACTTCGCCGCGGACGGGGACCAGGTGTTTCGGCTCGATCGACAACCCACGATGCGTGATCATCCGATCACCCCGGCGACCGAGTCCGATCTGCGGCTGCAGTTGGCAGCCCAGACCCGGCTACCGATCGGCGCCCTGCCCTGGACCAGTTACGGCGATGCCGGCACGGTCGCCGCAACACTGCGCGGGGATCTCCCCGACGGATCCGACCGGGGCCGGCCGGCTGCCGTGATCGTCGATGCCTTCGTCGATGATCATCTCGACCAGGTGGCCACCGCCGTCCTCGACGGCGCAGCGATCGACCGTTCCGGACAGGCCCGGTTCGTGCTCGGTTCCGGTGGGATCAGCGGAGCGCTCGGTCGCGCGTACCGACCCGCAGATCCGCTACCGGAGCTGCCCACCGACTGCCCGCCGGCCCGGCGACCGATGCTGGTGTTGAGCGGCAGCACGTCACGCCGGACCCGCGAACAGATCGCCCGTTCGAAGTGGACGGTCGTCGACCTGTTCGACCCCGGTGTCGCCGAACGTACGGCGACCGAGCTGACGGCCGGCCGCGACGTGATCGTCAGCTCGACGACGGACACCGACCTGTCGTCGGCTGCGGCAGATGCTGTCACCGACAGCGATATCCCCGGCGCACTGGCCACCGTCGGTGAACGAGTCCTGCGCAGCGGCGATCTCGCGCCGGACCGGATGATCATCTGCGGCGGTGACACCGCCGGTAACGTCCTGCGCCGTCTCGGCGTGGACGCGATCTCCATCCTTGCCCAACCCTGGGGTAACGCCGTGCTGTGCCGAGCTACCAGCAGGCACCAGCATTTGGACGGCCTGGAGTTGGTGCTCAAGGGCGGCCAGATGGGCCATCCCGACCTGTTCACCGATGTCCGCTCCGGAAACCCACAGAACTGAAGCCACGAAGGATTCCATGCTCACCGACACCAACTCCAGCCCGTACGCGATCATGACCTCGGTGCCGGCCCGCTCGGTCCGTCTGACCGGCGACGGGCCGGTCACCGCGTTGCGGCAACGAGCTCTGGACGTCACGATCCCGTCGATGGGCGCGGTGATGTTCGATCCCGAGCTGGCCCACGCCTACCAGAATTTCCTGCTCGCCTCGGGCGAGCTGGACGGTGAGCGTTCCGGGCCGCCCTTCATGGACGGCGATCTGTACAAGTGGCTGGAGTCGGCAACGGTGGCTGCCGCCGACTCCGGCGATCAGCAGTTGCTGGACCGGTTGGCCACGGCCGCGCCGGCCATCGCCAACGCCCAGCGATCCGACGGCTATCTGCAGACCAAGACGATCATCGCGCGGAACTCCGGCGAGGATGTCGAACCGCTGGAACGGTCGATGGACTTCGAGACCTACAACCTCGGCCACCTGATGACCCTGGCCTGCGTGCACCTGCGGACCACCGGCGACGACTCCTTCCTGGGACCTGCGCTGAAGGCCGCCGAGTATCTGATCACCGCGGCCGAGCAGACACCGGAACGGCTGTCCGACTGCAACATCTGCCCGTCGCACTACATGGGCACGATCGAGCTCTATCGCACCACCGGCGATCCGCGGCACCTGCGTTTGGCGACTCGGCTGCTGGAACTCCATGGTGGCAAGGGAAAGGCGGGCACTGACGACAACCAGGACGTCGTCGCCATCCGGGATCAGCGCCGCGCGGTCGGCCATGCCGTCCGCGCCAACTACCTGTACGCCGGGATGGCCGATCTGGCCCTGGAGACCGGTGATCAGAAGTTGATCACCGCACTGAACAGCATCTGGGACGACCTGATCGGCAGCAAGCTGTATGTCACCGGCGGCTGCGGCGCCCTCTACGACGGCGCCTCACCCGATGCCGGCCAGGACTACTGGTCGGTCACCAAGGTGCACCAGTCCTACGGGCGGCCCTACCAGCTGCCACAGGTGACGGCCTACAACGAGTCCTGCGCGTCCCTCGGACTGATCATGTGGGCCTGGCGGATGCTGACACTGACCGGTGAGGGTCGCTACGCCGACGAGATCGAACGGGTCATCCACAACGCGCTGCCGGCCATGATCGGCACCGACGGGGTCAGCTACTTCTACACCAACCCGTTGCGCCAGGTCCGACACCTGCCGTACCCGCTGCGCCGGCCCGGCGATCCCGGCGACACCGTGCCGCCACCGTCGCAGGAGCGCGGCCGGCAGGAGTACATGAAACACGCCTTCTGCTGCCCGCCCAATGTGGCCCGGGTGATCGCCGAACTGCCCTACTACTGCTACTCAACCGGTGCCGACGGTCTGTGGATCCATCAGTACGTCGACGGAACGGCCGAGCTCGAGCTGGCCGGCCGACCGATCACCGTGCAGCAACACACTCGCTATCCCGCCGACGGTGAGGTGATCATCAGCGTCCGGTCCGCCGAGCCGGTGGCCGCGCAGATCCGGCTGCGGATCCCGGGCTGGTCGACCGGTGCGACCGTGCGGGTCGACGGCGAGCCGATCGACCGGATCGAGAAGGGCTACGCCGTCCTGGATCGGACCTGGCACAACGACGAGATCAGTATCGACCTCGACCTCCGGCCGCGGATGATGGTGGCCAACCACTTCACCGAGGAAACGATCAACCAGGTCTGCGTGCAACGCGGTCCGGTCGTCTACTGCATCGAATCGGCCGATCTTCCCGATGGCGTCGGGATCGAGCAGGTCGCGCTGCCGACCTCGATCAGCTGGCAGGAACAGCCCGGTGCCGGTCTGTTCACCGGGCATACCCTGCTGACCGGGGTCGCGGCGCAGCTGCCGCCGCCGACCGCTCCGCGGCAGCTGTACGCCGAACTCGATCCCACCCCGCCGACCGAGCTCGCGGTGACCATGGTTCCGTATGCTCGATGGGCAAACCGCGGGTCCGGCGAGATGTCGGTCTGGTTCCCCGTGCTCCGGGATGTTCACAATCAGGAAGGGAACTGACATGACCAGGTTGGCCATGCTGCACACCGGCGCGGTCGTCATCGAACCGTTCGCCGCCTTGGCGAGACAGAAGCTGCCCGAGGTCGAAGTGCAACATCTGCTGGACGACAAGATCGTCGCCGATCTCGGTAACGGCGTCGACCATGATCAGATCGCCACCCGGCTCCGTTCGCTGGGTGCAGCAGCGGTGGCATCCGGCGCCGATCGGCTGCTGTTGACCTGTTCCTCGATCTCCGGATTCGCCGGCCCGCTCGCCGCCGCCATCGGGATCCCGGTGTTGCGGATCGATGAGGCGATGGCCGACGAGGCGATCCGTCGCGGCACCCGGATCGGCATCGTCGCCACCCTGGAGACCACGCTGCGGCCGACCGTCGCCCTGCTGGCCGAGCGGGCCGCCGCGACCGGCCGGGAGATCGTCACCACCGATGTCGTGGTGCCCGGCGCGTTCGAAGCGGTCGCTTCCGGAGACCGTACGGCTCATGATCAACTCGTGGCGGCGGCGATCACCGAACTGTCGGCCGACAACGACGTGATCGTGCTGGCCCAGGCGTCGATGGCCTCGGCAGCCGACCAGGTCCGCACGGCGGTTCCGGTGTTGAGCAGTCCGGAGCTCGGCATCGACCGGGTCGCCGGCCTGGTGCGCGGTGGCGGTGATCGCCGATGACCACCGCGAACCACGGGACCGGCGCTGCGATGGGGCGGATCACGCTGCTGGTCAAGGCCGCCCGGATGTATCACGAGGAAGGCATCCTGCAGCCCGAGATCGCCGACCGGCTGAACATCTCCCAGTCCCGGGTCTCCCGACTGTTGAAGGAAGCGCAGCGGCTCGGGATCGTCCGTACCGTGGTGGTCGCCCCGCCGGGCGTCTACGCCGAGCTCGAACAGCAGGTCAGGACCACATTCGGTCTGCAGGACGTGGTGATCGCCGATGCCGCATCCGACGACGATCCGGGGGTGCTGTCGGCTCTCGGCCCGACCGCGGCGGCCTACATCCAGGAGACGCTGCGGGCCGGCGAACGGATCGGCATCTCGTCACGGTCGGCGTCACTGTTGGCCATGGTCGAGGCACTCGCTCCGATCACGGCCGGACCGGCCGAGGTCGTTGTCCAGACCCTCGGCGCGGTCGGCAATCCGGCGATGCGCGCCCAGGCGCCACGGCTGACCGATCGCTTGGCGCAGTTGACCGGCGGCGAGCCGATCTATCTGCCGACACCCGGCGTGGTGACCAGCCGCGCTGTCCGCGACGGACTGCTGGCAGATCCGTACATCGCCGACGCGGTGCGGGCCTGGCAGACCCTGTCGGTGTTGATCACCGGTATCGGATCGGCGCAACCGTCGGCGCAACGTCCGTGGGGCACCGCGCTACCGGCAGAGGATCTCGACCAGCTCACCGACCTGAACGCTGTCGGCGACGTCTGCCTGAACTTCTTCACCGCCGACGGTCTCCCGGTCCGCGGTCCGATCTCGGACCGGGTGATCGGCATCGGGGCGGACGAACTGCGGGCCATCCCCCGCCGGATCGCGGTTGCCGGCGGATCGGTCAAAGTGCCGGCGATCGGCGCCGCGGCACGGGGTGGCTGGATCAATGTGTTGATCACCGACCAGTTCACCGCCCGCCGGCTGCTGGAGGACTGAACCCCCGGTGATCGTTGATCAACTACGCCTGCACGAGGACCCGATCCCCGGCGCCGGCCGGCGCCGGCCGCGTGCCGATCTGCTGTCCGATGCGCCCCAGCTCTCACTGAACGGGCAGTGGCGCTTCCGGCTGAGTCCGACGGCCGACGGCACCGGTCCGGCGTGGGCCGATCCCGGTACCGATGATCAGGACTGGGATGAGATCACCGTCCCGGGTCACTGGGTGTTGCAGGGCCACGATGCGCCGCGGTACACCAACACCGCGTTCCCGTTCCCGATCGACCCGCCACGGGTGCCGACAGAGAACCCGACCGGCGACTACCGCCTCGGGTTCACCGTTCCGGACGATTGGCCGTCCGGCCGTAGCGTGCTGCGCTTCCAGGGTGTCGACTCCTGCGGAACCGTTTGGCTCAACGGCGAACTGCTGGGCCATTCCAAGGGCAGCCGGCTACCGTTCGAGTTCGACGTCACCGATCGGCTCCGGCCAGGTCCCAATCTGCTGGCCGTCCGGGTCCATCGCTGGTCCTCCGGCAGCTACCTGGAGGACCAGGACATGTGGTGGCTGCCCGGCATCTTCCGCGATGTCGAGTTGCTGTCCCGGCCGGACGGCTGCATCGACGACGTCTTCGTGCACGCCGACTTCGATCCGACCACCGGTTCGGGCAACCTTCGGGTGGACTGCGACCCCGCGGCCCGGATCGACATCCCCGAACTCGAGCTGAGCTGCGTCCCCGGCAGCGCGACGGTGATTCCCGCGGTGCAGCCGTGGAGCGCGGAACGTCCACGGCTGTACGACGTCCTGATCCGCACCCCCGGCGAACAGGTCACGGTCCGCACCGGCTTCCGCCGGATAGAGATCGTCGACGGACGGCTGCTGGTGAACGGCGCACCGGTCCTGCTCCGCGGCGTCAATCGGCACGAACACCATCCCGATCATGGTCGATCCCTGGACCGGCAGACCATGATCACCGACGTGCTGATGATGAAACAGGCGGGGATCAACGCGGTCCGCACCGCGCACTATCCCCCGCACCCGGAATTCCTCCGGCTCTGCGACGAGTACGGATTGTGGGTGGTGGACGAGTGCGACCTGGAGACCCACGGATTCATCTACGCGGGTTGGCAGGGCAATCCGGTCGATGAGCCGCAGTGGCGGGATGCGGTGCTGGACCGGATCGGCCGGATGGTCGAACGGGACAAGAACCATCCGTCGGTGATCGTCTGGTCGCTGGCCAACGAGAGCTGGTGCGGGCGGAACCTGGAGGAGGCGGCCGGCTGGATCCACGACCGCGACCCGAGCCGGCCGCTGCACTACGAGCGCGACCCGAGCTATCGCTATTCCGACTTCTCCAGCCTGATGTATCCCGACCTTGATCAGTTGGAACAGATCGGTCGGCGCCTGGAGCCCACGCCACCGAGCATCGAGCCTGGCTCGGCCGATGACCGCCGCCGACGGACGCTGCCCTTCCTGCTCTGCGAATACGGCCACGCGATGGGCAACGGTCCGGGATCACTGCAGGACTATCAGGACATCCTGCAACGCCATGATCGTTTTGCTGGTGCGTTCGTCTGGGAATGGATCGATCACGGCCTGAACGGTGTCACGCCGGAGGGCATCAGCTACGTCCGGCACGGCGCCGATCTCCCCGGCCGACCCAACGGTGGCCGCTACTGCCTGAACGGGCTGGTCTTCGCCGACCGGAGCCCGTCACCGGCGCTGGCCGAATACGCCGCCGTCATCCAGCCGGTGCAGATCACCGGCGGTGATCACGGACTGATCATCCGGAACCGCTACGACATGCTCGACCTGGATCATCTCGACTTTGCCTGGCAGCTGGAGGAGGATGGCGTCCCGACCGCCGACGGGACGCTCGCCGTCCCGGCCTGCCCGCCGCGCAGCACCGTCACCGTCCCGATGCCTGTGGATGCCGATGTCGCGAGCACCGCAACGGCCGGCAGTGTCGAACGGTGGCTGACCATCACCGTGACACTCGCCGAGGCGACCGGCTGGGCGCCGGCAGGCCAGCGGGTTGCGACCTCCCAGGTGCAGCTGCCGAACGGTTCATCGTCGCAGCCGTTGAGCTCGAGCCGCGAGATCAGCCCGACGACCGAGCATGATCAGCTCCGGTTGGGTCCGGCGACGTTCGACACCGCCTCCGGTGAGCTGACCGACCTGGACGGTGTGCCGATCGGCGGTCCGATCATCGACGTCTGGCGGGCACCGATCGAGAACGACCGCGGTCAGGGTCGACGCAACACGATGGCCGCCGACTGGGCCGCCGTCGGTCTTGATCGTTTCTTGCACCGCACCGATGCCGTCGACGCCGACGACGCAGGAGTCACGGTCGCGGTGCGCAGCGGTCCGGCGACCCAGACGTTGGGCTTCCGATCGACCTCCCGATGGTCGGCCGATCATGATCAACTCGATGCTCGACGGCTACGGCTGCAGTTCGACGCCGAGCCGGCCGGGATCTGGGACGGTACACCGCACGGCGACTATCACGTCACACCGCCCAGGGTCGGTCTACGGTTCCGGCTGCCGGCCGACTACACCGATGTGCGCTGGTTCGGACTCGGGCCCCAGGAGACCTATCGGGACAGTCGATCGGCCGGCCGGGTCGGCCGGTATGCGGCCACCATCGACGACCTGCAGGTGAACTACCCGGTGCCGCAGGAGAACGGCAATCACCTGCAGACCCGGTGGCTGGAGTTGTCGGGTCCGGGGCTGCCGACGCTGCGCTTCGCCGGCGAGCCGACCTTCGATTTCACCGTACGGCGCTGGACCAGTGAGGCACTGGAGCGGGCCAGGCATCCCCACGACCTGGTCGACTCCGGCTCGGTCTGGCTGAACATCGATCATGGTCAGCAGGGTCTCGGGTCGGCCTCCTGCGGACCGGCACTGCCCGACCGCTACCGGATGCCGGTCCGACCCTACCGTTACGCGGTGACGATCTCTACGAAGTCGATCACCTGATCACCCGGGCCGACCGTCCAGCGGTGACGGTCGGCCGCGGCGTCGCGGAATCCGGCCGGGGTGACGATCTCCGCCTCGGCACCGGGCGGGACCGTGATCCGGAGTCGGACCGTGTCGCCGTCCCGCTGCCACTCCAGCGCCCATCGACCGCTCGGTCCGTCGTAATCGTGCTGTGCTCGATCGAGTCCGGCCAGCGGCGCGATCGCCACCACCGCACGCCGCCAGCCGACATCACCCGGCGCCTGTTCCAGGCCGCCGATCGAGCCCGTCAGCCAACGGTCGATGTAGCCCAGCATGAAGTGATTGGCCGATTTGCGGGAGGCCGCGCCGGTCCAGTGTTCGGCCAGGGCGGTATACCCCGCGGCCAGCATCTGCCCGTAGCCGGGAACATCGGTCCGGCTCACCATCGTCCGGATCAGCTCGTGTTCGCCCAGTCGGGTCAGCACCCGTACGAGTGCCGGTAGGCCGATCTCGCCGACGGTGATTCGGCCTCCGCCGCGGTGGAGCAGTTCGACCAGCTCCTGCTCGGCGTGCTGCTGCTGGGTGGCCGACAACACGCCACCGAGGTCGATCATCAACGCCAGGCTCGCCTGGCTGCCCGACCCGATCCGAGGCCCGCCGTCCGTCTCCCGGATCTGATCGTCGGCCAGCAGCCGCCGGAGCCGACCGGCCGTCTCGGCCAACCGGCGTCGTTCGTCCTCGTGTCCCAGGACCTCTGCCAGCCGGACACCGACATCCAGCATGCTGATCAGTCCGTAGTTGGCGACCAGCACGCGCGGTGTGCTGTCGTCCAGGGTGATCCAGTCGGCGAGCCCGTGGTCGAGCAGTCCGTCGCCGGCGATCCCTTGCAGGTAACGGAGATAGGCCAGTCCTGGCTCCCACGCCGCCCGTGCCGGGGCAAGATCACCGTAGGTCCGGTAGAGCGCCCACGGCAACTGCCAGATGGCACTGCCCCAGTTGACGTCGTCACGGAATCCGTGGTCGTCGCCGATGTGGGTCGGGTGGTCGAAGACGACCAGCTCCGGTGTGATGCTGGGGATCAGGCCGTCGGCGGTCTGGGCGTCGGCCATGTGGGTGATCATGTCCGCGAGATGATCGGCGACATCGAAGCTGCGGGTCAACGGATCGATCACCAGGTGCAGCTGTTCCAACCAGCCGAGCTTCTCCCGATGCGGGCAGTCGGTGGGCACGCTGTACAGATTGGACTGGATCGCGTTCCGCACCATGGTGTGGATGCCCGACAGGGTCGGGTCACTGCAGCCGAACGAACCGACCGGCCGGTCGTCGGTCATCAACCGCTCGGCCTGCACTGCGACCCCTTCGGTCGGGGTCGGAGCGCCGTCCGGGCCGAAGGCCTGGATCTGCAGATAACGGAACCCGTGGTAGCCGAACTGTGGCCGCCAACTGACCGGCTCCCGGGGTGCGGCGCCGCTCGGGTGCGGCGGATCGGCGGTGGTGTAGGTGTCGACGATGGGGCTGCCGGTGGAGTGCTGATCGACCGTGCCGTCGGCGGCGAGATACTCCGCCGGACGCAGCTCGATCCGGGTACCGGCTGGGATTCCGGGATCGAGCCGGATGACCTCTCGTCCGGCGAGGTTGCGGCCGAAGTCGACGACCTCGACCTCGCCGACCGACCAACGAGCGGCCGGTTCGAACAACTCCTGGACCCGCGTCGGCGGGGTCCTCCGGGTCCACGGCTGCGGGTCGGTACCGGCGTCGCCCACGACGACGGCGGTGTCCCAGCCATCGTCGGCGCTGCCCTGCGAGGTCAGCCAGCCCGCCGGCTCCAGGCCTGCGTCGTAGTCCTCACCGCCGTACCAGTGCGACAGAGCCGTGGGGCCCAAACGGGCCTGCCAGTCGGTGCCGGAGACGATCCGGCGGCTGCTGCCGTCGGCGAAGTCCAGGACGATCGACACCCGCGCCCGGGGGGCGACCCGGCGACCGACCAGCTTGGTGTAGCGATTAGGTGCTCGTCGGACGTGGGCACTGCCTTCGCCCAGTTGCAGCACGAATTCATTGCGGCCGGCGGTGATCAACTCGCCCACCGGGTAACGCCGTGCGGCAACCCGGCGGGTGAATTCCGAGCTCCCCGGCTCCAACACGTCGGCCGATACCGGCCGCCCGTTCAGGTGCGCCACCCAGACCCCAAGGCCGACGATGGTGAGCTGCGCGCGGACCGGCGGCTGGTCGCAGTTGATCATGGTCCGCAACGTCGGAGTCGCCCAACCCGGTTCGGGACCCGCCCAGTCCGGATGGGTGATCCAGTCAGCACCGGCCAGATCCTGCACGACGTCGGCGTCCGGTCGGGTGCCGGGCCGCGGTCGGGTGTCGGTCACGGCGTCTCCTGCAGCGGGCCGTCGAGACTGATCCCTTCCCGTTCCAGCTCGTCGCGCCACAGGTGCTCCGGCCGATAGCCGAGCTGCCGGACCGCCTTGTCCACCGACATCAACGTCTCGTGGCGGCCGAGTGCCTTGGTCACCGGTACATCGGGGAAGGCACCGGCGACGAGGTCCGCGCTGGGCACGGTCAACCCGGTGTCGGTCGCGGCCGCGTTGTACACCTCGAATCCGGGCCGGCCGTGCTGCAGCGCACGATCGATCAGTTGGGCGCCGTCCCGGGAGTCGATGTAGGACCAGACCAGGTCACGTCGGTAGCCCGGGTCGGCACATCGCTCGGCGAAGGTCGCGTATTCCCCCTGCTGGGTGACGTTGCTGAAGCGCAGCGCGGTGATGCTCAGCGACTCCGACCACCGCACCAGTTGGCCGGCCATCGTCTCCTCCAACACCTTGCCCAGGGCATAGGTGCCGTTGGCGCGCCCGCCGCTGCCCTCGTCCAGCGGCAGATAGACCGGCGGCTCGCTGAACGGGAAACCCATCGCGGTGATGCTGGAGGCGTACACGATCCGATCGATCCCCGCCCGCAGACAGGCGTGGAACACGTTGAAGGTGCTGATCAGGTTGTTGTGGAAGACCGTCGCGTCGGGCACCAGCCCGTTGACCGGGATCGCAGCCAGATGCACCATCGCGTCCAGACCGTCGTGCCGAGCGGTGATCCCCAACACCGCGTCCAGGGTCTGGCCGTAGTCGGTGAAGTCGATCATGGTGAAGTCGGGCCCCGGCGCTCCCGCGCGGTCCAGTCCGAGCACCCGGTGGCCGCCGTCCCGGAGCCGGCGGCATGCCGCCCGGCCGAGCTTGCCCGAGCTGCCGGTGATCGCGATCCTCATCGTTACTCCTCGTCGAGTGGGGCTTTGCAAGGTTGACCGGATGGCAGCCGGCCCAACGATGGCAGCACCATGATCAACATCATCCGTCGACATCGTGAAACGTGTCAACACCTCGTCCATCAACTGTGCCGGCATGCCACAATGACGACACCCGACTCCCACCCGATCACGTCCAGTGGAAGGCGTCATGTCCGTCCTCGTCCACCATCTCCGCGCCGAACACCGCCACCCGGCCCTCGGCATCGGAACTGCCACACCGCGGATCTCCTGGCAGATCGACGCGGAACCGCGCTGGTCCCAACGCGGCTACCAGATCGAGCTCACGCGTCATCCGGCGACCGCCGGAGATGCACCGACCGCGCCGACCGTGTTCGAGGGGCAGGGCAACGATCAGCTCCTGGTGCCGTGGCCCGATGAACCACTCGCCTCCCGGGAGCAGGCGACGATCCGGGTCCGGGTCGAGGGCGCTGATGTCGAGGATCAGCAGGAACAACTGTCGCCGTGGAGCGAGCCGCTGACGATCACGGTCGGTCTGCTCGAACCGCAGGACTGGCAGGCGGTGCCGGTCGGCATCCCGTGGTGGGAGGACGCCGAGTCCGACGAACGACGCCCTGCCCTGCTCCGACGCGACTTCGACGTCGACGGCGAGGTGGCGTCGGCGATCCTGTATGCCAGCGCCCACGGTCTCTACCAACTGGAGCTCAACGGTCGGCGGATCGGCGACGAGGAATTGGCGCCCGGCTGGACCAGCTATCCGCGGCGGCTGCGCTACAGCACCCACGACGTGACGGAGTTGATCACGGCCGGATCGAATGCGATCGGCAGCTGGCTCGGAGACGGCTGGTACCGCGGTCGGTTGGGTTGGCGCGGCGGCTTCCGCAACCTGTTCGGCCATGATCAGGCGTTGATCGCTCAATTGGAGATCCGCTACACCGACGGTCGCACCGTGATCATCTCCAGTGATCATCGGTGGCGGGCGGCGCCGTCGCCGATCGAGCACAGCGGTATCTACGACGGCGAGACCTACGACGCCCGGGCCGAGCAGCACGGCTGGTCCGAACCCGGATTCGACGACTCCGACTGGAGTTGGGTCAAGGTCGGTCAGCGTGACCCGCGAACGCTGGTCGCCCCGGACGGTCCCCCCGTCCGATGCACCCAGGAGCTGCAGCCGATCGCGGTACTGGACACGCCCAGTGGCAAGCAGGTGGTCGATTTCGGGCAGAACTTCGCCGGCCGCGTCCGACTGTCGGTCAATGGGCCGGCCGGTACCGAGATCACCCTGCGCACCGCCGAGGTGATGCAGCAGGGCGAGATCTACACCCGCCCGCTGCGGGACGCGCGGTCGACCGATCGCTACATCCTGGCCGGCCGCGATCGCGAGGAATGGGAGCCGCGCTTCACCATCCACGGGTTCCGGTATGTCGAGGTCACCGGTTGGCCGGGCGATCTGCGGCAGGCCGTCGCCGACGGCCGGCTGGTCGGGCGGGTGCTGCACAGCGACCTGGAGCCGACCGGGTCGTTCTCCAGCTCCGATGCCAAGCTCAACAAGCTGCACGAAAACGTTCGCTGGAGCATGCGGAGCAACTTCGTCGACCTCCCGACGGACTGCCCGCAACGTGACGAACGGGTCGGCTGGACCGGCGACATCCAGGTGTTCGCCCCGACCGCGAGTTTTCTCTACGACTGTTCGGGTTTCCTGCGCTCGTGGCTTCGTGATCTTGCTGTCGAGCAACTGCCGGACGGCACCGTCCCGTGGTATCTGCCGGTGATCCCGGCGCACGCGATGTGGACGCCGATCCGGCCGGGGGCGGCCTGGGGCGACGTCGCGGTGCTGACACCGTGGGTGCTGTACGAACGCTTCGGCGATCGGCAACTGCTCCATGATCAGTACCCCAGCGCGAAGGCCTGGGTCGACCTGGTGGATCGGCTGGCCGGCCCCGGACATCTGTGGGACACCGGATTCCAGCTGGGCGATTGGCTCGACCCCGACGCTCCGCCACAGGATCCCGCCGATGCCAAGACCGATCGCTATCTGGTGGCGACCGCCTATTTCGCCCGTTCGACGGCGACCCTGGCGCGAATGGCCGAGGTCCTGGACAACACCGAGGACGCGATCCGCTATCGCGAGCTGGCGGCCCGGATCCGCGACGCCTTCCGCCACCGTTATGTCACCACCGACGGCGACGGCGGCCTCCGAATGACCAGCGATGCGCAGACCGCGTATGCGTTGGCGATCAGCTTCGACCTGTTGCCCGACGAGGCATCCCGGCTCGCAGCCGGCCGGCGGCTGGCCGAGCTGGTGGCGGAGGCGAAGAACCGGATCTCGACCGGCTTCGTCGGGACTCCGCTGATCACCGAGGCGTTGTCCTCGACCGGCCAACTGGACCGTGCCTACGATCTGCTGCTGGAGACCGCATGCCCGTCCTGGCTGTACGCCGTGGAGCAGGGCGCGACAACGATCTGGGAACGCTGGGACAGTCAACTGCCGGACGGCACCGTCAACCCCGGCACCATGACCTCGTTCAACCACTACGCGTTGGGAGCGGTGGCCGACTGGCTGCATCGGGTGGTCGCCGGTCTGGATCCGGTCGAACCGGGATACCGGCGGATCGCCTTCCGGCCCCGTCCCGGCGGTGGTCTGACCTCGGCGCAGGCGGAGCTGGCGACGCCCTACGGTCCGGCGGCGATCGGCTGGCGGCTCGATGATCACCGGCTCGTGATCGACACCCGGGTGCCCACCGGTGCAACGGCTTTCCTGGACCTGCCCGATCGGGACCCGGTCGAGGTCTCGACGGGCAGCAACACCTTCACATTCCCACGGGAGTGATGTCGCCGCCGGTCGAGGTCCTTCGACGAGCTCAGCACTCGCGTCAGTAGTCGCCGGGATCAGGACATGCGTCGTAGTCGGGACGGACACCGCCGCGATCGTTGGCGGTGTAGCCGGCCTCCAGCACCGCCATCGTGGCGAACACGTCGCTGACGGCGGTCGGCAGTGTCCTCAGCTCGCCGGTCAGGTGACGTTGCAGGACGCCCATCGAATACATGAACGCGTCGGGGAACCAGCTGCCGTCGAACGGCAACGGTCGCCAGCCGTCACCGGTGTTGATCTCCAGCCGGTCGGCGCGCCCTTGCGGGTAGTCCATCAGCACCCCCATCTGGGCTCGGATCGCTCCGTCGGTCCCCTCCCATTTGATGAAGCTCTGCTCGTGATCCGGGCCGAATCGATGATCATGATTGGTGCAGACGATGGCCCGCAGCGGCCGGTCGTAGTGCAGCACGATCGCCGACCGGGAGTTGGCATGCTGCTTCGTCGGATGCCGCACCGTGCTGCAGGACACCGATTCCGGGTCGCCGACGAAGCTGCGGATCAGGTCAAGGTGATGGATGCTGTGCATGTTGAGCTCGAGCCGGTCCAGTCCGAGCACCGCCGGGAAGTACTCCCACGGGGTGTTCACCTCGACGACGACCTCGAGATCGTAGAGCTCGCCGATCTCGCCGCGCGCGATCGCCTCCCGCGCCACCGTCACGTACGGAGCGAACCGGAGCTGGGTGTTGACGGCCGCGATCAATCCCTTGGACCTGATCACGTCCATGATCGCCAGCGTGTCGGACCAGTTGTTGCCGATCGGTTTCTGCAACAGCACCGCCGCACCGTCCGGCAACGCCGACAGCACCTGGACGTAGTGCTCCGGCATCACCGCGCAGTCGAAGATCACGTCGTCGGGCGCGGCAGCCACCGCCTCCGTGACCGATCCGTGGGTCCGGTCGATCCGATACCGGTCGGCGAGGTCGCGGGCGCGGTCGATCGCGACGTCGACGATCCCGGCCACCGGGTAGCCGGCCTTGCGGTAGGCCGGCAGATGCGCGTCCCGGACGATCCCGCCGGCGCCGATGATCACGATCGGACGTGGCCGCGACGGCAGAATCGGTCGATAGCCCGGATCCGGCGCGAACTCGGGCCGATCCGGCGATTCGATCATGGTCGTGCGGCCGGCCGGACGGCCCGGACGCGATCCTCGTCGAGTCGGTAGCAGCGGATCGCGTTGTCGCCGAGGATCGCCTGTCGTTCGTCATCGGACAGATCGGCCAGGCACGCGGTCAAGCCGGCCCAGACACGTTCGTAGTCACCGGCAACGATCGCCACCGGCCAGTCACCGCCGTACATCAACCGCTCGGTGCCGAAGACGGCGACGGCGTGATCGACGAACGGCTGCAGGTCGGTCGGCGTCCAGGCGGCCGGATCGTCACCGGCGGCGTAGAGACCGGACAGCTTGGCCCAGACGTTGGGCCGTTCAGCGACGGCGGCCAGCAGCCGGCGCCAGGGCTCGGAATCGTCGAGCCCGATCGGCGGCTTGCCGAGGTGATCGATGACGAACCGCAACTCAGGATGCCGATCGGCCAGGGTGGCGATGTTCTCCAGATGCCGTGGCAACACGGCCGGCACATCCAACGGCAACCCGGAGCGTTCCAGCAGCGAAAGCCCGGCGTCGACCTCGGGACGGAGCAGCCAGTCCGGGTCGGGCAGGTCGTGGATCAGGCTGCGGATGCCGACCAGGACCGATCGGTCGAAGGTCTGCAGCAGCGACCGTGCCTCGTCGGGCCGGTCCAGCGGCAGCCATCCGACGACTCCGAGCACCCGCGGATCGGCGGCGGCCTCCAGCATCAGCCTGGTGTCCTCGGGGGTGTCGTCGGCCTGCACCAGGATCGTGCCGGCGATGCCCGCCCGATCCAGATGCTGCAATCCGTCGGCGAGCGTGATGTCGCGGCGGATCGGTTCCATGGCTTCGGCGGCCAGCCAGGCGTACGGACTGCGTGATCGGTCCCAGATGTGTTGATGGGCGTCGATGATCACCGGCTCGGCTCTCTGCATCATCGGGTCCTTCCTTCCGGATCGCTGGTCGGAACAGCACCGCCGCGCGGCACCGCGGTCGAGTCTCGCATGATCAACTCCGGTCGCGGGTCTGTGATCACCAGGTTGCGCCGGCGACGGCGCCGGGCGGATTGGTCGAGCTCACTGATGAGTTGCTCTACCGCGGCCCTGCCCAGCTCGTACAACGGCATCCGCACCGTGCTCAGGGCGGGCGCAGTGTGTTCGGCGGTCCAGGCATCGTGCAACGCCACCACCGACAGCTCAGACGGTACGGCGATCCCGAGCGAACGTGCCTCGGCCAGGACTCCGATCGCGGCGTTCAGGTTGGCAACCACCACGGCGGTCGGCCGCCGGCCGCGGGACCAGATCCTCCGCAACGCCCGCCGGCCCTGATCAGCGGTGTAGCCGAGGTCGGTCATCCAACTGCTGCGGACCGGTGCCCCGGCCTCGGCCATCACCCGCCGGAAGCCGTCTTGCCGATCCTGCGCGGTGAACGCGGTCGGCAGACCGCCCAGGTAGCCGATCGCGGTGTGCCCGAGATCGATCAACGCGCGGGTCGCGACCGCGGCCGCCTCCTCGTCCGGCAGCGACACCGATCCGGCCCGACGGTCCTGCAGCGAGTTGATGAACACCACCGCCGACCGGCCGCCCTGCTGTTCGGTGTCGCGCAACAGCGCGGCAGCATCGGCCCGGGACGCTTCGTCGCGCAACTGGAGCAGGACGCCGTCGACCCGGCGCTCGCCGACCAGCTTGGTGATCATGCTGCCGCCCGGCTGCATGTCCTCCGATCGGCCGAGCAGCACGACGTGATCATGGTCGATCGCGGCATCCTCGACGCCGCGCATCAGCTCGCTGAAAATGGCGTTGGTGACATCCGGGACGACCAGCGCAAGCACCCGGGACCTGGCCAGTTTGAGCGCCCGGCCGGCGTAGTTCGGGCGGTAGCCGAGCTCCTGCGCTGCCTGCTCGATCCGTTCTCGGGTCTCGGGCCGGACGCGGGCCGACGGTGCGTTGGCCAGCACCCGGGACACCGCGGAGATCGACACTCCCGCCCGAGCGGCGACATCGCTGAGGGTCGCGGTCATCCGGCCAGCCTAGAGCGCGCCGGACACGATGGAAGACCCAGCCCCGCTCGCGCCCGTGGCCGGCATGATCAACTCCCGTCGAGGGCGGAGAACTCCTGAGCGATCACCCGGTCGTGCTCGCCGAGCTTCGGCGCGGGGCGGGTGTCGGTCAGCCGGCGCCCGTCGATCCGGATCGGGCTGCGGGTGGTCTGCAGCTCCAGGCCGGAGCCGTCGTCGGTGACGCCGGCGGACCGGCTGATCCGCTGCGTCATCCCGATGGCGGCGAACCCGTCGTGTTCGATCAGCTGATCCAGAGTGAGCACCGGTGCGCACCAGATGTCGGCGGCATCGAGGATCGACAGCCATGTGTCGGTCGGTCCGCCGGACAGACGATCGGCGAGCAGGTCGGCGATCCGATCCTGCTGGTCCCACCAGGTCTGCGGATCGGTCAGCTCCGCCAGCTCGTCGATCTCGAGCAGGGCACCGAGTCGGTCGACCGGGTTCATCGCGATCGCCAGGTAGCCGTCGGCGGTCGGATAGGTCCCGTACGGCGCCGGCAGGAAGGCGTGGGCAGCGTACTTACCGCCGCGCCGGACGGTGATCGGCCCCGGCCCCAGATGCTCGTTCAGCTTGGTGCTCAACAGCTCGAACTCCAGGTCCAGCATCGATTCCAGCAGGCTGGTCTGCACCAGACCGCCACGCCCGGTGCGCTCCCGGCGATACAGCAGTGCGGTCACGCCCTGGGCGAGGTGACAGCTGGCCAGATGATCGGCGATCGACAGCCCGACCGGCACCGGCGGGTCGGCGGTCGACCCGCTCATCCAGGACAGCCCGGACAGCGACTGGGCCAGCAGGTCCTGTCCCGGGCGGTCCTTCCAGGGCCCTTCCTCCCCGTAGCCGGTGACACTGGCGTAGATCAGCCGCGGATTGAGCTCACGGACGCTGTCGTGGTCCAGCCCGATCCGTTCCATCACACCGGGTCGGAAGTTCTGGATCAGGACGTCGGCCCGAGCGACCAAGCTCTTCACCCGTTGCAGATCGTCGGCGTCCTTGAGGTCGGCCGTGATCCCCTCCTTGTTGCGATTCATCGCATGGAAGGAGATCGTGTCCCCGTCGGCGCGCCGACCGGCGAACGCCAGTTGGCGGCCGATGTCACCGCTGCCGGGACGTTCGACCTTGATCACCCGGGCTCCGAGGTCGGCCAGCCGCATCGCGGCAACCGGACCGGCGAGGAACTGGCTGAAGTCGAGGACCAGGACACCGGCCAGTGGATCGTCCTCAGTTGTCGTCATGATCAATCTCCTGGGGTCGTCGACCGCGGCGCTGTCGGACCTGACCCTACCGACTGTGACCGCCCGCAGGCAGCAGATCTCCATCATTCGGGCAAACGTTTGACCAAGATCACGACGGACATTACGCTCGGACCGACGCCGACGCAGCAGTCACCACGACGGCGCCGCACCATCAGCGATTCACCGTGCCCAGTGCTTCGAGGGAGAGGACTACCGTGCAGATCGTCGAGCGATGGCACGAGGACTTCGAGGTCGGCGAGACCCGACGGACCACCGGCCGGACGATCACCGAGGCCGATGTCGTCCTGCACGCCGGCCAGTCCGGCGACTTCTTCCCCCACCACATGGACGCCGAATGGGCATCGACGCAGCCGTTCGGCCGTCGGATCGCCCACGGGACCTTGATCATCTCGGTCGCCGTCGGGATGACCGCTTCCGACATCAATCCCCAGGCGATGAGCTACGGCTATGACCGGGTGCGATTCATCCGGCCGGTGTTCATCGGCGACACGATCACCGTCACCGCGGAACTGACCGGCATCCGGGACCATCCCAAACAGCCGGCGCGGCACGGCTTCCTCGACGAGACGGTGACGGTCACCAACCAGCACCAGGAGACGGTCCTGGTGCTCACCCACGTCTACCTCACCAACCGGAGACCTGCCTCGTGACGTCAGTTGCCATTGACCGGAAGGCCGTCGTCGCCCGGCACCAGGTCCGGCGGACCGCTCCCGATCCACTGGAACCGCTGACCGTCGGCAACGGCGAATTCGCCTTCACGATGGACGTCACCGGCCTGCAGACCCTGGCCGACCTGCATGACGAGGTCTCCGCGCGGGCCGAGGGTCGACCGGCGATGGGACTGCACACCCAGGCCCAGTGGGGATTCCACGCGATGCCGAATCCCGACGGCTGGGGCCTGGACGACGTGATGACGCCGTACCTGACGCCGCGCGGCCCGGTCGACTATCCGGATCGCTACGACTTCAGCAAGCCGGCCGGCGAACTGTCCGGTGATGAACGTGCCGGGTACTACCTGTGGGTCAATCCGCACCGGATCGACCTGTTCCGGCTCGGGCTGGAACTGCGCGACTGCCCCGGCGACCAACCGCTCCCGGCCGCCGGACTGCCCGACACCCTGTCCGAGATCGATCAGGTCCTCGATCCGTGGGACGGCACGGTCAGCAGCCGATTCCGCCACCACGGCGTCGACTACCAGGTCCGAACGGTCTGTCACGGCAGCCGGGATCTGGTGGCGATCAGCATCGACTCCGCGGCATTGGCCGACGGGCGGGCGACGCTGGCATTGTCGTTCCCCGGTGCATCGGACACCTTCGCCGACACCGCCGACTGGGATCATCCCGAGCGGCACAGCACCACCCTGTCGCCCGACCCCGGGAACGATCGGGTCCGGGAGTTCCTGCGGCAACAGGACGACACCAGCTATCGCGTCCGGCTGGCGCTCTCCCCGACCGGCCGTCTCGAGCAACTCGACGACCACAGCTTCCGGATCACCGCCGACGGCTCGACCCTGCACCTGGTGCTGGAGGCATTGCCGGGAGCCGAGGACACCGCTGGGGAGCAGGGGTCCGCGGCCCGTCGACTCCCCGAACTGCAACAGGTGATCGACTCCTCGCGAACCTGCTGGGAGGACTTCTGGCGCAGCGGCGCCGCACTCGACCTCGGCGCCTGCACCGACCCGCGGGCCGCCGAGCTCGAACGGCGGATCGTGCTCTCGCAGTATCTGACCCGGGCCCAGTCGGCCGGATCGACACCACCCGCGGAAACGGGCCTGACGCAGAACTCGTGGGCCGGCAAGTTCCACCTCGAGATGCACTGGTGGCACGCTGCCCATTTCGCCATCTGGGGACGCCCCGAACTGCTGGAGCGCAGCTTCCGGTGGTATTTGGACATCCTGCCGGTCGCCCGAGAAATCGCTGCCCGGCAAGGGTTCTCCGGGGTCCGATGGCCCAAGCACGTCGGCCCGGACGGCCGTGAGGCACCCAATATCATCGGCCCGCTGCTGCTCTGGCAGCAGCCGCATCCGATCCACTTCGCCGAGCTGCTGCGATACGCTGCCGCAGCCGATGATCGACAACGGATCCTGGACAACTACGGCGAGCTGGTCGACCAGACGGCCGTCTTCATCGGCGACTATCTCTACCGTGATCAGGACGGTGTCGTGCACGTGCCGCCGGCGACGATGCCGGCCCAGGAACGCTATCCCCCGGAGTCGGTCTGGGATCCGCCGTTCGAGCTCGCCTATCTGCGCTGGGGGCTGCAGACGGCACAGCATTGGCGTTCGTTGCGTGGCCTTCCGGCGGAGCCCGCTTGGGACGAGTTGATCAAGGACCTGGCAGAGCTGCCCGTCCACGATGATCACTACGCCGCTGTCGGCAATCCGCCACGCACCGAGATCGGTGATCATCCGTCGATGGTCGGGGCGCTCGGACTGGTCCCCGACCAGGGCATCGTCGATCACGACCGGATGCGGAGGACCTTGGACTACCTCGATCAACAGTGGGATTGGCCGCACACCTGGGGCTGGGACTATCCGATGATCGCGATGACGGCGACCAGGATCGGCGAACCCGAACGGGCGGTCGACGCCTTGTGTCGTGAGGTGCCGCGCAACCGTTACCTGGCCAACGGGCACAACTGTCAACATCCCTCCCGGCTGCCGCTCTATCTGCCCGGCAACGGCGGGCTGCTCGCCGCGGTCGCCCTGATGGCGACCGGCTGGATCGGTGGCGCAACCGGGGATCATCCGGGCTTCCCGACCGATGGCTGGCAGGTCCGCAGTGAAGGGTTCCCACCGCGACCATGACCGTCCACAGGCAACCCGGGTCCGACGCCACCCTGTGCTACGACGCACCGGCAAGCCGGTGGACCGATGCACTGCCGATCGGCAGCGGCCTGGTCGGCGCGATGTGCTTCGGCGGCCCCGACGGTGAGCGCCTGCTGCTCAATCACACCACGGGTTGGTCCGGTGGACCGGCAGCCGAACGCTCGGGGACACTGCCCTCAGCGGATCAATGCCGAAGCGCCCTCGACGAGGCCAGGACCGCCGTCGCGGAAGGTCGGTGGCAGGACGCCGATCGGGCCGTCCAGGGTCTCCAGCACGGCAACCCGCAGTCCTTCCTGCCGGTCGGTGAGCTGTCCATGATCATCACGCCGACCGGCCCGGATCGCGATGCCCCGACGACGGACTACCGGCGCAGTCTGGATCTGGCAACCGCCGTCCACCAGGTCGGCTATCGCCGCGGCGACAGCCGGATCACCATCACGACCCGGGCCAGCCATCCCCACAACGTGTTGATGATCACCGTCCAGATCGACGGCGGCACCGTCGATCTGGACCTGGCCCTGACCAGCCAACTGCACACCACCGCCGCCGGACCCGACCTGCTGCTCCGCTTCCCCAGCAATGTGATCCCGGCCTATGACAAGCCGCAGCAACCGATCGTCTACACCGACGGTGATCAAGAAGCGCTGGACGGCGCGATCGCGATCCGTACGGTCCACGACGGGATCGGTGATCACCCGATCCGCAACCTGCGCCGGGCAACGATCCTCGTCGGGATCGAGACCAGTTACAGCACGCCGGGCGGCGCGCTGCGCGGCGACGCTCGCGATGCCTTGGCCCGCGCCGTCCGGCGGATCGGGACGGCGACCCGGGACGGCGCCGAGGTCGTCGCGCGAGCCCAGGAGGATGATCATCGACGACTGTTCTCGCGGTGTCGGCTCCGGCTCGGATCGCCGGCGGATGAGCTGACCGATCGTCGCCTCGCGGCCGCCTTCGCGCACGGCTCGGCCGCGCTGGACAGCGATCCGGCGCTGGCCGCACTGCTGTTCGACTACGGACGCTACCTGTTGATCTGCAGCTCGCGAGCAGGTGGCCTGCCGGCCAATCTGCAGGGCATCTGGAACGACGCGATGCAGCCGCCCTGGTCCAGCGACTTCACGATGAACATCAACCTGGAGATGAACTACTGGCTTGCCGAGCCGACCGGGCTCGTCGAATGCCTGACACCACTCTTCGACTTCATCGAGGCCCTCGCCGCCTCGGGCGCCGAGACCGCAGCCAGGGTATTCGACGCGCCGGGCTGGGTCGCCTTCCACTGCAGCGATGCGTGGGGTTACAGCCAACCGGTCGGCAATGGCAGCCACGATCCGTGTTGGGCGTTCTGGCCGTTCGCCGGTCCGTGGCTGCTGCAACAGCTGCGGGAACGACTGTTGCACGGCGGCGGTGACGAGGTCGCCCTCCGAGCCTGGCCGTTGGTCCGCGGAGCAGCCGAGTTCCTGCAACACACCATGATCGAACGCGACGACCGAACGCTGGGGACCAGCCCGTCGACCTCACCGGAGAATCGGTTCAGTTCCCGGTCCGGCGACAGCGCTGCGACCGCCGAGTCCTCGACGATGGACATTGCGCTGGCAGCCGACACCTACCGCTTCCTGATCGAACTGTCGGACCGGCTCGATCATGATCAGGATCCCGTCGTGCTCGCCGCGCGCGCCGCGCTGCCCCGGCTGCCCCGCCCGATGATCGACGATGCCGGCATGATCGCCGAGTGGCCGGACCGGGAGTTGGTGCCGCAGCCCGACCATCGGCACACCGCACACCTGTATCTGGTCCATCCCGGTGATCAACCGCTGGAGCCCGCACTGGCAGCGGCCGCCGATGCCAGCCTGACCGGTCGAGGCGATGAGTCGACCGGCTGGTCGCTGGTCTGGAAGGCGACGATGCGTGCCCGGCTCCGGCAGCCCGAGCGGGTTGCCGATCTGCTGCGCTACCTCTTCCGGGACGCCGCCGTCGATCGCGGCCGTTGGGCGGGAGGTCTCTACCGCAACCTGTTCGCCGCGCATCCGCCGTTCCAGATCGACGCCAACCTCGGCTTCGTGACCGCCGTCGCCGAGTGCCTGCTGCAGAGCCACGCCGGCACCATCGATCTGCTGCCGGCGCTGCCCGCGGCATTCGGTCCCGGATCGGTGGCCGGACTGGTCGCCCGGCCCGGTGTCCGGGTCGATCTGTCCTGGGATGCCGGTTCGTTGACCCGCGCGGTGCTGACCTCGGATCGTCACGAACCGATCGATCACCCGGTCCGGTACCGCGACCGGGTGATCAGCTGTCGACTCGAGCCGGGGCGTCCCGTCGAGCTCAGCCCACGGAGCTTCGATCTTCGGCCGATTGCTCGGCGTCCTGGTTCTTGAGCTTGCGTGCCACCAGCGGCCAGAAGACAACCAGGATCGCCATTGCCACCAGGCTGGTCCAGACCTGGGTGCGGCCGTCCGGCGAGGTGAGCATGATGATCACCACCGCAACCACGGCGGCGATCAACACGAAGTTCAGCCACGGGAACGCCCACACCTTGAGCTGCAGCGCGTCCACCTCGGTCCGGGTCATCCGGCGGCGCAGGTTCAGCTGGGTGAGGGCGATGAAGACGTAGACGAACAGGGCGACCAGGCCGGCTGAGTTCATGATGAAGTCGAAGATGCCCGAGCTCGGTGCGACGAAGTTGGCGATCGCTGCCACGACTCCGCCCAGGATCGAGGCGAAGACGGCGAAGACGGGCACTCCGTTGCGAGCCTTGCGACTGACCACCTTCGGCGCGAATCCCTTCTCGGCAAGGGAGGAGATCATCCGGGAGGCCGAGTACAGGCCCGAGTTGAGCACCGAGATCACTGCGGTGAAGATCACCAGTTGCATGATCACGTCGGCCGCCGGGATTCCCAGCCTGTGGAAGATGTAGGTGAACGGGGCGTTGGTCACGTCGGTCGCCTCCGGCAGCTTGTTCCACGGGACAACTGTGACGATGATGAACACCGAACCGACGAAGAACAGCAGTACCCGCCAGATCACCGTGCTGGTCGCCTGCCGGATGCCCTTGGCGGGATTCTGCGACTCCGCCGATGCCATCACCGCGATCTCG
Organism: Microlunatus soli; assembly: GCF_900105385.1. Lineage (NCBI taxonomy): Bacteria > Bacillati > Actinomycetota > Actinomycetes > Propionibacteriales > Propionibacteriaceae > Microlunatus > Microlunatus soli. The sequence continues at coordinate 5,874,754 of NZ_LT629772.1, read as the reverse complement.
GTGCCGAAGTAGGAGAAGATCACCAGCGCGACGCCGGTCAGCGTCGCACCGAATCCGTGTGGTGCGAAGCCGCCGTGCTGCCACAGGTTGGGCAACGAGAAGTCGCTGTGCGGCCAGAGCCCGAGGACGTACAGGATCCCGGCTCCGAGGAACACGATGATCGCCAGGATCTTGATGCTGGCCAACCAGAACTCGGTCTCGCCGAACGATCGGACGGAGATCAGATTGGTGGCGACGAAGATCGCCAGCAGGATCAGTGACCACGCCCAGGCGGGCAGCGCGCCGATCCACCCGTTCAAGGTGTGACCGCCGATCACCGCCTCGTAGGCGAGGACGCCGACCCAGAAGTACCAGTAGAGCCAACCGACCAGGTAGGCCGCCCAGTTCCCCAGGCCGACCCGGGCGTACTCCATGAATGAGCCGACCGCAGGGCGGACCGCCGCCATCTCGCCGAGCATCCGCATCGCCAGGAAGACCAGCAGCCCGCCGATCAGATAGGACACCAGTGCCGCCGGTCCGACCGATCGGATCACATTGCCCGATCCGACGAACAGGCTGGAGCCGATGATCCCACCGAGGGTGATCATCGTGATGTGGCGTGACCTGAGTTTCTTCGTGGCGGGCTGGTGCTGGGCTGGTTCCTCGGCGGCCGGGCGGTGGTCGTCCGAGGCTGGGTCTTGGCGGCGGCGTTCCGGAACATCCACGTGGCACTCTCCCTTGGGGCTACGTCTGCACTCCTCGGCACTCTAAGCCCGATCCCCCGAGGTGCCGCGTAGCCAGCGGCACCAGACGGATGCCTCGGCACGTTGCCGCCGCGAGGGCGGTCTGGTTGACCGTTGAGCGGCGGCAACGCCGCCGACGTGCCCGGATGGGGTCGCGCAGTAGCGGCAGATCGGTGGATCGAGGCTGAGCCCGCCGAACCGCGCACCAGGGAGGCAGGGCATGCTGGTGTGTCGTGGGTGGTCAGCGTCCTGCTGTCGCCGCGCAGCGCCGGCTCAGCCGAGTCAACGACGCCCCGGCAGGCGGTGGTCCGGCCGTTGTCGACATGCAGGTTTCCTTGATCGACAACCGTGCGGCGATGGCGACGCCGGAGAGGAAGACACTGTCGACGGCCCCGGAGATCCGGCAGCTGCCGGGCCCGAAGGACTCGACTATTTCCTGCGTGCGGGGCGGATCAGGCCCTCCTGCGCGACGTCGGAGACCAGCGTCCCCTGCTGGAACAGCCGCGCGGTGGAGAGTCCGAGGCCGGACGAGGCGGACGGTGACACCTGGTCGTACAACAACCAGTCATCGGCCCGGAAGAGCCGGTGGAACCACATCGCATGGTCGATCGAGGCGACCTGGACCCGCGGCGATCCGAGCACCTCGCCATGCGGCACCAGACTGGCACCGAGCAGTGTGAGGTCGCTGGCGTAGGCCAGCACGCCGCTGTGCAGCCGACGATCATCGGGCAGCGCACCGTCGGCCTTGATCCAGATCCGCACCCGCGCCGGGTGCCGTGGATCGTCCAGACCTCCGCCCGGACCGGAATTGCCGACGTAGCGGACGTCGAGCGCGCCCCATTCGGTGGTCCAGGTCTCGGCCGGGGCCCCGGTGATCTTACTGAGCACATCGGCCAGCGACGGGCAGGTGTCCGGCCCGGGAACGTTCTCCGGCACCGGATCGGCGTGCTCGAAACCGTCCTCGTCGCGATGGAACGAGGTCGACATGTAGAAGATGATCTTGCCGTCCTGCCGGGCCGTCACCCGTCGGGTGGAGAACGAACCGCCGTCACGCACCGAGTCGACGTCGTAGACGATCGGCAGATCGGTGCGTCCCTCCAGCAGGAAGTAGCCGTGCAGCGAATGGGCGAAGCGTTCGTCCGGAACGGTCATCCCGGCAGCGACCAGCGCCTGGGCAAGCACCTGCCCGCCGAACGCACGCTGCAACGCCGTACGCGGCTGCTTGGCTCGGTAGAGCCCCGTCTCGATGGTCTCCAAGCTGAGCAGGTCGACAAGCTCGTCCAGGGACTCGGGCACGCGGCGATCCTACTGGTCGGACGGCCCGTTCGAGGCACCGTCGCTCGGGCCGGCCGTGTCGTCGTCCTCGCCGGCCCCGTCCTCCGCCTCGCCGGTCGCGTCCTCGGAGCTGCCGGTCCCGCCTTCTGCCCCAGTCCCGTCCGCTGTCCCAGTCCCGGTCCCGTCCGCTGCCTGCCCGTCGTCCTCTGGGTCCTCGCGCTCGGCGAGGAACCGCTCGAAGGCCGCGCCGATCTCGTCGGCGGACGGCACCGAAGCCAGATCCTCCGAACTCGGCGGCGGGAATCCGATGCCACCGCGATCGGCCCGGAGCGTGTCGTACTGCTGCTCCAGCTGGCCGACCATCTCCTGGGCCTCGCTCGATCCGGCGACTTCCTCGACGATCTCGGCCATGTTGCTCGCGGCTGCTTCCTCCAGGGGACCCAGCGGCACCACCAGGCCGGTGGTTTGGGCGATCCGCTGCCCCAGCGTCAGCGTCGCCTGCGGGAAAGCGGCCTGGGCGAGGTAATGCGGGACGAAGGCCTCGAATCCCATCGCGGTGCGCCCCTGCTCGCCGAGTCGGAACTCCAGCATCGCCGAGAAGCTCGCCTGCACCTCGGCCTTGCCGAACCAGGCCTGTTCCTCGCGAACCAGCTCCGGATCGGTGGAATGGGCATTCAGCGCAACCGGTCGGGTGTGCGGCACTGCTCCGGGGATGCCGGTCAGTGACACGACCAGCCGGACGTCGAAGGTGTCGATCAGCCCGATCACGGCCGCAGCCACCCGCTCCCATTGCACATCTGGCTCGGGGCCGGTCAGCAACAGGAACGGCTCGTCCTGCGCATCGATCATGCGGTGCAGCCGTAGCCGCGGGGTTTCCAAGGAGGACCAGCGGTTGCCGTCGTAGTCCATCATCGGTCGGCGGGACCGGTAGTCGTGCAGTTGATCGTGGTCGAACTCGGCCAGCACCTGGTGCTCGGTGTGTTCCAGCAGATGCTCGGTGAACAGCCGGCCCGCCTGACCGGCGTCGATGAATCCCTCGAGTTGCACGATCAGCACCGGCCGGCTGCCTGCCATCAGTTCGTCGGCACCGGGTGTCAGTTCGTACAGCGAGCTCGGATCCAGCATGGACACCAATCTAATGGGCAGGGCCGCACCCCAGATGGCAGGGCAGCGAACCGTGAGCAGCCGCCCCCTCAGCAGTCGAACCCTCAGCAGTCGAACACCGACCAGCAGATGTCGTTGCGCAGTCGCTGGTCGTCCAGCACGAGCTCACGCACCGGCTCCGGCAGCTGATCTCGCTGCCACTGGCACTCGGCGCGGCCGGCAGCGTCGCTGTCACTCTTCGGCGCAGCGGCCCGGACGGCTTTGATGGCGTACGCCGCCGCGCCCAGGTCATGCGCCGCGACATGGGCGACGACCCCGGCCTGGCCCGCGGCGTAAGCGGCGTGTCGTGCGGCCCCGCGAAGATCTCTGGCCGCGCCCATGGCATGGCCGCCGGCCGCACGGGCCTCCATCATCCTGACCTCTCCACGCACCCACGCACGGGCATGCGCGATGGCCTGCCTCGGTCGCTGATCATCGGGTCGCTCGACCTCGAACAGACTGAGGACATGCTCAGCACAGGCAGCAGCCCACAGCGCCAACGCGTGATGGTGGGCATCGGTCAGACTGCCGCCACGGCGGATCGTCACCAGCCGCGGATCGCGAACCGGAGAAAGGATCATCGAGCTTCCCTTCGTGGATGTCAGGCGGACGTGCGGCTGACTGGCCCGAGCATGCCAGATGATCGCCCGAGCTGGGCAGATCTTCGGCGAGGTCCGCCCGGTGATCACGTCCGCAGCGGTGGCTCCACGTGTTTGATGCGGTTGTTGATCATGGGTGTTTGGTCGGGGTCGATCCAGCGGGGTGGGATCCACCAGGGCAGGCCGTCGATCATTTCGCATTGCCAGCCTTGGCGTTGGAAGTGCTGGTGGTGATAGCGACACAGCAGGGTGAGATTGGTCAGATCTGTCAGTCCGCCGATCTCCCAGCCGATGATGTGGTGTCGTTCACACCAGGCCGCGGGTCGACCACAGGACGGGAACGAACAGCCCTTGTCGCGGGCGATCAACGCCATCGTCTGGGTCTTGTTCGCCACCCGGTGATTTCGCCCGAGGTCGAGCACCTCGCCGAAGGCGCCGAGGACGACGGGAATGATGTCGGCCTCACACGCCAACCTGAGCAGGGTGCTGGGGGCGATCGGGGTCCCGTCGGGCAACCTGCCGTACCCGGTGTCGTCGAGGAGGTGTCGGTAGTCGATGGTGACCACGACGGTGGCCGGCACCCCACCCGCAGCGGGGGCATCGCCGGCGCGCAGGATCCGGGCGAACACGTCGGCGATCGCGTCGTGGGCGCGTTCTTCGGGGCTGCCGAGGTCTTGGCCGTCCGGGCCGTGTTGGGGCTTGCTCAGGGGTCCGATGACGGCGTTGATCTGGGCGCCGACGGTCGGGGTGAAGCGGGCTTCCATCCGCCAGGAGCCGTCGCGGGCTTGGTAGAAGGTGACCCGCCGGGTGGCTTCGTGGAGTTGGTCGTCGGCCAGGGTGCCGTCGGGATCGTTGTGATCGGTGACGCGTTGCACGATTTCGGCGAACTCGCGGGGTGGGAACACCACCGCCCCGGCCGCCAACTCGGCCTCGGCGATCTCGACGGCTTCTCGGTTGGTCCACGGCAGTCGTTCGATCCTCGACAGGCAGCGCAGGGCGATGTCGGCCTGCACCGGCGGCACCAGACCGCTGGCGACGGCGGCGGCCAGCCGGGGCCATGTCGGGGCCAACGGTTCACCGGTCATCGAACGGCCTGCCCGGAGCGTGTCGGCGGCCCGGACCCGGGCATGGGCCTGGCCGGGTTGGATCCGGGTCACCTGTCCCAACAGGTTCGCCACCGTGCGCAACTGGAGCCGGTGCGGCAGGTCGGTGGACTGGCAGGCGTGCACGATCTCGTGATCGACCAGCCCGAGCCGGTTCCGCACCTCCTCCAGCCGGCCGATGAACCCGACCAACCGGTCATCACCCACCACGGTGAGTTCCTCGGCCGACACCCCGGCAATCAAACCCGCAACCGCCCGATCCAACTCGGCCAACAACACCTCCACCGACCCTGGGCCGTCGGCCACCGGCGGGTCGGTCGCTGCACTGACGGCCGTCGCACCGTCGGGTACGGCCTTGTACTCGTCCGTGCCCGACATCGACCCAGTCGGAATGTCCGTCCCTGCCGCGACCTCCGGAGCAGTTGGCGCGGACGGTGTCGCATCGCGACTCATTGCTTGGCCGTCGGTGTCCGGACGCGCACCGATCACGGGATCGGTGGGGAGCCCTGCGGGCTCATGGACTTCCGTGGCCATACCCGGATTGTATTCGAACAGTCATTCGTGTTCAAGAGTTGATCATGAGATATCCCTACAAAACGAGGGTAAATCCTCCATCCCGTGACTAGTTGATCAAGGTCGCAATGATCGGCGTCGCCATCGTCTCACCCGGCACTGACAGTCCTGCCGGATCATCACCGGGGGCGCAGGAATCTGTGGACAAACCGGGGTCTGAGGCCCATCTCGGATCAGGTGCGCGGGTCGGTCGACTCGGCCGGTCCGAGCTTCTTGCCGGGTGAGCGGTCGCTCGATAGGCACACGACCCGCCCCGAACCGGCCGCGGCATCCGCCGCCGCCCGACAGGATCAGGACAGGCCGGCGACCCGACGAGCATCGGCGATGGCATTCATCACACGCTTCTCGGAGATGGGGAACTTCGTCCGCAACTGCTGAGCGAACAGACTCACCCGCAACTCCTCCAGCATCCACCCGATCGCTTCGACGTCAGCGGGCAGCGGCCCCTCGGGCAGTCGCGAACACAGATCGGCGTAGGAGTCCTCGACTCGTGTCATCGTGGCCAACCCGGCGGCGTTCTTGGCCGGGTTCGCCCGCAACACGGTGATCCGGTTGGCGGCCGCCTGCAGATAGCGGACCAGGTCGGGCAGTCGTTCACCATCGGTCACTGCCAGGAACCCGGCGAAGATCAAATTGTTCAACTGTTCACCGAGATCAGCCGCGGCAAGTGCATCGATCCGCGCAACGGTGTCGAGCTGCGCGGTGACGCTCTCCCAGGTCTCCAAGGCTGCAGCAGTCTCATTGACCAGCGTCCGCATCCGGTCGGCGTTGTCGGCCCGCACCAGATCACACAGCTTGGCGAACTTGCCTTGGTCATCAATACGGCCCCCGACAGTCGGCGCGTGCCGTCGGATCAGTTCTCCCACTGTCGCCAACCGGGCGTCGGCGAGCAACGCCGGCACACTCGGATAGGGACTGCCGCCGAGCGCCAGCTTCGCCTGATTGCCGAGATGACCGACCACCCAGCGGGTCGGGTCCGGCGTGTTGATCATGACGAGCCGGCGCAGCCCGAGCGCATGGAAATGATCACGGCGTGCGGCATCGGCATAAACCTTCAGTCCGACGGTGGATCCTTCGTCGATCAGTCCGGGAAAGCTCACCAGGCTGCCGGTGTGGATCTCGTCTGCGATCCGGCCGAACACCCAACTGCCGGCCCCGGTCGTCGTCACTTCCTCGGCAGCCGAGTTCAGCGTCTGACTGATCTCGGGAGCTACCTGCTGCCGCAACGCCTCCAGATCCTTGCCTTCGGCGATCACCCGGTCACCATCGGTGACCAGATAGGTGGGGAGCAGGTGTGCCGGCGGCGCGCTCGAGCGCCAGCTGTCGGCCGGAATGATCACGCCCGTCAACGCTCGTAGGGCTCGCGCGAGTGCCTGCTCGAACGACTCCGCTCCGTCTCCGCCATGATCACCGAGCCAGCTCAGGGCTCGGGTGGCAAACTCCGGTGCCGGTACGAAGTTGCGCCGGACCGCCTTCGGCAGCGACCTGATCAGCTCCGTCGCCAGCTCTGCCCGCAGCCCCGGCACCTGCCAGCTGAAGGAGGTGGCATCGGTACGGTTCAGCAAGCCCACCGGAATCTCGACACTGACCCCGTCTCGCGTACTGCCGGGCTCGAAGGAGTATCCGATCTTGTAGTCCAACTCGCCGGTCGACCACACCTCCGGAAACTCGCCGGTGTCGGCAGCATCCGGATCGACCACAAGATCGTCGAGGCTGAGGTTCAATCGGTTCGGATCGGTCTGCGCGACGTCTTTCCACCACTTGTCGAATGCAGCGCCGGTAGTCACATCTGCGGGGATCCGGGCGGCATAGAAGTCGAAGATCACCTGATCGTCGACCAACAGGTCACGGCGACGGGTCCGTTCCTCCAGTTCCTCGGCCTCGGCCCGGACCCGTTGGTTGTCGGCGAAGAAGCGGTGCCTGGTCCGCCAATCGCCCTCCACCAGCGCGGACCTGATGAAGATCTCGCGCGACTCGGCGGGATTGATCCGGGCGTAGCTCACCGGACGGCGCCCGACGATCGGGATGCCGTAGAGCGTGACGTGCTCGTACGCCATCACCGAGCCGTTGCGCGCCGACCAGTGCGGCTCGGAGTAGTTGTGCTTGAGAAGATGCCGGCCGACCTCCTCGATCTGCTTGACGTCGATGCCGGCCACGGTCCGCGCCCAGAGCCGTGAGGTCTCGACGATCTCGGCGGCCATCACCAGTGGCGGCGTCGTCCTGGCCAGGCTCGATCCCGGATTGATCGCAAACTTGGTGCCCCGCGCGCCGAGGTATTCCTGCAGGGCACGACGTTGCCGGCGCTTGCCGTCCCGGTTTCCCCGCTTGCGGTCCTCCATCACCTCGGCCAGCCCGACCTGGGACAGCAGGCCGGTCAGGATCGCGGTGTGCACCCGGTCATGATCGGCCGGTTCCTCGTTGACATTCAGCTTGAGCTCGCGACAGATCTGTCGCAGTTGAGCGTGCAGATCCTGCCATTCGCGGATCCGCAGGAAGTGCAGGAACTCGTCCCGGCACATCCGCCGGAACGCGTTACCGGACAGGGCTTTCTGCTGTCGACGGAGGTAGCGCCACAGGCGCAGGATCGCGACGAAGTCGCTGCCGTCCGGTGCTGGTTCCTCCGAGGAGGACTCCTCCGTGGCCATCGGCGCCCAAAACCGACGGTGCAGTTGATCAGCTGCCTGTTGATGTTCGGTCGGACGTTCTCGCGGGTCCTGCACCGACAGCCCGGAGACGATGATCAACATCTCGCGCAGACAGCCTTGCCGCTCGCCGGCGATCAACATCCTGGCCATCCGCGGATCGATCGGGATGCCGGCCAGTCGGCTACCGATCTTGGTCAGCCGAGGCGAACGCTTCTGGTCCCAGCGGCCCTTGATCGCGCCGAGCTCCTCCAGCAGCCGCAGGCCGTCGGCGATCTGCGCCGAGTCCGGGGCCTCCACGAACGGGAAGGATGCGATGTCGCCCAGATCAGAGGCCGCCATCTGCAAGATCACCGAGGCCAGGTTGGTCCGCAGGATCTCCGGCTCGGTGAACTCGGGCCGGCCCGCGAAGTCCTCCTCGGCGTACAGCCGGATGCAGATGCCGGGCCCGAGCCGGCCACACCGTCCTGCGCGTTGGTTGGCCGAGGCCTGTGAGATGGGTTCGATCGGCAGTCGCTGGACCTTGGTACGCGCCGAGTATCGGGAGATCCGCGCGGTGCCGGTATCGATCACGTACCGGATCCCGGGAACCGTCAGCGACGTCTCGGCGACGTTGGTGGCCAACACGATGCGTCGCCCACCGATGCCCTTAGCGTCGCTGCGGACGAACACCTTGTGCTGTTCCGCGGCCGACAGTCGTGCATACAGCGGCAGCACCTCGGTGAAGCGCAGTTGCAGAGCGTTCAACGCATCAGCCGCATCGCGGATCTCCCGCTCACCGGAGAGGAACACCAGGATGTCGCCATCCCCCTCGGCCTGAAGTTCCTTGACGGCACGGCAGATCCCGTCGACCTGATCGAGGTCCTCGCCACCCTCTCCTGCCTGGCCGACGAGTGGGTTGTACCTCATCTCGACCGGGTAGGCACGTCCGGACACCTCGACGATCGGCGCCGCCGCTCCTTGATCATCGGCGAAGTGCTCGGCGAACCGCACGGTGTCGATGGTCGCGGAGGTGATGATCACCTTCAGCTCCGGACGGCGCGGCAGCAGCTGTTTCAGGTACCCCAACAGGAAGTCGATGTTGAGGCTGCGTTCGTGCGCCTCATCGATGATGATCGTGTCGTACTTGCGAAGATCACGATCATGACCGATCTCGGCCAACAGCACACCGTCGGTCATCACCTTGACCCTGGTGTCGCGGCCGGCCCGCCGGGTGAAGCGGACCTGGTAGCCGATCAGGTCGCCGAGTTCGACCCCGATCTCCTCGGCGATCCGCTCGGCCACGGTGCGCGCAGCGATCCGGCGTGGCTGGGTGTGTCCGATCGACATCCGACCGAGCTTGAGACAGATCTTCGGCAGCTGGGTTGTCTTGCCCGACCCGGTCTCGCCGGCCACCACGACCACCTGATGATCGCGGATCGCCGCCTCGATCTCGTCGACGCGGGCCGAGATCGGCAACGCCGGGTCGAAGCTGATCGCGGGAACGGACGATACGGCGGAGGACGGCATAACGGGGCGAGTTTAGTGGCGAGCGCCTGTCGGTCCCAGCTGATATACCAACGGCCATGCCAGTCGCGCTGACGATCGCACCGGAACAAGCGGTGCGCTACCGGCTGCAGATCAACCAGCTGACCTCCCGGCTGCCGGCCGGATCGGTGCTCGCCGCGGCTCGGTTCGGACTCCAGGACACGGCGCCGCGCGACGCGCTGCTCGGCCTGCACGCCCGGATGGAGCACTGCCGGCCGGAGGACTGGCAGCACCCGGGGCTGATCCAGACCTACTCGCCGCGGGCCGCGGTCCATCTGCTGTCTCGCGACGCGTTCGGCATCTTCACCCTGGGGCGGATGCCGCTCGATCCCGACCAACAGGCGACCATCGAGCGGTACGCCGACCAGGTGTGCGAGGTGTTGGCCGGTCGGGAGCTGCGGCAGGCCGGACTGGCGAATCAGCGGGCCGCGTGCGCCAGCGGGCGAATTGCGCTGCGTTGGACGACCAGTGCCCTCTACGTCCGCGAGGTCGAGCGTCCGCAGATCGATCTCGAGACGGCGCGCCGCGCGTTGTGCCGACTGCACATCCGGGCATTCGGACCGACCACGCCGGCCACCTACGCCTGGTGGAGCGGACTGAGCGCGGCCGACGCTCGCGCCGTATGGCAACGCTGCGCCGACGACCTGCTCCCGGTCCGGATCGGCGACCACCGTGCCTGGATCCTGTCCGAGGAGGAGCAACTCCTGCGGAGCGCTCCGGAGCCGAGCGGCGTACGGCTACTGGTGCCGAGTGATCTTCGGCTACTCGGCCAGGACCGCTCCGGCCTGTTCGTCGGCCCCGGGCAGAAGCGGCTCTCCGACCGTCACGACAGCTTCCATCCCGGCGGCGTGCTGCTCGGCCGGACCGTCGTGGGAGCCTGGGGACGGCGCGGCGGTCGGGTCGACGTCCGGCTGTCGGCGGCTCTGTCGGGTCCGGAACGTGAGCTGGTCGAGGCCGAGGCGTTGGCGATGCCGATCCCCCGGGCCACGATGTCGATCACGATCTCCGATCGGTGATCCGTCGGGGCGGCAGCCGATCTCAGACGTCGGTGACGGCGCTGATCACCTTGTCCAGCAGCTGCTCGAGCCGGACCTTGTCGGTTGCGGTCAAACCGCTCAGCAGTTCCCGCATCGCCTGATCGGCCGCTGCCGTGGCCGCGGTCAACCGCCGCCGCCCCTTGGCCGTGATGCGGACGGCATGGCTGCGTCGATCGGTCTCGTCGCGACCGCGTTCGGCCAGTCCTTGTCGTTCGAGCTCGTCGATCACGTAGACCAGCGACGACCGGTCCATCTTGATCCGGTCCACCAGGGCGCGCTGCTTGGACGGCCCGTTGTCGGCCAGTTCGCGCAACACGGCGAGGTGTCGCAGGTCAAGTCCCAACGACCGTAGCCGGCCGTTCGTCCCCGCCCGGGCAAACCGATGCGCGAGATAGAACTGACCCCCAAGTCGGAGGTCGATGCCCGGCTCCTGTTGTGTCACAGGATCAGGGTATCTCCCGATACCAGATTGTCTGAATGCAGATAATCTTGACTCATGCACATTGTGATCGTCGGAGCCGGACTGGCCGGTCCCCTGCTGGCTCAGGGACTGCACCGCACCGGACACCGCGCCACCATCCTGGAGCACCGGACCCCGGCCGACCATCGGCGGACCGGCTATCGGATCCACCTCGCACCGCAGGGAGACCTTGCCCTGCGGTCCTGTCTTCCCCCGGACCTGTACGAGCTCGTTGTGCTGACCTCCGGTGTCCCCGGCAGCGGCGTCCGGACCTTGGACCCGGAGCTCAATCTGCTCGACGAATGGCTCGTGCCGCAGCCGGATCCCTCCCAGGGCCAGCATCTGACGGTTGACCGGCAGACGCTGCGCGAGATTCTGCTGGCAGGGCTGGACGACGACGTCCTCGACGGCGCCGGGTTCGAGCACTTTCGGCTACCGGCAGGTGACGACGACTCGACGGACCGAGCCGGCGGTGTCGAGATCACCCTGACCGACGGCGGCACGCTGCACGGCGACCTGCTGGTCGGCGCGGACGGCGCCGGGTCGAAGGTCCGCAGCCAGCTGCTGCCCCAGCTCGAGGTTCGCGACATCGGACAGTTGAACATCTTCGGACGGACCCTGTTGTCCCCCGAGGTGCTACCCCACGTGCCGCCGGCCGCCCTCGACGGATTCAGCACGGTCGTCGGCCCGGGCCGGGCGATGCCGCTGGCCGCCCATCGTTTTGCCTGTCCTCCACAACAGGCTGCCGACCGAATTCGGCCAGGGCTGCGGCTCAGCGCCGACGGCGACTACCTGATGTGGGTGTTCAGCGTCCCGGCCGACGAGGTCCCGGCATCACGTGCCAGCGCGGATCTGCAGCAGTACGTCGCCGACCAGGTGGCGGCATGGCACCCCTCGTTGCGGCAGCTCGTGCTGGCCGCCGAGCCCGAGATGACTCGATCGACCGTTGTCCGGACGTCCCGGCGGCCGGAGCCCTGGCCGAGCGGGCCGGTCACCGTGATCGGCGATGCCGCGCACCCGATGATCCCGGCAGGCATCGGTGCGGCCGTTGCCCTCGATGACGCTGCCCGGCTGGTCGCCGAACTCGGCGCTGCCGACGATCATCCGACCTTGATCGCCGCTGTCGCCCGCTACGAGGAACAGATGCGCGGCTACGGATTCGACGCCGTTGCTCAGTCCGAACAGGTGGCAGGACTGAGCAGCTGACGGGCGGTCGGTCCGGTCAACCCAGGTACTGGGCCTGCAGCGGCATCTCCCGCTCACCGAGTTCATACAGGTCCGCGGCACGCCCGACGATCTGCGGATCGGGATGGCCGACGATCTCGGGATCCTTGCCGTCGTAGTCGAACCGGTCCAGCACATAGCGCATCGCGTTCAGCCGGGCCCTTTTCTTGTCGTTGCTCTTCAGCACCGTCCACGGGGCGTATTCGGTGTCGGTGGCGGCGAACATGTCCACCTTGGCAGCGGTGTAGTCGTCCCACTTGTCCAGCGACGCCAGATCCATCGGGGACAACTTCCACTGCCGCACCGGATCGATCTGCCGGATCAGGAACCGCGTGCTCTGCTCGGACTGGGACACCGAGAACCAGAACTTGATCAAGTGGATGCCTTCGGAGACCAGCAACTGTTCGAAGACCGGCACCTGCTGCAGGAACGCTTGGTACTCCTGTGCCGTGCAGAAGCCCATCACGCGTTCGACCCCGGCCCGGTTGTACCAGGAGCGGTCGAACAGCGTCATCTCACCGCGCGCCGGCAGGTGCTGGATGTAACGCTGGAAGTACCACTGCCGGGACTCGCGGTCGGTCGGCTTCTCCAGGGCGACCACGTGGGCGTGCCGGGGGTTGAGATGCTCGGTGAACCGTTTGATGGTGCCGCCCTTGCCGGCGGCATCGCGGCCCTCGAACAAGATCACGATCCGATCGCCGGTCTCCCTGATCTGCGTCTGTAGCTTCAGCAGCTCGATCTGCAGCAGCCGCTTCTGCGCCTCGTAGGTCGCCGTGTCGATCCGTTCGCTGTAGGGATAGTTCTCCCGCCAGGTGTCGATGATCGTGCCGTCGACGGTCCGCAGGATCGGATCGTCATCCTCCAACTCGACGACGGAGAAATCATCGGATCCGTAACGCTGTTGCAGCTGCCGGATCTGCGCGCTGAGATCATTGTTCACGGTCGCCAGTCAACCCATCCCGATGCCGTCGGAGTTGACACGCAGGCGACGACTGGGTGAACGTCTGGACGGCCGGCAGGGCATCAGCCGCCGAACAGCCTGGCCGGAGCGGCGTGCCGAGACATCCGGACCCGGGCGGCGTCATCGACGGCGGCGCGGTAGTGTCCCATCAGTTCGTCGCAGATCGCCGCCCAGGTTGCTCCCCGTACCCGCAGCCGGGCGGTCCGACCGAACGCTTGCCGCTTGCGTGCGTCGCCGGCCAGGTCCTGGACCCGCGCGCGCAGCATGCCCAATTCGCCGGGTGCGTACAGCCATCCGGTTCGGCTGTGATCGACCAGGTCGACCGGTCCGCCCCGGCCGACCGCGACCACCGGGACGCCGGAGGCCATCGCCTCCTGGATGGTCTGGCAGAAGGTCTCGCTCTCCCCCGGATGCACGAAGATGTCCAGGCCGGCCATCTGTCGGGCCAGTTCGTCGCCGCCGAGGAAGCCGGTGAAGATCGCGTTCGGCAGGGCTGCCTTCAGCCGGTCGGCGTACGGACCGCTGCCGGTGATCACCAGTCGGGTGCCCGGAAGATCGGCAACCAGTCCGAGGTCGTCGACCTGCTTCTCCGCGGCCAGCCGCCCGACGTATCCGATGATCACCTCACCGTTCGGCGCGATCCGACGACGCCATTCATGATCACGCCGACCAGGATGGAATCGGCGGGCGTCGACGCCACGTCCCCATTGGCGGACCCGGGGAATCCCCCGTTCGGTCAGTTCGGCACAGCTGAACGAGGACGGTGCCAGGGTGACGGTGGCCCGGTCATGGATGTCGAAGACCCGCTTCCACAGCACCGGTTCGGCGGCCCGGAGGCCGTAACGGGCGGCATAGGTCGGCACCTCGGTCTGGTAGACCGCGACACTCGGCAACCCGAGCCGGTCGGCGGCGACGATCGCCCGCCAGCCCAGCACGAACGGCGAGGCCAGGTGTACGACATCGGGAGCGATCTCGGTCAGCAGTCGGCGCAGTCTGGCGCTGCCGCCGACGGCGACCTTGAAGGACTGGTAGCCGGGGAGGGCGACTGCCGGCAGCCGATGGATCGTGATCGGTGGTCCGATCGGCGGACAGTAGCTGGTCTCGGCACCATGATCAGCAGGCGCTATCACCTCGACCTGGTGGCCGCGCTCGGACAGATAGTCGAGGATCTGCAGAACGGAGTGCGTGACACCGTTCATCGAAGGGAGGAAGGATTCGGCGACAATCGCGATCTTCACGTTCCTTGACCGAACCCGATCCGAACGCAGTTTGGGCTATCGGCAGGTTGCGTGTCGCTGAACTCCTGCGCCGGTTGCTGTTACTCGGCTCGCCACCACGGTTCGCTGACGTCGGGCCGTTGCGCGACCCACGACCGCCGATCAGGTCAGCGTGATCACCTGTCGGCCATCGTGGTACGCGGCCAGCAGGCTCGGCGAGTTGTGAGCGACCACCACCGTCCCGTCCGACGCCACCGCCACCAAGCCGCCGCTGGCGTCGCGATCAGTGAGTTCCTCGGCGATCGTCGCGGAGACTGCGGCAGCAAGATCAAGACCGGCATAACGCATCCGGGCCGCGATGTCGTAGCTGACCACGCCACGGATGAAGGCCTCACCGTGACCGGTGCAGGACACTGCGAGCAACTCGTCGCGGGCGTAGGTACCGGCCCCGATGATCGGGCTGTCGCCGACCCGGCCCTGCCACTGGTTGGCCATCCCACCCGTCGACGTCGCGGCCGCCAACGCACCCGACGCATCGCGGGCGACAGCGCCGACCGTGCCGTGCCGGGCGCCGCCGGTCGCCGCCGCGTGCAGGCGGGCCAACTGCGCCCGGCGGGCGTCGGTCACGAAGTAGTCGGGGTCGACCACCGAGAGTCCCCAGGCGGCGGCCAGCTCGGCCGGCGGCGCGACCAGCAAGACGTGCTGCGAGCGTTCCATCACGGCCCGGGCCAGCAGCACCGGGTTGCGCGCGACGGTGCTGGCCGCGACCGCGCCGGCGGCGCCACTGCCGGTCATCACCGCGGCATCCAGTTCGGCGTCGCCGGCCGCCGTCAACGAGGCGCCCCGGCCGGCGTTGAAGAGTGCATCGTCCTCCAGTTGCACCACCGTCGCACAGACGGCGTCCAGGGCGCTGCCACCCTGCCGCAGCACGGCATCGCCGGCTCGGTACGCGTTCTCCAGTCCGGCCTGGAAGCCGGCTCGATCGGCGCCGGAGAATTCGGCGATCCGTCCACCGGCGCCGCCGTGCACCGCCAGGGCGTACGGCCGATCAGGCGGCAATTCGATCACAGTGGTCGGCACCGGCGCCGACACCGATTCCTCGGCGGCCGGCGGGCCACCGGTCGGGTTGTCGACCATGATCAGTCGTCGGTCTCGGCGTCGCCGCCGTCCTCGAACGTGGTCCGGCCCCGCAGCTTGTCGGCCAGATGATCATCGATACCGTCTGCGGTGTCGGACATGATCTGCAGCGCCTGGGTCAGGTGTGCGGGCACGAACGGCTGGGCGATCACCGACAGGGTGGCGAAGACCCGATCCCGGATCAGTTGGAACTTCACCCAGCGGGCCTCGCAGTTGAGGTCGTTGAGCACCTCGGCGGCACGGGACCGACCGCCCTCGATCTCGTGCACGATGGCGGCGAAGATCACGATCTCACGACCGTCGACGGAGGTCCGCAGGAAGATCATCGTCGACCCGACCCGGATGGCGATGTCGCCTTCCTCGTCACGGATCGGGGCATGTCCGAAGAGCTCGGTCAGCTCCTCCTCGACCATCGCGTCCAGGTGTTCGCGACTCCCGGGCAGGACCGCGGTGACGTCCTCGTCGTCGAACGGTGGCGGATCGGTCGGGTCGTCGGCCTTGGGAGTGAGCACCTCGGACAATTGGTCCGGGGACAGGAAGACCGGATGCGGTACGCCGTACACGTCCCGCAACGCCACCACCGCGAGCTCGGCGAGCTGATCGGATTGCTCCTGCGGCAGCTCGACCCAGAAATTGGCCGACTCCTCCGCGCTCGGCGGATTCCAGCCCGCCTTCTCCATCAGGGCCAAGGCGCCCGGACCCAGTTGGAAGTCGTCACCGAGCACGCCGTTGCTCGCCGCCTGGGAGCGGATCATGTCCCGGGCCGGAGCCGAGAACGACACGAACGGGCCGCCGTCGTCGGTGCTCTCGGTCTCGGTGCCGATCACCAGGTCGCCCGAGTCGTCGATCACCGAGATCACTTCGCTCAACCGCGTCTGGAACTCCGCCCAGCCCTGAGCGGTGCTGCGGTCGATGTCGAAGCCTTCGTAGTCCGTCGAGTCCACCCGTCGAACCTATCGCGAAACGGTGTGATCAGAACAAGGTGTCGGGGTCGGATTCACGGTAGAGCGCCTGGACGGCCCGCGATGGGGACGGGCGGCCCAGTCGAGCGGCCATCCAGCCGCTGATCTGCACCAGCCGGTCCAGATCGACACCGCTACGGATGCCGAGCCCGTCCAGCATCCAGACCAGATCCTCGGTGGCGAGATTCCCGGTCGCCGATTTGGCGAACGGGCAGCCGCCGAGCCCGCCGGCGGAGGCGTCGAATTCGGTCACCCCGCACTGCAGCCCGGTGAGGACGCCGGCGAGCGCCTGCCCGTAGGTGTCGTGCAGGTGCAGGGCGATCCGGTCCATCCCGATGCCGGCCTCGCCGATCGCGCCGAGCAGGGCTCTGACGTGGCCGGGGGTGGCGACCCCGATGGTGTCGCCGAGGCTGATCGTCCGACAGCCCAGATCGGCCAGTCGGCGGACGACTGCGACGACCTGGCCGATCGGGACCCGTCCCTCCCAGGGGTCGCCGAAACACATCGACACATAGCCCCGGACGGCGATGCCGGCCTCCAGCGCCTGCCGGGCCACCGGGGTGGCCGACTCGATCGCGCCGTCGACGGTGCTGGCGAGATTCTCCTGCGCGAACCGCTCGGTCGCGCTGACGAAGATCGCGATCTCGGCCGCCCCGGCCTCCAGCGCCCGGTCCATCCCACGCTGATTGGGCACCAGCACCGGATGCCGGAAACCTTCCGGTGCGCCGATCCCGGCCAGCACCTCGGCGGCATCGGCCAACTGCGGAACCCACTTCGGTGAGACGAAACTGGTGGCCTCGATCGCGATCAGCCCGGTGCCACGCAGCCGCTCGATGAACTCGATCTTGGTCGCGGTGTCGACGATCTGCTTCTCCGCCTGCAGTCCGTCGCGAGGGCCGACCTCGTAGATCGTCACCTCTTCCGGAAGCCCCGGCAGCGGATATCTGTCCGGAAGTTCACCCATGCTGCTGACTGTAATGGTCCGAGCCGACACAACGGTACGGCGATACCTCCGATGTCTTGCTAGGGTCGCCGGGTGACTCACGGCGAGCTTCCCCTCATTCCTCCGACCGCTGGCCAGCTGGCCTGGCAGCGCAAGGAGCTCGGTGTCTTCTTCCACTTCGGCGTGAACACCTTCGCCGGACTGGAGTGGAGCGACGGTACGGTCCCACCGCAGGACTTCGACCCGACCGAGCTGGACGCCGGGCAGTGGGTGGCCGCCGCGTCCGCCGCCGGTGCGAAGTACGTGATCCTGACCGCCAAACATCACGACGGATTCTGCCTGTGGCCGACGGAGACCACCGATTACTCGGTCGCATCGTCGCCGTGGCGAGCGGGCAAGGGCGACGTTGTGGCCGAGGTCGCCGCCGCCTGCGAGCAGGCAGGGCTCGAGCTCGGACTGTACCTGTCGCCGTGGGATCGCAACGCCTCCTGCTATCCCGACGCCGCCGCCTACGACCGGTTCTATCAAGATCAACTCCGCGAGCTCTGCACCCGCTACGGCCCGTTGACCGAGTTGTGGTTCGACGGTGCCGGCTCGCAGGGCCGGGAGTACGACTGGGTCGGGATCGGCGAGGTGATCGAGAGCACCCAGCCGGACGCGATGATCTTCAACATGGGTAATCCGACGATCCGCTGGGTCGGCAACGAGGACGGCCTGGCAGCCGACCCGGTGCAGTATGTCGTCGATCGAACCGACTTCAGCCAGTACACCACCTCGACCACCCGGTTGGATGCCGCGCTCTACCTGCCGCCGGAGTGCGATGTGTCGATCCGCAAGGGCTGGTTCTGGGCCGATCATGATCAACCGAAGTCGCTGGATCACCTGCTGGGGATCTACTACCGGTCGATCGGGATGGGTGCCAATCTGTTGCTGAATCTGCCGCCCGACACCCGAGGTCTGATACCTGATGCCGATCGTGCCCGGGTGACCGCGTGGCGGAGCGAGCTCGACCGCCGGTTCTGCACACCGTACGAGGCAACAGTCACCAAGGTCGACGAGCGGGACCGGACCACCACCTGGCGGGCCGACTTCCCCGAGCCCGTCACCGTCGATCACCTCGAACTGATCGAGGATTACAGCACCGGACAACGGGTGGTCGATCATCGAATGTGGTCCGGTGATCATGAACTCGGCGCCGGTCGGACGATCGGCAACAAACGGCTGCACGCGTTCGCCGCCACTGAGGTCTCGTCGGTGCGGATCAGCACCGGCGGCATCGATCCGGTGCTGGCGACGGTTCGTGGCTATCGGACCGGTGTGGAGACGATCCCCGCGATCAGCTACCGGGCGTCGACCGACGCGCCCGATGATCACTGAGCGCCGCGGTGGTGAAGCACTCCGCTGACAACAGCGGCACGATCCGGGCTAGCACCGGGTCGTGGGACTCCGGATTCCAGCAGGCGTGCAGTTTCACGCTGCGCGCATCGGAGGCAACCAGCTCCCGGTAGACCACACCGTCGATCCGCATCGCCGTGCAGGAGCGCGGGATCAGCGCAACGCCCCGGCCGGCCCGGACCAACGCCAACATGGTCGGAAACTGTGTCGCCACCTCGGCGCCGAGGAAGTCCTCCGTCGCCACCAGGGCCGCGCACACCTCGTGCAGATAGCGAGATCCCTCCGGGCTGTAGCCGATGTAGTCGGCCGATATGTCGGCGAGCCGGATCGGTCCGGGAACGTCGGCGAGCGGATGCTCGGCCGGCACGGCGAGCACCAGTTCCTCGGTGTGCACCGCAACGCCGGTCAGTCCGGCGGGCAGCGGCGGCCGGACCAGACCGAGGTCCAGTCGATTGCCGGAGAGTTGAGCGAACTGCTCCTCGCTGACGAGTTCGTTGAGCTCGACCTCGACACCGGCGAGCTCGTTGTTGATCAGGCTCAGCAGCGGTCCCAGGACCGCGTAGGCGCCGATCGCAGTGAATCCGAGTCGGATCGTGCCGACGTCGCCGGCGGCCACCCGGCGGGCCGACTCCGGCGCGGCATCGACCAGGGTCAGCACCCGGCGGGCGTCGGCCAGGAAAGCGGCACCGGCGGCCGTCAACCGGACCTCGCGATCGCGATCCAGCAGTCGGACGCCGAGGATCCGTTCCAGGGTTTGGATCTGACGGGTCAGCGGCGGCTGCGTCATCTGCAGGCGCTGCGCGGCCCGACCGAAGTGCAGCTCTTCGGCGACCGCGACGAAGCCACGCAGCTGGGCGAGCGAGTAGTCCATACCGGCACAGTATCGGGCGATACCGGATCGGGCTTGGACGGGTATCGCCCCGGCTGCGTACGTTGCTGCCGTGACACGATTGCTGATGGCCATCTCCCCCGCCCGTGCGGACGACGTCTGCGACCCCGCGACCCGCACCATGATCGAATCCCGGTTCGACACGACCTGGGCCGATGATCAACTCGACGTCGCGACGTTGCGCAGACTACTGCCCGGTCGGGACGCGGTGATCACCAGCTGGGGTACGCCGCCGCTGCCGACCGACCTGCTCGGCGCCGATGCGGGCGGACCGACGGTCGTCGGACACGCTGCCGGGACGATCAAGAAGCTGTTGGACGGCGAGGGTCTGGCCCGGGTGACGACCTTCTCCGCGGCGCCCCGGATCGCCTGGTCGGTCGGTGAATACTGTCTGTCCGCGCTACTCACACTGCTGCGCCGGCTGCCCGCGTACGACGCCGGTATCCGGAGCGGCGGTTGGAAGCCGGTTGCCGGACCCGGTCGAGAGCCGCTACTGCGCGGCCTGGAGCTCCGCGGCTCGAGGATCGGGATCGTCGGCGCTTCGTCGACCGCACGAGCATTCATCGAGCTGCTCCGCCCGTTCGGTGTCGAGATGCTGGTGCACGATCCCTACCTGGACCCCGCCCGGGCCGATGCCCTCGGTGTCCGCCCCGCGTCCTTGTCGGAAGTGATGGCTTGCGCGGTGCTGTCGATCCATGTCCCGGCGACACCGGAGACCGAGGGCATGATCACCGCCGAGCTGCTGGACCGACTCCCCGACGGAGGGATCGTGATCAACTCCTCGCGCGCCGCGGCGGTCGACAACGAGGCGTTGATCGCCGCAGCCGACAGTGGCCGGTTGCGAGTCGCTCTCGACGTCTACCCCACCGAGCCACCGGACCTGGCGCCCGAAGTGCTGCAGAATCCGAACCTGCTGCTGACGCCGCACATCGCCGGCGACACCGGCAACGGGCATCAGGCCCTGGTCCGATACGTGTTGGACGACATGATCGCCTTCCTCGACTCCGGGACCACCCACGGGCCGAGCTGGGTCGACCCGGCGAACCTGGCGATCACAGCATGAGCGGCGCTGCGGTGGGCCAGGGATTCTCCGGTTCGACCATCGTGTCGGTGCAGGCGTTCTGCGTTCCGGTGCCGTTCCGGCGCAGCTTCGTCCTCGGCAGCGGCGCCGTCGGTGACCGCGACCGGACCGGTGATGTGATCTTCGTGAAGATCACCACCAGCGACGGGGAGGTCGGTTGGGGCGAGCAACGCGCGCTGCCGAGCTGGAGCTATGAGACGGCAGAAACGATCATGGTGGTGATCGAGAAATACCTGGCGCCGCTGGTGATCGGGCTGACTCCGTTCGATGTCGAGCTGTTTGCCCGGCGCGCTGCCAAGGCGCTCAGTCCTTCGGTCTCCAACGGCTTCCCGTTCGCCCGAGCGGCGATCGACATCGCGATGCACGACGCAGCAGGCCGGCTGGCCGGCCTGCCGGTGCACCAGCTGCTCGGCGGCCGGACCACCGATGCGATCCCGCTCTGCAGCGCCATCGGGATCGATGCGCCGGAGGTGGTGGCGCGGCACGTCCAGGACAGTGCGGCCTACCACGCCTACAAGATCAAGATTTCCGGTGAGGTGCCCGCCGACATCGCCGCAGTCAGGGCCGCCGCCGAGCAGACCGGCGGCAAGCCGATCTGGCTGGACGCCAACCAGTCCTACCGGCCGGCGGCGTTGCACGGCCTACTGACCGCGATCGGCGACCTACCGGGGTTGTTCTGCATCGAGCAACCGGTGCCGAGCACCGACTGGGGCGGGATGCAACGGCTGCGCGCCGATCTCCGGCTGCCGTTGGCGATCGACGAGGGCAGCTTCACCGCCGCCGATCTGGCCCGCACTGCGGTACTCGGGGCAGCCGATCTGGTGGTGATCAAGGTCTGCAAGTCCGGGGGCCTGCGGCAGGCGCAGCGGACCGCGGCTGTCGCCCAGGCCCACGGCATCGAGCTGCTGGCCAGCGGCCTCACCGACTGCGGTGTCGGATTCGCCGCTGCGCTCCACCTGTTCAGCTCCCTGGAACTGGCCCTGCCGGCAGAATTGAACGGACCCGAGCTACTCGACGACCTCTTCGTCGATGGCCTGACGATCACCGACGCGGTCGCCCAGATCCCCACCGGGCCGGGACTGGGTGTCGAGGTCGACGAGGACCGGATCCGCCGCACCGCCCGCTGATCACACGGTACCGATCCGACTCCGACAGCATCATCCGATTCCGACATCATGGGGAGGACATCCAGATGTCAACCATCTCTCGCCGATCGTTGCTGCGAGCAGCCGGCCTGAGCGGCGTCGCAGCCACCGTCGGCGGCACCGCCGCTTGCGCGACCAGCGAAACCAACGACGTCACCTGGTCGATGTGGTCCAGCAGTGCTGCCGAGGGCAAGGTCTGGGCCGATTTCGGAGCCTTTGTGCAGAAGTCGATGCATCGGCGCTCGGTCTCCCAGCTGACCCCGTCCGACGGCTACTCGACCAAGATGGACCTGCAGCTGGTCAGCGGCACGGCGCCGATGGTGACTGCGGTCAACGGCACCTTGATCAGCACCTACGCCGCACGTGGTGCCCTGCGGACCCTGGACGACCTGATCGCCGCCGATCACGACTTCGACGCCGACGACTTCTTCCCCGCCAGCCGGCGGATCTCCTCCTTTGCCGGCCGGACCTATGCCATCGGCTTCGACATCGCGCCGACGGTCCTGTACGTCAACAAGACGATGTTCGCTGCGGCGGGGATCAAGCCACCGTCGCCGACCGAGCCGATGAGCTGGCAGCGATTCCGCGAGCTGGCGGTGGAGTTCGCCCGCAAGGACGGCCAGTACGGCTTCAGCTGTGCCCCCAGCATCGACGATCTGGTGTCCTGGCTCTACTGCGCCGGCGGCAATGTGATGAACGAGCAGCAGTCGATCAGCACCCTGCACACCGACGAGTCGATGCATGCGCTGCGTTTCGTGATCGACCTGTTCACCAGGGATCGGGTCACCCCGCCGATCGACAACCTGGTCACCACCAATGCCCTGTCGAACTTCCTGGACGGCAATGTCGCGATGATGCAGAACGGACCGTGGCAGGTGGTCAATGCTCGCAAGGCCGACTTCGAGTGGGACATCGTCCCCTTCCCGGCAGGACCGGCCGGCAGCACGCCGAGAGTTTCCGGTTCCAGCTTCGCGATGCCGTCAGCGACCGAGGACATCGACCTCGGATGGCAGCTGCTGAAAACCCTGACCAGCACCGCGGCACTGGACATCTATGCCAGGGCCGGCCGCAACAACCCGGCTCGGGAGTCCGCCAGCACGGCATTCGCCGCGCCGCCGCAGAATGTCGGAATCGTGCAGGAGATCCTGGCCGGTCGCTTGGCCGGCGGCCATCCCTACGACGTCACCACCAACTGGAACGAGGTCCGCGATCTGCTCGGCCAGGATCTGCCCCGCTGTTTCCTCGGCCACCGACCGGTCGGTGAGGTGATCAAGGAGCTCCGGCCACGGCTGGACAGTCTGATGGCCCAGAACCAGGACAACATCCGCCAGCTCGAAGGACGATGACCATGAATGCAGTTGCCGCAAGATCGCGAACCAGACCGCCATGGAGAGTGCGTGAGCACCCTCACGTGGCTGCTTGGCTGTTCCTGCTGCCGAGCTTCATCGGGTTCGCGATCTTCACCGCTGGTCCGGTGCTGGCGGCCGCCGTGATCTCGTTGTTGGACTGGAACCTGTTCAGCCCACCGACCTGGGCCGGACTGTCGAACTTCGCCCAACTGCTGCACGATCCGACCTTCTGGTCAGCGCTGGGCAATACGGCCGTCTTCACCTTCACCAGCGTCCCGCTGACGATCGCCGTCAGCTTGGGGCTGGCGTTGTTGCTCAACGTCGGGATCCGGCGGATCGCAGTCTTTCGATCGTTGTTGCTGCTGCCGTATGCGACGATCACTGTTGCCGTCGCTTTCGTCTGGGTGTGGCTCTACATCCCGCACGGCGGACTGATCAACAGCGCGCTCGCCCTGGTCGGCATCGACGGACCGGCCTGGCTGACCTCGGACACCTGGGCGATGCCGGCGTTGGTGATCATGAGTGTCTGGAAGAGCTTCGGTTTCGGGATGGTGATCTTTCTCGCCGGTCTGCAGACGATTCCGCAACAGCTCTACGAAGCGGCCATGGTCGACGGAGCCGACGTACGCCGTCGGTTCCTGCGCGTCACCCTCCCGATGCTGTCGCCGTCGTTACTGTTCGTCGTCGTCACCTCGGTGATCGGCTCCTTCCAGGTGTTCGATCAGGCTCTGATCATGACCAACGGCGGCCCCGGGACGGCGACCACCACACTGGTGATGTACATCTACCGGACCGGCTTCCAGAACTACCACCAGGGCTATGCAGCCGCCCAGTCCCTGGTGTTGTTCGCGTTCATCGTGGTGATCACCGCCGGACAGTTCCTCGCCAGCAGGAGGTTGGTGCACTATGACCAGTGAACTCACTCTCCCTCGTCCGATCGTGACGCCACCGAAGTCGCCCGACGCCCAGCCGGGCGCCGACCGGCAGCTTCGGACCAGGTTGCTGCTGTTCGTCTGCTTCCTGGTGACCGCGTTCACCCTGATCCCGGTGGTGATGATGGTTCTGGTCGCGTTCCAGTCCGATCCGGAGTCGATGGCGGCCACTCCCTCGTTCTGGCCGTCGAGCTGGCATCCGGAGAACTTCGCTCGCGTCTTCGAACTGGTGCCTGTCGGCCGTTACCTGCTGAACACAGTGATCTTCGCCGCCGGCACCACGCTACTGGAGACCGCGACGGCCGCGCTGGCCGCGTACGCCTTCGGGCGGATCCGGTTCCGGGGCCGCAATGTGATCTTCGCGATCTACCTGGCGACCTTGATGATCCCGTCGCAGGTGACCCTGATCCCGCAGTTCGTGCTGGTCGCGCGGTTGCACTGGGTCGACACCTGGTGGGGCATGATCATCCCGCACGCCTTCACCGCACTCGGCGTTTTCCTGCTCCGGCAGTTCTTCCTCGGCATTCCGGGCGAGTACGAGGAAGCGGCACGGATCGACGGCGCCAATCGCTGGCAGAGCTTCACCCGGATCATCCTGCCACTGGCGGTACCGGCGGTCGCTACCCTGGCCGTCTTCAAGTTCATCAGCCAATGGAACAACCTGCTCTGGCCGCTGGTGGTGTCGAACACCGATGCGACCCGGACCGCTGCTGTCGGCCTGCGGGTGTTCCAGGACAGCAACGGCACGCAATGGAATCTGCTGCTGGCGGCTGCCACGGTCACCACCGTGCCGTTGATCATTCTGTTCTTCCTGACGCAGCGATGGTTCGTGCGCGGGATCACCCTGAGCGGCCTGGGAGGTCGATGATGTCACCGAAGTCCACTCCAGGTCCCGCGGCCCGGACCTGGGCGATCTTCAGCAAGCCGTGGGCCGGCCTGGCCGCGGACGAACTCGGCCCGCTGATCACCGGGATGGGGTTCGACGCGGCCGAGGTGCCGGTCCGCGACGGTGCCTATCTGAGGCCGGACACGACGGGCGCGCGGCTGGCCGACTTCGTCCATCGGCTCGCCGGCCACGGCGTACAGGTGATCAGCATCGCCTCCGAGCCGACCGAACCGATGCTCGCGGCCTGTGCCGAAGCCGGGGTGCCGATGATCAGGATCATGGCCCCGATCGGCGCCCAGGGCTATCGCGCATCCGTCGACCGGCTGCGTACCCGGTTCGACGCGCTGGCTCCGCTCTGCAGCCGATACGGCGTCGAGATCGGCATCCAGCCGCACCACGGAGCATTCGTCAGCACCGTCCTCGGCGTGCACGAGCTGATCAAGGACCTGGCACCGCAGTTCCGGATCGTCTGGGACGCTGCGCACGACGCGCTGGCCGGTGAGAACCCGGCGTACACGCTCGAACAGTGTGGCGACCGACTCGGCCTGGTCAACCTGAAGAATGCCGAGTATCGGCGGGTGTCGGACGACAGCCCGTTCCGCTACCGATCCTGGTTCGACGCCGGAGACCAGGGCCTGGCGGATTGGCCGTTGATCATGGACGTGCTGCGCCGGATCTCCTACCACGGACCGATCTGCTTGACCGCGCAGTACACCGACCGGACACCCGAACAGACCGCCGTCCAGGCGACCACCGACCTCGCCTGGGTCCGCTCCCTGGATCGCGATGGGGTCAGCGCGCGGTAGCCATCGACTCGGTGCCACGACCGGCCTCTTCAGCGGCCACGTGACAGGCGACCTCGATGCCTGGGGCAAGCTCCAACAGCGGCGGGGTGGTGGTCCGGCAGACGTCCCGCGCCAGCGGGCAGCGGTCGGCGAACCGGCACCCCGGTCCGGGATCGATCACCTTCGGCGGTTCACCCTTGGCCATCTCGGCGGTCACGGCCAGCTCGGCCCGAGGATCGGGTACGGCCGCAACCAGGAGCTGGGTGTAGGGATGTCGTGGATCGCCGAGCACATCGTCGACCGGACCGGACTCCACGATCCGCCCGGCGTACATCACCATCATCCGGTCCGCGACGTAGCGGGCGCTGGCAATGTCGTGGGTGATGTACAACAGCGATACACCTTGCTCGTCACGCAACGCAGTCATCACGTTGAGCAGGCCGATCCGGATCGAGATGTCCAGCATCGACACCGGCTCATCGGCCAAGATCAACTTCGGCCGATAGGCCAGCGCCTGGGCGAAGCCGATCCGTTGTCGTTGCCCACCGGACAACTCGTAGGGGTAGCGATCCACGATCTGTGCCGCCGGCGACAGACCGACCGCGGTGAGCAGCCGTTCGGCCTCGGCTCGCCGTTCGCCGGGCGCGATGTCGGGACGATGCAGCTTCAATCCCCGCAGGATCCCGTGCGATACCGGGTAAGCCGGATTGAGCGAGCTGAACGGGTCCTGGAACACCATCGGCACTGCGGCCCGATACCGCAGCACCTCGCGGCGGGAGCGCAGCGACGACAGCGGTTTGCCGTCGAAAAAGATCTCACCGCTGGTCGGACGATAGACCTGCGCCAGCAGCCGAGCGATGGTGCTCTTGCCGCTGCCGCTCTCGCCGACCAGGGCGACGATCTCGGACCGACCGATCGAGAAATTGGCGTCATCGACCGCATGCAGCCGGCCGCGTCCGCGTAGCCCGCTGCCGACGCGGAACGTCCGGGTCAACCCCTTGGCCTGCAGCACGTCGTGGGTGTCCCCGGAGTTCGAAGCCGCGGTCGACGTGTCCGTCCGTGCGTCAGTCATGATCACCGGCTCTCCTCGTCTCGGTACCGATCCGGGCCGGATCGGCAAGCAGGCAGCGGGACCCCACTCCGGCGATGTCATACAGCGCGGGCTCGGTCGTCGCACAATCGGCGAACGCCAACGGACAGCGCGGTTCGAAGCGGCAGCCCGGTGGCAGTGCGGACAGACTCGGCGGTGCGCCCGGGATGCCCTCCAGCGGTCTCCGTTCACCCTTGATCGACGGGAACGCGTCCAGCAATCCCCTGCTGTACGGGTGTGCCGGGGTGTCGAAGACCTGCCGGGTCGGGCCGAATTCCACCTCCTGGCCGGCATACATCACCATCAGTCGGTCGGAGAAGTGACTGACCAGACTCATGTCGTGGGTGACGAAGAGCACCGCGAAGCCGAGCCGGTCCTGCAGTTCCTTGATCTGTAGCATCAACGAGCGTTGAGCGACGACGTCCAGCGCCGACGTCGGCTCGTCCATGATCACCAATTCGGGGGTGAACAGGAGTGCCATCGCGATCATCGCGCGCTGCCGCATCCCGCCCGACAGTTGATGCGGGAAGCTCGCCAAGTGGGCCCGGTCGATGCCGACCAGGTCCAGCACGTCCTCGGATCGGGCGCGGATCTCGGCCTTGTCCCGCACGCCGTGTGCGCGCATCGTGTCGGCGAACTGGTCCCGCAGCCGCTTCACCGGGTTGAGCGCATTCATCGCGCTCTGCATCACCACCGACATCTCCCGCCAACGGATCGGCGCCAGCTCGCGGGCATTCATCGCCACCATGTTCTTGCCGCGGAAGACCACCTCGCCGCCGGCGATCCCGGCCGGTGCGGTCAGCAGTTGTGCGATCGCGAACAACAGCGTCGACTTGCCGCACCCGGACTCCCCGACGATGCCGAGGAACTCCCCCGGCTGCAGCGTCAGGTCGACATGATCGACCGCCGTGACCGGGCCGGCGGAGGTGTCGTAGGTGACCGACAGGTCGGTGACCTCCAGCAGATTGCTCACGTGGACGCACCCTTCCGTCGGCGCACCGGACGCAGCGCCGGATTGCTGATCTCGTCGAAGGCGTAGTTCAGCAGGGCGAACGAAGCCCCGAGCAGCGCGATGCAGAGCCCGGGTGCGACCACCCACCACTGCTGTCCGGTCTGCAGTGCCTCATTGCTCTGCGCCCAGTGCAGCATCGTCCCCCAACTGATCGACGACGAATCACCCAAGCCGATGAACTGCAGGCCAGCGGCAGCCAGCAACGCGTACAGCGCCGCGCCGAGGAAGTTGGCGGCGATCAGCGAGATCATCGTGGGCAGCATCTCGAACAGGATCACGTACGGTGCCCGTTCGCCCCGCACCCGCGCGGATTCCAGGAAGTCCCGATTCCGCAGCGACATGGCCTGGGCGCGGAGCTGGCGAGCACCGTAGGACCAGCCGGTGACCACCAACACACCGATCACCACCGCCAGGTTGCCGCCACCGGCGTAGGCGGCGATGACGATCATCAACGGAAAGGCGGGGATCACCAGGAAGACGTCGATCAACAGTGACAGCAGGTCCTCCGCCACACCCCCGAGATAGGCTGCGGAGACCCCGATGATCACCGACAGCAGACTGGCCAGGGCACCGGCGACCACGGCAACGAGCAGCGACAGCCGGGTCCCGTAGATCAACTGGGCCCAGATGTCCTGACCGAACGCGTTCGTCCCCAGCAGATGCCCGGCACCGGGTGGCAGCAGTTGGGCGAACTTCTGATTGGGGTCGTGCACCGAGGTGAAGATCCCGGGCACGATCGCTGCTACCACGAAGATCAACAACAGCACGGCGCCGACCAGGGCCTTGCGGTTACCCAGCACCGCCCGGAGCACGCCCGAACCGGACCGCACTCGGGTTGTCGACGCCGCTTGATCGGTTGCCGCGCCGGCTGTGACAGCACTCATCGCTCCGCCCTCCTCAGCCTGCGGTCCGGACGCGCGGATCGAGCCAGGCGGTCAGGAAGTCGCTGATCAGCACCGCGACCAGGACCGTGACCGTGATCAGCACGAACAATGCCTGCATCAACGGATAGTCCTGATTGTTGACCGAACTCAGCAGCATGTAGCCGACTCCCGGATAGTTGAAGGTGTATTCGACCAGGATCGATCCGCTGACCACGAATCCGAGCGACATCGCAAAGCCCGAGAGATTCGGCAACACCGCATTCCGGGCAGCGTAGTTGATCATGATCTTCCGGTCGGCGATCCCCTTGGCTCGCGCCATTCTGATGTAGTCCTCGGCCAGGGTGGTCACCACGTTGTTGCGCATGGTCAGGATCCAGCCGCCGATCGAGACCACCAGGATGCTGATCGACGGCAGGATCGCGTGTTTGATCACGTCGACGACGAACTCGGCATTGAAGCCCGGATCGAGGATCGGGTCGTACCCACCGTCGTTCGGCAGCGCACCGTTGGTGCCGAGTGAGAAGGCCATGATCAGGATCAGCCCGACCCAGAAGTACGGCAGTGCCGAGGTGATCACGAACACCGGCGGTAGCACGCTGTCCACGGCCCCGTTGCGTCGCCATCCACCGATCACGCCGATCCCGGTGCCGACGACGAACGCGACCACGGTGGTGATGCCCACCAGGCCGAGCGTCCACGGCAGGGCCTGGGCGACGACCTGACTCACCGGCTGCGGAAAGAACGTCAACGACGTACCGAAGTCTCCGGTCAGGGTGTTGCCCAGATACTCCACGTATTGCACCGGGAGCGGCTTGTGAGTGTTCAACCCGAAGGCGACCTCGAGCGCCTTCAGCGCCTCCGGATTCACCCGCCCCTTGTAGCGGGCCATCATGGCCTCGGCGGGGTTCCCCGGCATCAGCCGGGGAACGAAGAAGTTCACCGTCAGTGCCACCCACAGGGTGATCACGAAGAACCCCAACCGCCGCACGATGAAGCGCATCAGCCGCTCCCGGTCCGGTAACTGTCGATCATGACTATCCCTTGGGCTTCAGGTGCAGCAGCACCTGCTCGAGGTCGGGCACCGCATACGGCGCCGGCAGCGCGTACGGGTCCTCCTTGGTCGGCCAGCCGGTGAAGTCCTTGGTGTTGTACTGGAACCAGCTCACACTCTCCAACACCGGGATGGTCGGCACGTCGGCGAGCATCACGCTCTGCAACTCGTCGACGATCTCGTGCTGCCGCTTGTCGTCGGCCCCCGGGTACTCGTTGAACAGTGCATCGGTCTTCTTGTCGGAGTAGCGGGAGTAGTTGCTGGACGCGTTCTCCCCCAGCGGCGCGGTGTTGCCGCTGTACAGGTTCTGGCGCAGCTCGTAGTACGGCAGCGGCCCGCCGGTCTGCGACCCGTAGGCCAACTGGAAGTCGCCCTTGTAGAGCTTGGTGTTGTAGGTCTGGCCGGCGATGTTCTGCACGTCCAGGGTGATGCCGAGCGGCTGCAGCTGGGACTTGATCTCCTGCAGCTCGGCCTCCCAGTCGGTGTAGCCGGAGACGCTGATGATCGTCAGCTTGAGCGGCTTGGACGTCGAATAGCCCGCCTTGGACAGCAGACTCTTGACCTTGGCCTTGTCCTGCTGGTAGCCGTACTTGTCCGCCGCGGCCTGGTCGTACCAGTCCTTGAAGGTCGGCAGCACGATGCCGGCCTGGTTGGAGGCCGGAAGCTGGCCGCCGACGCCGATCTTGGAGACCTGTTCCTTGTCGATCGCGTAGGCCAACGCCTGCCGGACCGCCAGGTCCGCGGTCGGTCCCTTCTTCAGGTTCAGGAAGATCTGCACGTTGGCCACCGGCGGATACCAGTAGTGGTTGTTCTCCTTGTCACGATCGACGTAGTAGCGATCGACGTTGGGAATGTACTGACCGCCCCACTGCGCCTTGCCGGTGGCAAGATCAAGATTGGCCGGGCTGTTGTCGGTGTAGGACGGGTAGTTGACCGTCTTGATCACCGGCTTGCCCTGCTGCCAGAAGTTGGGATTGGCCTGGTAGCGGATGTTGGCCGGCTTGCAGTTGTCGATCGTGTACGGACCGCTGCCGACCGGCTTCTTGTCGGTGAACTGCACCGGATCCTTGGCCGCTTCCCCGGTGCTCCAGACATGCTCCGGCACGATCGGGGTCTGACCGGCGATGTAGTAGAAGTACGGCTCCGACGGCTGCTTGAACTTCATCGTCACCGTCGACCCGCTGGCCTTCACCGACAACAGACCGGACGACCAGACCGCGTTCAGGTCTAGCCCTTTGTACTTCTTCAGCAGGTTGAAGGTGAAGGCGACGTCGTCGGCCGTCAGCGGCTTGCCGTCGTTCCACTTCACGCCGTCCCGGATGGTGAAAGTGAGCGTCTCCTTGTCACTGCTCCATTTGGCAGCCGACGCGATCATCGGTGTCTGCTTGGCATTCTGCAAGGTGTTGACGTGCACCAGCGTCTCGTAGACGAATCCGATCGACTGGCCGTTCACCGACGGGTTGAACGGATTGAACCCGCAGGTCCAGGTGGCCCCGCCGACGTTGGCGATCGTCAACGAAGCACCCTTGGACCCGGATCCCGACGATCCCCCGCCGGAGCATCCGGCGATCAGGCTGAGGATCGCGATCACCGCGACGATCAGCGATTTCCGCTTCATGATCATTTCCTCCCGTTGTCGGATGCTCCGGTCGCCACAGCCGGACCGGTCATCCGAAGACTTCTTCCTGCAGTTGACGAACGGCGGCCTCGACGGCACCATGGCGGACCGCATTCTCACGCCCGGTGGCCGGTCGGACCTCCGGGCGATGAGCGACCAGCCGGTGCAACCGGTCGGCCACTCGGTCGGCGAGTCGATCTCCTCCGGCGACGCCGATATCACCGCCGAGGATGACGAGCTGGGGGTCGAGCAGCGAGACCGGAATGACTACCGCCTGGGCGATCCGCCCCGCAAGATCACCGAGGAATCCTTCCGGGTCACCAGGAGCCTGGCCATGATCGGCAACACCCGACACGGCACGCCGGACCGCTGTCGTCGCTCGGCTGGCGGCGATCCCGTAGGAGGAGGCCAGGGACAGTACGCCGGCAGCGTCGATCAGCCTGCTGATCGGCTGACCGTCGGTGGTGATCGGCGCGAAGTCGATCTCTCCGGCGGCTCCGCGCGATCCGCGATGCAGACGCCCGCTGACGATCACGGCCGCCGCGACACCGCGGCTCATCCAGAGCAGCACGACGTCGGTGTAGCCGCGGGCGCAGCCGTGCAACAATTCGTCGGTGGCGACCAGATTGACGTCGTTCTCCACCGTGACCGGCACCCCGAGCGCTTCGGTGAGCCGGCTGGGCACATCGAATCCGAGCCAGCGCGGCATGTGACCGGCGTAGCCCAGCAGACCGGTGAGTGGATCGATCGATCCGGAGATCCCGACCACGGCCCGGTCCAGGTCGGCCAGCTTCAGCCCGTGGCCGCGGGCAGCATCGATCACGGCGCGGCGAAGGGTCGGGATCGGATCCGGTCCGGTCCCCCGGCTGGTCACCTTCCGCTCGGCGACGATTCCGCCCGCCAGGTCGGCGACGGCGACATCGAAGCTGGAGGAGATCACATCGATGCCGATGGCGTAGCCCGCGGTCTCGTTGACCGTCCACAGCCGCGCATTCGGTCCGGGGCCGGCACTGGCCCGATGTCCGTCCTGACGGACGAGCTCGGCCTCCTGCAGCCGGCGCAGCAGCTCCGCAGCCGCGGGCTTGGACAGCCCGATCTCCTGCTCCAGTTCGATCCGCGACATCGGACCACGACGGATCAGTGCATGCAATGCGGCACGATCGTTCATCGCACGGAGCGCCCGGGGACCGCCGACTCGCACAGCTCATCCCCCTTCCCGACAGCTTCGTCGCTGCCGTCCCGAACGATCAGGCCATCCGCCAACGGCCCGGCCACCCTCAACGACCAAGGACGACGCCAGAACTTAATGGTCTGGAAAGTTCCCAGATAGAAAGAGGATGGCGCAGGGTCATCAGGGCGTCAAGGGGTGGACCACCATGTAACAGGTTGTTCACAACGAGATCCGGGCGCCCGGGTCGGCCGGCGGCGAAGTCGGCAGTGTGCTCAGCTCGGCGCCAGGACGGCGGCGATCACGATCAACACGACCAGCGACAAGACGGTGGTGACGAAGACCGAATCGCGGGCGAGGATGACGCCCCGGTCGTACCGTACGGCGTGGGTGAACACATTCTGCGCAGTCGGCAGCGCCGCCACCACGGTGACAGCCAGCACGGCATGCGGCTCGAGGCCGAGCACGTACCTGGCCATCACAAATCCGACCAACGGCTGCACGACCAGCTTCAGCAGCGCGATGTAGCCGATCTGGATCTTCGGCTCACCACGTCCGGGCAGTGGGCCGAGGCGCAGCGAGATGCCGTACGCGATCAGCATCCCGGGCACTGCCATGTTGCCGATCATGTGCAGCGGGTCGTTGAGCACCCGGGGCAGGTGGATCGAGAAGATCGACAGCAACAGGCCGACCAGTGAGC
This sequence comes from Microlunatus soli, assembly GCF_900105385.1. Lineage (NCBI taxonomy): Bacteria > Bacillati > Actinomycetota > Actinomycetes > Propionibacteriales > Propionibacteriaceae > Microlunatus > Microlunatus soli. The sequence continues at coordinate 5,841,244 of NZ_LT629772.1, read as the reverse complement.
CGAGCATCAGCGGGTTGCGGAACGGCTGGCTGATCAGCCGCAGCCATCGCCGGTCCCCGTGGTTCTGGCTGTTGGTGGTCAGATCGAGGATCGCCAATCCGAGCGGCTGCAGCAAGATCAACTGGGTCAGCAGCATCGGCACGATCCAGGACGCACTGCCGAGCGCGTAGACCGCCATCGGCAACCCGAGATTGCCGGCGTTGACGTAGGCCGAGCAGAAGGTACCGATCACGGTGTCGCTGGCGTTGCGCCGGAAGATGAACCGGGCGGCCAGCACGTAGAGCACGGCACTGACCGCGACACTGGTGATCGACGCGATCAGATTGGCCGAGAAGATCTGCCGGACGTCGGTCTCGGCCAGCACCGTCAGCATCAGTGCCGGACTGGCGACGAAGAACGCCAGCCGGGCCAGCACCGTCTGCGCCGTCGCGCCGGCGATCTTGAGATGGGCGATGGCGAAACCGACGCCGATCACGATCACCAGGGTCAGGAATCCCTGCAGGACTCCACCCACGCGCATCTCTTCCTGTCGGACCGGCCGTTGCCAGCGCCATTCTTCCCTACCGGCCACCGCTACGACGACTCGGTCCACCCGACGGGCGACGGTGCCGGTCAGAAGGCCGGTCGTCAGAAGGTCGGTCTGGCCATTCCTGCGACCACCAGCTGGACGACCACCGCTGCGATCAACAGCAGGGCCGCGACCGGCCACAGCCTGCTCGGCGGGGTGCGGACGACGTTCCAGACGAGCCACCCGGCCGCAGCCACGGTCAGCGCCACCACCAGCCCGGTGCCCACTACTGCCGGACCGAAGGTGGTGACGTGCTTCGAAGCCTCGCCACCCGACGTTCGCGGCGGCAACGAGTAGGTCATCGTCGTCTGGGAAGCGAGCAGCAGCACCATCGCCGCACAGCCGAGCGTGATGACCGCCGAGGCAGCGATCCGAAGGGGTTTTGGCACCGTCCGATTGTGCCGCACCGGCGGACCATCCCGGTCCGCCGCGATCCGGGGCGGGTCAGCCCGGAAGCGGGAGGCCGAAGCCGGGACGCTCCGGCACGACCAACGCCCCGTCGACGAATCGGTAGCCGGAGTCGTCGACCCGATCGGTCCGCCCGGGCACCCCCTCGACGACCGGCACGTTACCCAGACCAGCGGCGAGCTGGGCGGCGTACAGCGTCTTCAACGGGCGACCCCAGGCGTGCGGCGATGCTGCCACTCCGATCTCGAGCAGCCGCGGCATGATCCGCCGCCAACGCGTGATCCCGTACGACATCACGTCCATCAGCAGCACATCGATATGACCGTCCGCGGCAACCGCGAGCAGCGACTCGACGTCGGGATGGGTCTCGCCCTCGGCGATCAACGTGTCCGGACTGACCCGGTCCAGGTGCCGACGCAGCGCCGCGAGGTCGTCGGCGTTGTCGTCGAACGGCTCCTCCACCCAGTACAGGTCGATCTCGGCGACCGCATCCAGATAGCGACAGAAGCCGTCCAGGTCGTAACCGTCGTTGGCGTCGACCAGGATGCGTGCGTCGGGCCACGCCTCCCGGACCGCTCGGGTGATCTCGATGTCCCGGTCGTCGCCGGCCTTGCGGTCCAGCCATCGGTTGCCGCGGCCGATCTTGAGCTTGAAGTCACCGAATCCGAGCCCGGCGTCGGCCGTGCAGTTGTCCAGAACCACCTGCGGCCCCCGCGGCGCATCGTCGGGATCAAGATCATCGAAGTAGATCGCACCGTCGTAGACACCGATCGTGCGATCACCGGCGGCACCGAGGATGTCCCAGACGGGACGGTCTTCGACGACTCCGAGCAGGTCGTGCAGCGCCGCATCGGCCCAGAGATGATCATCGTCACGAACCCCGGTCTCAGAGTCGATCAGCTCGGTCAACGTCTTGCCGATCATGGTGTCGGGGGCCGCAGGCTCGGCCTCGATCATTCCCCAGCCCCGGCATCCGGTGTCGGTGCCGAGGAGCACAATGCGCGCGGCCCCTCCGGAGCCGTGACTGCCGAGCCGCGCGTTCCGTCCGACTGTCCGCGGATAACGCACCGGCAACTCGTCAAACTCGACGGAGGTGACGATCGGGTCCTGTCGGTTCACGATCAGACGTCCTGTTCCACGGCGAAGGGACTCTCGGGCTGCTGCGGCTGAACAGCGTAGCGAACGACCATCGCCGTACGGCGCCGCCCCGGAATACCGGCCCCGACCCCACGGACAGGTCGACGCGCCAACTCCGGCCAAGGGTTGTGCAATCCATCTCGTCTGTTGTAGACAATAGTCGCAACGGATCGGACAGTCACCCAGCTTCTGAGGAGATGGCAACGATGGAGTTCGCCGAGATCGAGAGTCTGTACACCGGCCTGCGAGTCGCCGACGTCCGCGACGGCATGGACTGGATCGGCCTGTTCAGCAAGGGGTCGGTGGCACGCTCGATCCGCCCGCTGATCCCCGGCAGCGCCACGTTCGGCCCGGCACTCACCGTCCGTGGCCGTGGCTCCCAGGTCCAGCCGGAGACGATGACCCCGGAGGAGTACACCGAATGGGCGCGTAACTACTGGTACAAGAAGATGCACATCGAGCCGTACGCGGAGGAGATCACTCCGGGCGACGTGTTGGTCTTCGAGAGCCCGGACCTCGGTGTCGGTCAACTTGGCTCGAACAACACGCTCAAGTTCCGCACCCACGGCGCGAACGGCGCCGTCACCAGCGGTGGCTGCCGCGACATCGACGAGGTGCGGCTCCAGGGGTTCCCGGTCTTCGCCCAGTACATCAATCAGACGATGACCCAGGGCCGACTCGAGTACGACAGCCACAACATCCCGGTCACTGTCGGCAATGTGCTGGTGCGGCCGGGTGACATCGTCGTGGCGGACGGGGACGGCGTGATCGTGGTGCCACAGCAGCACGCGACCGAGGTCGCCACCTACGCTCGCCAGGAGCTCGAACACGACAAGGATGCACGCCGGAAGATGTACGCCGAGCTGGGCTGGGAACCCGACCGCTCGGTGCTCTGACCGGTCGTGCTCACCGACCAGGAGCATGATCACCGAAGACAGGAGGCAAGCTGGTGGCCGGTGACGTGCTGATCGACCGATCGGCCGACGTGCTGACCCTGACGGTGTCGAATCCGACCCGACGCAACGCCCTGACGATGAAGATGTACGCGACCATCGAACGCGAATGCCTCGACGCAGCGGCCGACCCACGGCTTCGCGCCGTCGTCCTGCGGGGAGCCGCGGGCCATTTCGCCGGTGGAACCGACATCAACGACCTGCGCGATATCACCACCGGCGAGCTCGGCGTGCAGTACGAACACGAGATGCGCCGGGTCCAGCAGGCACTGCTCGACCTGAGGGTGCCGGTGATCGCTGTCGTGCAAGGAATCTGTGTCGGCGGCGGACTCGTCTACGCCGCCCTGAGCGACATCGTCCTGTGCACCCCTGACGCCCGGTTCGGCTCGCCGATCGCCCGCACCATCGGCAACACGCTGTCGGCGACCGCGCTGGCGCGGCTGTACGCCCTGCTCGGACGGCGACTCACCACGCGACTGCTGATGACCGGTTCGCTGATCGATGCCGAGACGGCCCGTGATGCGGGCCTGGTCACCGAAATCGTGTCTTCCGACAATCTCCCGGCCGCTGTCGAACGAACGATCGACGCCATCCGGCACTGCGCACCGGAGAGCATCGCATCGTTCAAGGAGCTCGAACGCCGTCTCGACCACGCCGCCGCCGAGATCCCGGTCGACGACATCTATCGGCGGGTGTACGGCAGTGCCGACTTCGCCGAGGGGGTCCGCGCCTTCCTGAACAAACGGACGCCCCGCTTCGGCGGGCCGCCCGACCCGCACTGACAGACCTCAGTCGCCGGAGGACGCCTGCGGTGAGTTCGCTTCGAAGGAGCGTTGCAGGTGGATGGTCAGCTCATCGATCGCCGCCGCCCGATCCCCGGACTCGACGAGCTCCAGCAGCAGTCGGTGCAGGTCGGCATGCGCGTGCAGATCCTCGGCAGCATGCTGCCGCTTGATCAGATTGCGGGACATGCACAGCAGCAACTGCTGCTGCACCGAGGCATAGATCACCTCCAACCGCTGATGGTTGGCGATCTTGATCAAGCTCGCATGGAAGTAGTAGCCGGCCTGCACCATCGCGCCACGATCATCGGAGTCCGCACAGCGATACATCTCCTGCAGTGCGGCCCGCGCCGGTTCGAGCAGGGCGGGATCCTTCACCGGGATCCCGACCTCGAACGCCATCCGCTCCAACGCCGAGCGCAGCGTCAGGATCTCGAACACGTCCTGCTCGGTCAAGGTCGCAACGAACGAACCACGTCGCGGCATGGAGACGACGAGCCCTTCGTTCTCCAGCAGCCGGAGTGCCTCGCGAAGCGGCGGTCTGCTGATCGCCAGGTCCTTGGTCAACCGTTCCTCGATCAGCCGTTCGCCGGGCTTCAGATCGTCGGACAGGATCTGCTTGCGGATCGAATCGACGGCCAACGTCACCAGGCTCGGAGCGTGCAGCGCACGATCGTCACCGGATGCGGGCGGGTCGGTTGGTGTGACCATCGGTACCTCTCGCTCAGGGAAACAGAACAATGCTAACCGCCTGTTGCCTTTTGTCTACGTCTGTTGTAGACAATAGGCGGTACGGATTCATCGGGGCACTGGACCTAGCAATCCTGCCGGTCCGCCAGCAGTGCATCCGTTTCTCAATGAGGAGGGTGGGGTCATTGTCGACACCGGACGCGACCGTCGGTCTGGTCGGCGCGGGCAACCTCGGACGGGCGATCGGGCTCAATCTGCTGGACCGGGGCTGGGCCGTGCGGACACTGGACCGGTCCGACGAACGACAGCGGTTCCTGGTCGACGCCGGCGCGACGGCAGCCACCGGGCCGGACCTGATCGACTGCCGGACCATCTGTTTCGTCGTCCCGGACGACCGGGCCATCCGGGAGGTCCTGGAGTCGGCCACGACCTCGCCCCCGCTGGCCGATGGTCTGGGCGCACAACACACCGTCGTCGTGATCAGCACCATCCTCCCCCGCGCCGGCCAGGAACTGTCAGCGGTGATCAAGAGGACCGGCGCCGGCTATGTCGAGGCGCCGGTCACCGGCGGACCGGATCGGGCCCGGACCGGAGAACTGAGCGTCTACCTGGCCGGAACGCCGGACGATCTCGACGCCGCGGCCCCGTTCCTGCAGGCGATCGGCACCGAGCACCATCGACTCGGCGACGTCGGCGCCGCCGCCGCGACGAAGTTGGCCAACCAGCTGATCATGTTCGCCGCTCTCGGCGGGATCCAGGAGGCGCTGCGGCTGACCCGACGGCACGGCGTCTCCGAGGACGATCTGCTGTCGGCACTCACCGGCGGCACGGCCGACACCTGGGTCGGCCGGAACTGGGGATTCTTCGACCGGATCGCCCGCGACTACAACGCGGCAGGAGTCCCGGTCGATCAACGGCCGTGGTCGAAAGATCTCCGCGAGGTCCTCGACGTCGCCGACGAACTCGGCGAGTCGACACCCTTGGCCCGACTGCTCTCCGAAACCGTCGCCGATCAGATAGAACAACACGCTCTGGCCACCGATGACAAGGCCGTGACCGGATGACCGCCACCGGAGATGTCGCTGCGCCGGTCTCCGATCCGATCGCCGGCCGTACCTCCCCCGGTCGCCGACCGCACCGGATGCAGAAGATCGAACATCGGGCCGGCTTCGCATTCCTGACACCCTGGCTGATCGGGATGGCCGCGCTGACCCTCGGTCCGATGATCTACTCGCTCTACCTGGCCTTCACCGACTACAACCTGCTGAGCTCGCCGCAATGGGTCGGCCTGGGCAACTTCCGGGCGATGTTCGCCGACGACCGGTTCATCAGCTCGGTCCAGGTCACCCTGCTGTACGTGGTCGTGTCGGTGCCGGTCGTGCTGATCGTCTCGATGCTGGTCGCGCTGCTGTTGAACACCGGACTGCGCTTCATCAAGGCCTACCGCGCGCTGTTCTACCTCCCGTCGTTGCTTGCGGCCAGCGTGGCGGTGGCGACCCTGTGGCGGCAGATCTTCGGCCCGAGCGGCTTGATCAACAACCTGCTGTCATTGGTCGGCATCCATGCGCAGAGCTGGATCGGCAATCCGTCCACCGCCCTCGGAGTGATCATCTCGCTGAACGCCTGGGCGTTCGGGGCAACCATGATCATCTTCCTGGCCGGCCTGCGTCAGGTGCCGTCCGAGCTCTATGAGGCGGCGTCGGTGGACGGTGCCGGCCGGCTGCGCAAGTTCGTCAGCATCACCGTGCCGTGGATCAGCCCGCTGATCTTCTTCAACGTCCTGATGGACACGGTGCACGCGTTCCAGGCCTTCACTTCTGCCTACGTGGTCAGCGGCGGTTCTGGCGGCCCGTCGGACTCAACGTTGTTCTACACGCTCTACCTGTATCAGAAGGGATTCACCGAGTTGAACATGGGCTACGCATCGGCGATGGCCTGGCTGCTCGTCATCGTCCTCGGCGTGTTCACCGGCCTCTTCTTCCTCTCGGCCCGATTCTGGGTCCACTACGGAGATCGCTGATGGCTTCCACCACGGGCTCTGCCGGCACCCTCACCCGATATGTCCGCAAGCCGCGGACCCGACTCGCATCGGAGATCGTCAAACATTTCCTGTTGATCGTGTTGCTGTTCGCGATGCTCTACCCGCTGTTGTGGATGGTGGCTGCCTCGTTCCGTCCGAACAGCGAGATCTTCAGAAGCCTCGGCCTGTGGTCGTCCAACCTCACCGTGTCCAACTACGTGAACGGATGGACCGGTGGCGGCCTGCAGTTCTCCCGCTACTTCCTCAACTCGGCGTTGATCTCCTTCCTCGCCGTGGTCGGAAACATCTTCGCCTGCTCGTTGACTGCGTACGCCTTCGCCCGACTGGAGTTTCCCGGCCGGCGGATCTTCTTCGCGATGTTGCTGGTCACCTTGCTGCTGCCCTACCACGTCACCCTGGTGCCGCAGTACATCCTGTTCAACAAGCTCAATCTGATCAACAGCTACGTACCGCTGGTGCTGCCGCGCTTCCTGGCCGTCGACGCCTTCTTCGTGTTCTTGATGGTGCAGTTCATCAGGGCGCTGCCGCGCGACCTGGACGACGCTGCACGAATCGACGGCTGCGGCCATCTCGGTGTCTTCACACGCGTGATCGTTCCGCTGGCTCTGCCGGCGATCGGCACCACGGCGCTGTTCACCTTCATCAACACCTGGAACGACTTCCTCGGGCCGATGCTCTACCTCAGCGACTCCAACCTGTGGACCGTTCCGATCGGTCTGAACGCATTTCTCGATGCCACCGGCGGCCAGTCGTCCTACGGCTCGCTGTTCGCGATGGCCCTGCTGTCCCTCGCCCCACTCGTCGGATTCTTCGTCGCCTTCCAGAAGGTGCTCATCGAAGGCATCGCGACCTCGGGTCTGAAGTGAAAGGAATCATGCCATGCGATTGTCGAAGCGGGCGACAACACTCAGGAAAGGGCTCGCACTGCTGCTGGCGGCGGGCCTGGCCAGCACCGTAGCTGCCTGCAGCGGGTCCGACTCAGGAGCCAACGCGGACGGTCCGGCCAAGGGCGCGATCCAACTGGCCTACTGGGGATCCTCGACGAGGGTCGACAAGACCAACAAGATCCTCGCCGACTTCAAGAAGGAATATCCCGACGTCTCGGTCAATCCCTCTGTCACCGACTTCGGGACCTACTTCCAGAAGTTGAACACCCAGGCCGCCAGCAAGAGCATGCCCTGTGTCGCCGGCATGCAGACCCGTCAACTCAACGACTACACCTCGAACCAGACACTGGTGCCGCTGGACGACCTGGTCAAATCCGGCAAGCTCGACATGAAGGACGTCCCGAAGAGCATCCTGGACAGCGGGCGCGGCCCGGACGGCAAGCTCTACATGATCCCGTACGGCGTCGCCTGGAATGCCTTCCTGGTCAACAAGACCGTCGCAGACAAGTACGACATCCCCGACCTCAAGGAGGGCTACACCTGGGATGAGTGGCTGGCCTGGCTGAAGCAGGCCAAGTCCAAACTGCCCAAGGACGTGGCGCCGATCCTGGAGCAGGGCGGCAACGAGGCGCTGTTCTCGGCCTACGTTCTCAGCAATGGACAGAAGATGTTCAACGACCAGGGCAAGGTCGGCTTCAGCAAGCAGAGCCTGACCGAGTACTGGACGATGTGGGAGAACCTGCGCAGGACGGGACTGACCAACTCGATGCAGAACGCTGCTTCCGAGCCCGACCAGATCGAACAGCACGCAGTGATCGCCGGGAAAGTGCTGATGCAGGGCGAGGCAGGCAACCAGTACGTCGCCGCGATCGCTGCCGCACCGGACGTCAAGCTCACCGAGCACGCCTTCCCGAGCGGCTCCAGCGGGCTGGGCAACATGTTCTTCACCAGCGGCTGGTCGATCCCGAAGAACTGTGACAATCAGGCCGCCGCCGCAGCGTTCATCGACTACTGGACCAACAACGACAACGCCGCCAAGATCTACGCGTCCGACAACGGCGCGGTCGCCAACAAGCGTCAACTCCAGGATCAGATCGACAACCCGTCCTCCCCCGGCCTGGAAGTCGTGCTGAAGAACTACCAGTACATCCTGTCCGAGGATGTCCCGAACCCGGTCATCCCGCCGGGCTACAACGCCAGTTTCGAGACGTCGTTCGAACGGGAGTACGAGAACGTCGCCTTCGGCAAGAAGTCGATCAAGCAGGCCGTCGACGACTTCTTCGCCGCGGCCAACTCCACGATGGGCAACAAGTCCTGATGCCAGCAGCCCCGAACATCCTCGCCAACCGAGATGGGAAGTGATCATGTCCGAGCCATCCCCCGATCATCACGCCGCTGATCATGACCGGGAGACCGCCCATGGCGGGTCGCAACAGCGTCCCGGAGCGCTCGACGGCATCCGGGTCCTCGACCTGACCCAGGTGATGTCCGGGCCGTTCTGCACGATGATCCTGGCCGATCTCGGTGCCGACGTGATCAAGATCGAGAACCCCGAGCACGGCGATCAGACCAGGAAATCGTGGGGGTACTCGGTGATCGGTGAGGACAGTCGAGCCTTCCTGTCGTTGAATCGGAACAAACGCAGCGTGGTGCTCGATCTGAAGGACGACGGTGATCATCGGACGTTCCTGGAGCTGGTCCGCACCGCCGACGTCGTGGTGGAGAATTTCCGACCCGGTGTGGCCGAACGACTCGGCGTCGACTACCCGACGTTGCGGGCGGTCAACGACCGGATCATCTACGGCAGCATCTCCGGCTTCGGACGCACCGGCCCGTACGCGACGCATCCGGGTTACGACCTGATCGCGCAGGCGATGACCGGGATCATGAGCGTGATGGGCCAACCCGGCGAGCCGCCGGTGAAGTCGGCGATCCCGGTCGGCGACCTCGGAGCAGGGCTGTTCTGCTGCATCGGCATCCTCGGCGCGCTGATGTCACGGCAACGGACCGGCACCGGCCAGTACGTCGAGACGTCGCTGTTCGAAGCGGCGCTGGCCCTGTCGGTCTGGGAGTCGACCGAGTTCTGGTCCACCGGCAAGGCACCCGAACCCTTGGGCTCGGCGAATCGGATGTCGGCGCCCTATCAAGCGTTGGCCACCGCGGACGGCTACCTGACCATCGGCGCCAACAACGAGAAGTTGTGGCGCCTGCTCTGTGGCGTACTGGAGTTGCCGGAGCTGCTCGACGATCCCCGGTTCGTCGACAACAACCACCGGATGGACCACCGGGAGGAGTTGGCCGCCCGGTTGGAGAAGCGGCTGGCGGACAGGACGACCGACGAGTGGGTCACCGCGCTGCTGGCCGCCGGCGTCCCGGCCGGCCCGATCCGTGATTACGCCTACGTACTCACCGAGGACCCGCACGTCCGCGCGCGCAACATGGTGACCACCTACGACCATCCGGTCGAGGGCGAGACCTCGGTCCTGAACTCACCGATCACGCTGTCCGACACCCCTGTCCGGGAGGCCGCGTCGGCACCGTTGCTCGGCGAACACACTGCCGACGTGCTGGCCGAGCTTGCGGTCCACTCCGGCGCCTCCGCGGCCCCTCGATCCGCCAAGCAGGCCGAAGAGCGGATCGGCGAATGAGCAGCAGACCCGAGGATCCGTCGGACCGACCCGATGAGCACCGACCGATGGTGATCGACGCTCATCAACACTTCTGGAAGACCGCAGCCCAGGAACAGCCCTGGCGCGGACCCGATCATCGGATCCTGGAACGGGACTTCGACGTCGATGATCTTGTCCCCGAGCTCGATCGCGCAGGTATCGACGGCACAGTGCTCGTCCAGTCGGTCGACGAACCCGCTGAGAACCTCCGGCTCGCTCGATACGCCGCCAGTGATCGGGTCGCCGGTGTGGTGGCATGGCTGCCCCTGCGGGACCCGCGATCGGCGCGACGTGAACTCGCCGGGCTGAAGATTCCCAAGCTGGTCGGCGTCCGCTGCCTGATCGCCGACGACCCCTTGGACTGGCTCGCCGACCCCGAGCCGCTCGGACTCTTCGGTGAGCTCGCCGATCACGGGCTCAGCTGGGATGTGGTGCCCATCACCCGCGAGCAGATCGGCGCTGTGATCAAGCTGGCCGAGGCTGTACCCGGACTGCGGATGATCATCGATCATCTCGGCCGGCCGCCGTTGGAGACCGCGGGCTGGCAGCCGTGGGCGGGCCAGCTCGCCGAACTCGCGGCCTGCCCGAACGTGGCGATCAAGCTCTCGGTCGGCATCGATGCGCTGACAGCCTGGTCCGGTTGGAATCCCTCCACCATCGAGCGCTATGCCGATCACGCACTGGACCTCTTCGGCCCGGATCGCGTGATGGTTGCCAGTAACTGGCCGGTGGTCGAGTTGCGGGCCGGCTACCACACGGCGTGGACCGACCTGTCCCGGCTTGCGCTCCGCGATCGGCACGACCCCGAAGAACGCAGGGCCGTCCTCGGCGGTTCGGCGCAGCGGTGGTACCGGCTCCCGACCGTCTCCGGTGCCGCCACCCGTCAGGGGGTGACCGCCCCGACACCCTGATGTGTTGCCCGGTCGACAACCAGTTCATGATCAGAAAGAAGGATACGGAAGTCATGACAACAACGGTGTCCAACAGCACCAGGACCATCGGCGGCTTTGCCAAGGCCGACAACAATCAGCTTTCCAGTCTCTACCAGCCACTACGAGTGGTCGATGTGGCCGATGCGCTCGACGGGATCGGCTACTTCAACATCGGTCTGATGGACCGCGAGGTCCGGCCGTTGTGGGTCGGCATGAAGTTCTGGGGCGAGGCCGCGACCATGCGCTGCGTTCCGGCCAACAAACCGATGTGGAAGCTGGACTCGACCGACGATATCGTCGGTGCACACGGCATCTGGTTCGAGAAGAATCCACCGGCGCGGATGCCCACCGATCTGCCCGCGGGCCATGTCATCGTGATGGACGCCGGCGGCGGTCCCGAGGTCGGCTTCTGGGGCAGTGAGAACTCCATGGGTGCGGTCGCTGCCGGCGCAGTCGGCATCATCACCGACGGCTACTGCCGCGACACCGCCGAGGTAGCCAGGCAGCGGACGCCGATCTGCTCGCGGTATCGCGGCCGGACGATCATCCCCGGCCGGATCGAGGCGGTCGAGACCCAGACCACGATCGCCTGCGGCGGCGTCCAGGTCAATCCCGGCGACATCGTCGGTGCCGACGACGACGGCGTCATCGTCGTCCCGCAGGAGGTCGCCCACGAGGTCGCCGGACACGCCCGAGCGATCCTGCTGTCCGACATGCGGGCCCGCAAGAAGAAGTATGACGCTCTCGGCATGACCGGCGACGAAACGGTGGACGCGGCGCTCGTCGAGGCCTACTTCGCCGACGTCTGAGGGCGAACACACCCGCACGTCAATCGACGCGGAACCACCGTCTGAAACACAGGAGCGTCCCGGACGAATCCGGGACGCTCCTGTCTGTTGATCAAGGGAAGGTGATCAGCTGCAGCCGCTGGTCGATCCGCAACCTTCGCAGACGTAGCAGCTGCCGCTGGGCCGCATCTTCGTCCCGCAAGTGAAGCAGAGTGGTGCGTCGACGCTCATCCCGGAGATCGACTCCATCAGCTCGGCGGTGGTGTGTGCATTCTTGGGTGCCGGCGCTGACGACGTCGACGCCTTGGTGGCCACCGACTCGGTGGTCGGCTCGGCTACGGCCGGCGCCTCGGTCTTCGCCTCCGACGTCAGCGAATCCGCCTCGGACTCGTCGGTCGCCTCCTCGACGGGCAGGTACGAACCGGTCTCGACCTGACGGGCCCGCTCAGCGGCGGTGTAGATCCCAAGTTCGGACCGTTCGTCGAAGCTCAGGTAGTCCAGCGCCAACCGGCGGAACACGTAGTCCATGATCGACTGCGACATCCGCACGTCCGGGTCGTCGGTCAGACCGGCCGGCTCGAACTTCATGTTGGTGAACTTCTCGACGTAGGTCTCCAGCGGCACGCCGTACTGCAGTGCCACCGAGATCGCGATCGAGAAGGCATCCATCACACCGGCAAGGGTCGAGCCCTGCTTGCCGAGCTTGAGGAAGACCTCGCCCAGTCCGCCGTCCTCGTGAGCACCGGAGATCATGTAGCCCTCGGCACCACCGACCGAGAACGAGGTGGTCCGGCTGACCCGGGACTTCGGCATCCGGCGGCGGATCGGGCGGTACTCCACCCGCACCTCCTCGGACTTGGCGTCGGCGGACTGGGTGTCGCCGGCCTTGTCCGATCCCTTGGACTTGGCGTCGCTCAACGGCTGACCGACCTTGCAGTTGTCCCGGTAGACCGCGAGCGCCTTGAGGCCGAGCTTCCAGCCCTCCAGGTAGACCTCACCGATCTCTTCGACCGTTGCGCTCTCCGGCAGGTTGACGGTCTTGGAGATCGCGCCGGACAGGAACGGCTGGGTGGCCGCCATCATCCGCACGTGGCCCATCGGCTTGATGGCCCGCTGCCCCATCGCGCAGTCGAACACCTCGTAGTGCTCCGGCTTCAGGCCCGGAGCGTCGATCACGTGACCGTGCTCGGCGATGTACTCCACGATCGCTTCGCTGGTCTCGGTGGTGTAGCCGAGGTTCTTCAACGCCCGCGGGATGGTCTGGTTGACGATCTGCATCGAACCGCCGCCGACCAGCTTCTTGAACTTGACCAGGGAGAAGTCCGGCTCGATGCCGGTGGTGTCGCAGTCCATCATGAAGCCGATGGTGCCGGTCGGTGCCAGCAGCGAGGCCTGGGCGTTGCGGAAGCCGTTGCTCTCACCGAGCTTGACGACCTGGTCCCATTCCTTGGCGGCCAGCTTGTGGATGTCGCCGTCGAAGCCGCCCAGCGTTCGCAGCTCATCGTTGGCGGCCTGATGCTTGCGCATCACCCGCTTGTGGGCGTCGGCGTTGCGGGCGTAACCGGCATACGGTCCGACCACGGCAGCCAACTCGGCGGACCGCCGGTAGGCAACGCCGGTCATCAGCGAGGTGATGGCACCGGCGACGGCGCGGCCACCTTCTGAGTCGTAGCCGTGGCCGGTCGCCATCAGCAGTGCGCCGAGGTTGGCGTACCCGATGCCCAGCTGACGGTAGTCCTTGGTGGTCTTGGTGATCGCCTCGGTCGGGAAGTCGGCGAAAGTGATCGAGATGTCCATCGCGGTGATGATCAACTCGACGGCCTTGGTGAACAGCGGCGCGTCGAAGGTGTCGTCGTCCTTCAGGAACTTGAGCAGGTTGAGGCTGGCCAGGTTGCAGGAGCTGTTGTCCAGGCTCATGTACTCCGAGCACGGGTTGGACGCGGTGATCCGGCCGGTCTCGGGGTTGGTGTGCCAATCGTTGATGGTGCCGTCGTACTGGATGCCCGGGTCGGCGCACTCCCACGCCGCCTGGGCGATCTTGCCGAAGAGCTCCTTGGCGTCGACGGACTCGATCACCTCACCGGTGTGCCGCGCACGCAGCCCGAAGTCGGTGCCGTCCTCGACGGCCCGCATGAACTCGTCGGTGACCCGGACCGAGTTGTTCGCGTTCTGGTACTGCACCGAGGCGATGTCCTTGCCGCCGAGGTCCATGTCGAAACCGGCGTCGCGCAGCGCGCGGATCTTGTCCTCCTCGCGCGCCTTGGTCTCGACGAACTCCTCGATGTCGGGATGATCGACATCCAGCACCACCATCTTGGCCGCCCGACGGGTTGCGCCACCGGACTTGATGGTCCCGGCCGAAGCATCCGCGCCACGCATGAACGACACCGGCCCCGACGCCGTGCCGCCCGAGCTGAGCAGTTCCTTGGAGGACCGGATCCGGGACAGGTTCAGGCCCGCGCCCGAACCGCCCTTGAAGATGAAGCCCTCTTCCTTGTACCAGTTGAGGATCGAGTCCATCGAGTCGTCGACGCTCAGGATGAAACAGGCGCTGACCTGCTGCGGCGCGTTGGTACCGACGTTGAACCAGACCGGCGAGTTGAAGCTGAAGAACTGGTGCAGCAGCATCCAGGTCAGTTCGTGCTCGAAGATGTCGGCGTCGGCGCCGGTGGCGAAGTATCCGTTCTCCTCGCCGGACCTGCGATAGGTCTTCACGACCCGATCGATCAGCTGCTTGAGGCTGCGCTCACGGACGTCGGTGCCCACGGCACCACGGAAGTACTTCGTGGTGACGATGGTGGACGCGTTCACGCTCCAGAAGTCGGGGAACTCCGCACCCTTCTGCTCGAAGACCGTCTCACCCGTCTTCCAGTTGGTCTGGACGACGTCACGCGGCTCCCAGCTCACCTCGTCGTACGGATGCACGCCCTCAGTGGTGAAGACGCGGCCGATGGTCAGTCCCCGGCCGGCGCCGGGGACCTTCTCGGCGGCCTTCTTCTGCCGGCTGGACTGCTGGTCCGAGCGGGTCGTTTCGGACATAGGTGACTGCCTCTCTCTCCAGCAGATGCCGAGATGTCGGGTCCGGCCTGCTGATCGTGGAACTGCTGATGCTGAACGTCGTGCTGTATCGGTCTTGCCACTGCTGCTGTTGCGATGTGGTGAGGTACTACCGGTACCCGGGCCCGAGCTCGGTCATCGGGCAGCGGGGGGTCAGACCGGGACGGACCCACGCACCCTTCCCCAAGTGCGCGGAGGCCCGTCCCGGAGTTCAGGGGGACCGCTGGTTGCCCGATCCGGCGGCGCGTTTGCTCACCGCGGATCGGCGACCGGTGCGGCTGCGCGCGGCAACGGGCTTGGCGACGCGGCCGGCGGTGGCCAGCTCCGGGATCAACGGTTCGATCCCGGGCGGATCCTGCTCGATCCGCAGCGTCGCGATCTCGGCCTCGAAGTCGTCCACCGACGCGAACTGGCGGTAGACGCTGGCGAACCGCAGGTACGCCACCTGGTCGAGCTTGCGCAACGGCCCCAAGATCGCCACCCCCACCTCGTCGGCGGGCACCTCCGGCTTGCCGGACGCCCGCAGCGCCTCCTCGACCTCCTGGCCGAGCTTGGCCAGCTGGTCCTCATTCACCGGCCGGCCCTTGCAAGCCTTGCGTACGCCACTGACAACCTTGTCGCGATTGAAGGGTTCGACAACGCCCGACCGCTTCACCACCGCGAGCAGCATCTGCTCGATCGTGGTGAACCGGCTCTCGCACTCCGGGCACTGCCGACGGCGGCGGATGCTGCCGCCGTCCTCGGCGACCCTGGAGTCCAGCACCCGGGTATCGGTGTGCCGGCAGTACGGGCAATGCACGACGTCCTTCTCTCTGCTCCGGCCTCGTCCTGGGGACAACTCTGGGGACGACTTGTGGGCGACCATGTGGATCGGATGTGGACGATGTGTGGATAGCGAACACAAATTGTGGACGAAACACACGTCTGTAACTACTAGATATGGATACTACGTCCGCCGGGGTGAGCAGTCAACCGTCACCGCCGGCCGCGCGTGGCGTGTCGGAGGGGACCGTCCGGGCAGCCTCGATGAGCCCTCAGTGAGGGCGGACCGACCAGCCCAGCCGCCCAGCCGAGCAGCTCTGGCGCATGGGGTGGCCGCCGCCATAGGCTGTCCGGCAGCCGCGAGGGCGATCGACCCCGACCAGGAGGTGTGCCGTGGCGAACGGGCTCTTCGCCGGGATCCCGGTCCGGGACTTTCGGGCTGCCCTGGCGTGGTACGTGCGGCTGCTGGGTGCCGAGCCGTCGTTCTACCCCAACGACATCGAGGCCGTCTGGCAGCTGGCGGAGAACCAGTTCGTCTACATCGTCCAGCAGCCGGAGCGCGCCGGTGGCGCGGTCAACATGATCTGGGCCGATGACCTGGCCGACCGGGTGGCAGCGCTGGCCGCCCGCGGACTGGAACCGACAGAGATCGAGCGACTTGACGGAGTCAGTAAGTACGTCTACCGGGACCCGGACGGCAACGAGACGGGACTCGGCGGCACGACCTGATCCGAACCCGGACGGACGGCCTGCGCTGCGGCGCGGGACGGCCCGGTGTCACAAAACACGGCGACACCTGCCGAGCAGCCGGGACGACCGGGTGGCGGAGCGCTGACGGTCGTGATCAGCGACCGGCGACGGCCGAATGGCCCGCCGGCGTGTAATCGGGTGAGGTCACCGTCAGTGCGGTCGCCGTGATGACGGTGACCGCGGCTGCCATCAGCATCGCACCGGTGATCATCACCACCGCGATCCCTCGGTTGGTCAGCCGCCAGCTCGCGGTCGCCGCCTGACGCACCGAACGCACTCCGGCCGCCGCAACACGCTCGTCGCGGCATGCCGTGGCCGTTGCCTGCCGGCCGTCGACGGGGACCGAACGGCCGGGAACCAGCCGGGGTGCAGCGACGCCGGTCGTCGAGCGGCCCACCGGCGCGGCACCTCGGCCGCTACCCCGGCTGCGCCGCGGCCGACGGACCCGGATCGGAGCTGCGGTTCGGGTTGCCCGATCCTTGTCGCCGTGCGCCGACGAGACCGCCTCGATCGTTGCTGCACTCATCTTCGACTCCCCTGTAACTCGATTCGAGCCAAGTGACTGACTCGCACGTCTCTCGAACGGATGTTCGATCGAACGCCTGTGTGATTTGTAGTCGATCCGCGGGTCATTCGCAAGACCATTCGTACATTCGTTCTCATTCGTTACCTCGTCGGCCGTACGCTGCTGCGATCCGACGAACAACAGCACATCAGGCACCTCTGACAGTTCTCCTCGACCGCTTCGCCGAGACGCCCCGGATCCCCCGGATCCGAGCGCGACACGCCGACACGCCGCTCGAACAATTGTTTGATTCCCGCCTCAGTTTTCCCTACGGTGAGCACATGGCCGATTCGAAGAAGAGCTCCAGCCGCACTGGGGGACGCGGTACTACCTCCACCGCCGGGAAGCAAGGCAAGCGGGGCCGGCCGCGCAA
Organism: Microlunatus soli; assembly: GCF_900105385.1. Taxonomy (NCBI): domain Bacteria; kingdom Bacillati; phylum Actinomycetota; class Actinomycetes; order Propionibacteriales; family Propionibacteriaceae; genus Microlunatus; species Microlunatus soli. The sequence continues at coordinate 5,823,882 of NZ_LT629772.1, read as the reverse complement.
TTCAGACGTCGAGGCGCAGATCGCGCAGGCCCGTCGTCGTTCGGCGGAGGTCTCGGAGCGGGCGTCGGTGACCCCGCTGCCCGACGGCCCGCCGGATGCGAGCGGTCTGACACCGCGGCAACGACGCGTCCTCGAGGTGATCAAGGACGCGGTGGAGAATCGCGGCTACCCGCCGAGCATCCGCGAGCTCGGCGACGAGGTCGGATTGGCCAGCTCCTCCAGCGTCGCCCACCAGCTGAAGGTCCTTGAGCAGAAGGGATTCCTCCGCCGCGACCCGAACCGGCCGCGGGCGATGGAGGTGATCCTGCCGCAGGACTTCACCGGCACCTCCGACGGTGTCTCCGCTGTCCGCCCGCTTCCCCACCGGGTATCGGCGACCAGCGACGAGACCGGCATCGACGACGCGTTCCCGGCGCCGGTGCACGTACCGGTGCTCGGTCGGATCGCAGCCGGCGGGCCGATCCTGGCCGAGGAGCGCTATGAGGATGTCTTCGCGCTACCCAAGCAGGTGGTCGGCGAGGGTGATCTGTTCCTGCTGGAGGTCCGCGGCGATTCGATGATCGACGCAGCGATCTGTGATGGCGACTGGGTCGTCGTCCGTAAGGAACAGACTGCGGAGAACGGCGACATCGTGGCCGCGCTGCTCGACGACGAGGCAACAGTCAAGACGTTCCGCCGGGCCGACGGTCACGTCTGGCTGATGCCACACAACGAGGCCTACGACCCGATCGACGGCGACGCCGCCTCGATCCTCGGCAAGGTTGTCGCGGTGCTGCGGCGGGTCTGAGCCTGATCAGTCAGGCTGGGCGCGATCTGTCAGGCGGGAGCGGCCAGCGCGTTGTCCAGCCATTCCCGCGCCTCTCCCGGCGCATCGGCAGTGATCATGTCGACGCCGAGCTCGACGGCGAGCGCGGCGTCGTCGGCGTTGCGCACCGGCCAGCCCGCAACCTGGATGTCCTCATCATGCAGACGGTCCACCACTGCCGGCGTCAATCCCTTCCACCCCGACATCACCGCCGAGGCGCCGACGTCGTGGGCGCTGACCCGCAACGCGTCGTCATAGGAATTGGCGATCACCCCGCGCGGGATCTGCGGCAGCAACTGTTGCAACTCGGCCAGGATCGGCACCTGGAAGCTGGTCAGCAGGCATCGTTGTTGATCATCGGGATATTCGGCGAGCACCTCGGCCACCAGCGCCGGTGCGGTCGGCGCCTTGACCTCGATCTGGAGATCGGACTGGGTCAGCTCCAACACCTCCGGCAACGTCAGCAGGCGTTGCCCCCGCGGCAGTCGCAGGCGCTGCAGATCGCACCACGCGGTCGTACTCACTCGCGGCGCCGGACTCGCCCCCAGCACGCGGGCAAGATCATCGTCGTGACTGATCACCGGCACCCCGTCGGCACTGAGCCGGACGTCGAACTCGATCTCGTCGACGCCCAGTTGCTCCGCGGTCACCAGGCTGAGGGCAGTGTTCTCCGGGGCGTGCGCCATCGCACCGCGGTGACCCGTCACCCGGATCCCGCGCGGACCACCCGGAACCGCTGCGGTCCCGGTTGCGCGCCGACCTGCATTAACAGTCACGGGTCCAATCTTCACACACCACGCAAAATCGTTGGTGGACCGACACAGGCTGCACCAAGGTCCCTTCGATGTCGCGAATCATCCGGTCCCAGCCAGTGTTTTCCCTAGCCATCGCGATGATGGAAGCTCTCGGAGGCGAGCCCGACAGACCACGAGGCGACGACGACGCGACGCCGAAGACCCACGCGTTCGGCACCGTTCATCTAGACTTCATATGTTATTTGTGCGCCGCATGATGTGATCTTCTTCGGCGTCCATCACAGGAGGGTTCACACAACGATGACGCAGACCCGCGACGCGCGGCTGGCGGCGATCGTCGATCATCTGGTCGAGGTCGGTTCGGAGGCGGCCAAGCAACTCGCCGCCCGCTTCGACGTCTCGGTGATGACTGTTCATCGTGACCTGGACGAACTCGAGCAACGCGGTCTGGTCCGCAAGTTCCACGGCGGCGCCAGCGTCACCCGGACCGGAAGCTACGAGATCGCCGCCGCGATCCGTCGGCGGTTGGCCGTCGCGCAGAAACAGACGTTGGCCAACGCAGCCGCCGAGTCCGTCCGCGACGGCCAGACAGTGATGATCGACGACTCCTCGACCGCTTCGGCGATGGTCGATCCGCTGATCCGCTCCGCGATGACCATCCAGGTGATCACCAACTACCTGCCGTCGCTGATCGCGCTCTCCCGCTCGACCCGAGTAGTGGCCCAAGCGATCGGTGGTGAGTACGACCGCAGCCACGAGTCCTATCTCGGAGTCGGCGCCGTGGACGCCGTGCACGCCTTACGTCCCGACACGGTCTTCGTCTCCTCGACCACTGCGGATGCGGCCGGCATCTATCACCAGGAAGAGCGGATCGTCACGCTCAAGCAGGAGATGCTGCGCTCGGCCCGGCGCCGCGTGCTGCTGTTGGACGAGACCAAGATCGGCGCATCCTCGCTCTACCGGGTCTGCGGCTGGGAGATGATCGACGAACTGATCACCACCGACGCAGCCCCGGCGGAGGTGTTGGCCGAGATCGATCCGCGGGTGAAGGTCACGGTTGTCGCCCTCGGCGCCGCCTCGTCGGAAGAATCTCCGGCGGGTGCGGGACACTAGTGTCCCCCGCGCCGACCGGTACCCCCTACCAGGGCACAACGGGGCCGACGACCAGCAGGTCGCGCCGCCGGGACCGCCTGACCGGCTTTCGGTAAATGGGCTGACACCGCCCGCTGAGACTGCATAGGCTTGTCCCGACGGCAACAGGCCCCAGGACCAGGATCAGGAGGAGCTGACGATGCGAGCGACGTACGCGGTTCTTCGTCTTCCCTCTCCGTTCCCTCCTGGTCCAAGGATTTCGCGTGCCGTCCACTCGCTTTCTCAATCTGGGCATCCTCGCCCACGTCGACGCCGGTAAGACCACCCTCACCGAGCAGTTGCTCTATCTCGGTGGAGCGATCGACGAGCTCGGCTCGGTCGATACCGGCACCACCCGCTCCGACAGTCTCGCCCTGGAGCGTGAACGCGGCATCACGATCAAGTCCGCTGTCGTCTCGTTCCCGCTGGACGATCGGCTGATCAACGTCGTCGACACCCCGGGCCACCCGGACTTCATTGCCGAGGTCGAGCGGGTGCTCGGCATCCTCGACGGGGCGATCCTGGTGCTCTCGGCCGTCGAGGGAGTCCAGCCGCAGACGCGCATCATCATGCGTGCTCTGCAGCGACTGCAGGTGCCGACGCTGCTCTTCGTCAACAAGATCGACCGGTCGGGAGCCGACCTCGATCGGGTGATCGCCGAGATCCGCACCCGATTGACACCCGATGTCCTGGCCATGGGCCGGGTGCTGCGCGCCGGGTCCCGGGCCTCCTCGTTCGCCAGCTTCGGCACCGACGACCCGGCGTTCGCCGAGCGCGCGACGACTACCCTCGCCGAGCACGACGACACGGTCCTCGCGGCGTACGTCGACGGCAGCACCGTCGCCGGGTCCGAGTTGACCGCCGACGTCGCGGCTCAGACCCGAGCCGGCGTGCTGCATCCGATCTTCGCCGGGTCGGCCGTCACCGGCGCCGGCGTCGGCGACCTGCTGTCCTCCCTGACCACCCTGTTGCCGACCGCACCCGGCACCGCCGAGGCACCGGTATCGGCCCGGGTCTTCAAGGTCGAACGCAGTCCGAGCGGTGCCAAGATCGCCTACCTGCGGATGATGGACGGCACCGTACGGCCTCGACAACGCCTGGAACTTCCCGGTGGTCGCAGCGGCAAAGTGTCATCCCTGGAGACCTATGACGCCGGCGGCTGGACATCGACCGAGCTGCTCACCCCCGGGCAGGTCGGTCGCGTCCGCGGCCTGGCAGCGGTCCGGGTCGGCGACCCGGTCGGTGAGCTGGTCGAGCAGGCGGAGCCACAGTTTCCACCGCCGACACTCGAGGCCGCGGTCGAGGCGGTGCGCCCCGCCGACGGCCCGGCGCTACGGGCGGCGTTGGGACAGCTCGCCGACTCCGACCCCCTCATCAACGTCCACCTCGACGCCGCCGGCACCCCCACCGTTTCGCTGTACGGCCGGGTGCAGCGAGAGGTGCTCGAGGCGACGCTGGCCGACGAGTACGGCGTCCGGGCCCGGTTCGCCGATGCGGCAGTGCTGCACATCGAACGACCTCGCCGGGCAGCCATGGCGGTCGAACGGCTGAACACCCCGAGCAATCCGTACCAGGCAACGATCGGGCTGACGATCGAGCCGGCCGAACCCGGTAGCGGAGTGCAGTTCGTGATCGCCGCCCCGGCACTCGACATGCCGTTGTATCTGTACGGCGATGTCGGCCGCTTCGGGGCCGCGATCGAACGACACATCCTGGAAGCCCTCGACCGCGGCCACTACGGCTGGGCCGTCACCGACTGCATCGTGACGCTCGTCGAGGTCGCCTACAGCGTGGCCGATGGCCCGCCGTCCAAGCGCGGCCCGACCAGCACCTCCCGCGACTATCGCAAGGTCGCCCCGGTGGTGTGCCGGCAGGCGCTGCGGCTCGCCGGCACCCAGGTCTGCGAGCCGGTCCTCCGGGTATCGCTCGAGGTGCCGGAGGCCGACGCGGCCGCCCTGCAGACCGTCCTCGGCAGGATGCGCGCCCAACCGATGGGCCAGTGGCAGACCGGGCCGATGGCGCGGATCGAGGCCCGTCTGGTCGCGGCGCGATTGCATGATCTGCAGCACCAGTTGCCCGATCTCACCGGCGGCGAAGGCGTCCTGGAGTATCGGTTCGACAGCTATCAGCCCGTCCGTGGGCGACCACCGCGGCGCGCCCGGCACCACGACCGGGCCGACCCGGCGGAGTCGCTGATCTGATCCGAACGCGAAGGTCGGAGATCGTTCTTCCGCTCGTCACGGCGACCTCGACCCGGCGCCTCATCTGACCGTCTGGGACGCGAAGACATCACGCACATCGACATCGCGGGCCGAGGACCTGGCGCGGCTAGCTGACTGCCTTGTCCAGCGCCTTCAGGTAGCCGTCGATCCCCCACGTCAACGACAGTGCCGTGGGTGGCGAGACGGCGGCCACGAACTCGGGGCCGACGACGGTCGCGACATGGTCGGCACGGACCTGCTGCATCGACTTGGCGTAGGACTTGTCCAGGAACGCGTCGGCCTGCTTCTGATCATCGGCATAGACCAGCAGCACATCACTGCGCAGCTTGCTGACCTGCTCGTAACTCAACGTGTAATAGAAGTTGTCGTCGTCGGGGGCGAGTTTGTCGACGCTCGGAGCACTCACCATCCCCAGATCGGTCAGGAACGCCACGCGAGGGTCACGCTTCTTGTAGACGTAGAAGCTGTCGCCGGTGTCCCAGACCGCTGCGACCGTCTTGCCCTTGAACTGGGGGTGCGCCGCAGCCTTCTGTTCGACCTGCCGGTCGATCCCGGCCAGCAGCTGCTCGGTCTTCGGCTCCTCGCCGAGCACAGTACCGACCGTTCTGACGACATCGCGCCACGGCGTCGCCCACGGCTGATCGGGATAGGCCACGGTCGGCGCGATCTTGCTCAACGTCGCGTACTGCTTGGCCGTGATGCCGGAGTAGTTGGCCAGGATGACGTCCGGGGCGGCCTTGGCGATCTCTTCCATCGGCACCTCGTTCGAGCCGCTGGGATTGCTCAGCAGGGTTGGGGTCTTGGCACCCATCCGGGTCAGCTTCTGCTTCACCCAGGGCAGTACACCCGACTTGTCCACACCGTAGGTCTGTTCGGGCATCGCCACCGGCACCACGCCGAGAGCCAAGGCTGCGTCGGTGCTGCCGAAGCCCCAGGTGACCACCCGCTCTGGCTTCTTCTCGATCGTCGTCGAGCCGAAGGCGTGCTTGACCGTCACCGGAAAGTTGCCCGCACCGCCCGCCGCTGAACTGCTCGCCACCGATGACGGCGCACGGCCCGCTGTCGGCGAGGACTCGCAGCCGGCCACTACGATCAGGCCGATCACACTCAACAGCGCGACCACGGCGCGGATAGGTCTGAACACGTATTTCCCCTTCGACAGCGGACATTCCGACAACACATCGAGCTCAAGTTAGGTAAACCTCAGTAAGGGTAACCCAAGTCGTCGCCGAGTCGTCAGTCGGCGCCGCCGCTGAGACGCTGACCGGACCCGGTTCACCGAAACCGACCGCTGCCGGTGATCATGGTCGGGTGAACCGCGAACTGCTCAGCACCTTCGGCCTGGACCCGGAGGTCCTGCACCTCAACCACGGCGCGTTCGGTTGTGCACCGATCCCGGTACGGCGGGCGGCTGAGGTCTGGCGGGATCGGGCCGAGCGCAACCCGCATCGATTCAACGCCGACGAACTGCCGCCGTTGATCGCCGAGACCCGACAGCGGGCGGCGAGCTTCCTCGGCATCTCGCCGGAGTCCGCCGGACTGGTCCGCAACGTCTCGGAGGGAGTCTCGGCAGTGCTCGGTTCGCTGGACCTCGGCGCGGGCGACGAGATCCTGCTCAGCAGTCACGGGTACGGCGCCGTCCGGATCGCGGCGACGAGTTGGGCCGAGCGTCGGGGCGCGAGCGTCGTCAGCACCGATTTCGCCGTCGGGGCCGACGACGAGGACATCGTCGCCGCCTTTGTCGAGCGCTGCAGTCCTCGGACCCGATTGGTGGTCGTCGACCAGATCACCTCGGGGACCGCGATGGTGTTGCCGGTGGCGAGGATCGCGGCCGCCGTGGATGCGCCGGTCCTTGTCGATGCCGCCCACGTCCCCGGCACGCTCCGGACCGACATCGCCGGACTCGGGGTCGCCTACTGGGTGGGCAATCTGCACAAGTGGGGTTACACCCCACGCGGCTCGGCGGTGTTGTGGACCCGCGAGGACCTCCGAGCGGTGACGTTCCCGGCAGTGCTCAGCTGGCAGCTCCCCGACGGGTACGCCGCGGCCTTCGACCACCCCGGGACCGGCGACTACGCCGGCTGGCTGGCGATCGGCGACGGGCTGGATTTCTGGGAACGCCTCGGCGGCTGGGATCAGATCGCCCGGCAGGCAACGATGATCACCGACGCCCAGCATCGACTCGCCGAGGCGATCGATGCGGACCTGAAGGATCTGGCGACGGTCCCCGCACCGACGATGCGACTGCTGCCGCTGCCCGACCTGCCCGACGAGTCGGCCGACCGGCTCAGCGGACTGCTCGCCGAACGGCACCGGATCACGGTGCCGACGACCGGCCATGGTGGCCGCAGATTCCTGCGGATGGCTGCGGCGCCGTACAACACGCCGGACGACTACGACCGGCTCGGTGAGGCACTGCTCGACGTCATCGGCGGCTGACCGGCGGCGGTTGTGGTGCTTGCCGCCGGGCCGCCTTTCCCGCATGATGGTCCACAACAACATCACAACCGCTGTACCAGGGGATTGAGGGCCGGCACCCGAATGGATGCTGCCCATGCACACCTCCCCTCGTCGTCGAGCGTTCGTGATCTTCTGGATCGCGCAGACCGTTTCGCTCGGCGGTCTGCAGATCAGCGGCCTCGGACTGCCGCTCACCGCGTTGACGGCGTTGTCCGCCGACACCCGGACGCTCGCCGTGCTCTCCGCTGCCGGCACCGCACCATGGATCATCTTCGGGTTGGCCGTCGGCACCGTGGTCGACCGATTCCCGCGCCGGCTGTTGATCATGATCTCCCATCTCGGCCGGACCGCTGTGCTGGCGACGATCCCGGTGTGTTGGCTGTTCGGCGTGCTGTCCGTCACCCAGTTGATCATGGTCGCGGGGGCGGTCGGGATCCTGGCGATGATCTTCGAGACCGCCTATCACGCCTACCTGCCGTATCTGGTGCCGGCCGCGGAGCTGTCGGCCGCCAATCGCCGGTTGGCGATCACCGACGGCGCCGCCCGGGCGTCGGGCCCGGCCGCAGCCGGGGCCGTGATCCAGTCCGTCGGAGCTCCGCTGAGCATGATCATTCCGGCGGCCTGCCACCTCTTCTGCGGAGCCGCTACGGCCGTGTTGCCCGCCACTCCCGCTACCTCCCGGCGTCCCCGGGCAGCCGACCTGCTGGAGGGTGCCCGGTTGGTCTGGCGGGACCGTCGGCTGCGCCGGCTGGTGGGCCAGGAGATGGCGTTCGGGTTCGGGTTCGCCGTTGCGTCGGCGGCGTTGCTGGTCAGCTACGCCGACGCCGGTCTGTCGTCGTCCATGATCGGACTGGTGATCGGAATCGGCGCGGTGGCCGGTATCGCCGGGTCGGTCGGTTCGGCCCGGATCGGTACGCTGCTCGGCACCGAAGCGATGATGAGGCTCGGGCTGGTGCTGCGCGCCGTCGGGCTCGGTGCCCTGCCGTTGTTGTTCGGACTGGAGATCGCACCCGTCGTCGTCGCCGCCGGATGTCGAGCCGCGATGTCAGCGGGATGGTCGCTGTGGGACATTCCACGGCTGACGATCATGCAGTCCGCTGCCACCGACGATCTCGGCAAGATCAACGGGACCGCACTGTTCGCGGTCCGCACCGCAGAACTGCTCGGATCGTCGACCGCCGCTGCCCTTGCCGCAGCGCTGGCACCGCCTGCGGTGATCATGGTCGGTGCCACGGTGGCGACGGTTGCGGCGATCGGCTACCTGCTGCGACGTCGTTGATCGCGCGGCGGGCCCGTGTAGCTCTCGTCGATGACGGTCAATCCGCGACCAGCATCGAACTGGTCAGCCGTTCGACGGCACGCAGCTTGTTGGTGACGTCGAGTGCCGCGACCTTGTAGGCCTCGGACAGCGTCGGGTAGTTCAGGACGGTGTCGACCAGATAGTCCACGGTGCCGCCGCAGCCCATGATCGCCTGGCCGATGTGCACGAGTTCGGTCGCGTTCGTGCCGAACACGTGGACGCCGAGGATCTGTCGGGTGTCGGTGTGCACGATCAGTTTGAGCATCCCGTAGGAGTCACCGATGATCTGGCCGCGAGCCAGCTCGCGGTACCGCGAGATGCCCACCTCGAACGGGACCGCCTCCTCGGTCAGTTCGGCCTCGGTCTTGCCGCAGTAGGAAACCTCCGGGATCGTGTAGATGCCGATCGGCTGCAGCGCTG